>JBCDAS010000064.1:0-15624 GCA_039185235.1 Pseudomonadota bacterium
GGATCGGTTTGGTTTTATGGGGATCTTCGGTGAGTGAGACCTGCGTGAACCGACAGGCCTCGGGATCGAAGCGCTCGATTAGATCCTTGAAGCGTTCGCTGACGACCACGCCGTTGAAGGATTGCGTAAAATCATCGGGCCGACGCACACCATCTTCGTCGTCAGGCCCCAGCACCCAGATTGGATCTGCTGGCTGCTTCGCGTCCTCTGGAAGCGGATCGGACTTCCCCCAATACCCATGCTCCGGTTTAAGTGAGAGGTCCAAGCGGGGCCTGAAATGTCTTCTGCCTTGGTAATCCAGAAGGAGGTAAGCCATCGGTTAATCCTACTTTGGAAATGCGGTCACCCTAGCAAGTTTGGCTAGCCAGACAATCCGCGGAGGAGGGTTGGGATCTCGGCGATTGTCGTCACCACATGGTCCGCATAAGGGGCGAGGTCTGCCGCCCTCGCCGGGCCGCTGAGCACGCCGATCGCCAGGGCGCCGCCCGCATTGCCGACCATTTTCAAGTCACCCACACTGTCGCCCACCATCACGACCTCGGCAGGGGGAACCGAGACCGTTTTGGCAAAGCTCAACAGCATGCCGGGCCCGGGCTTCATGCCATAGCCGCTGTCATATCCGGCGATGAAGTCGAATTGCTCCCGCGCGCCCACGGCCGAGATCTGTTCGATCGTGCTTTGATAGGAGTCATGGGTTGCGATCCCCAGCCGATAACCCATCGCGCGCAAGTCTTGCAGGAAAGGGACAAAGCCATCGATCGCCGGGACGAGGGCCCCCTGCTGGGTCGCCTGGAGCGCCACGTCATCCAGGAGACGCGCGATTCCCTCGACCGTCTGGCCCGGGAGATGGGGCAGCCAAAGCTCCGCGATATCGTCCAAAGTGCCCGCCACCATGGGCGCGCCAGGGGTGAAAGTCTGCGATTTGCGATCGAAGCCGCCGAGCTCGGCCAAGCGGTTCTGCAGAGCCGGGTCCTGGGCCAAAACGGCAAAACTCTGCTCGGCCACCGCGGCCCAAGTGCGGTTGAAGTCGAAAAGCGTTCCATCCTTGTCGAATAGGATCGCGCTGAGTTGCATCTTATTGCCCCTTGTTAACCATGATGGACATCGTGCGCGGAACTTAACGCGTGCAGCGCACAATCTAAGCGGGATATAAGCTCGATTTGCCCCATTTTGGGACTAGCGGCACAGGGGTCGAACCAATATGGCGCAGTCTGTTTCCTCGTTTATTATCAGCTCTTTGACAGCTTTCTCACGCGCCTCGTGGATTGTTTCTAGCATTGACTTAGAAGGCGTATTATCATACTTAGCGCGTTAGGGGCACGCGCACCATGCGTGAGTGAGGAGCTGGATATGAGTGGCACCGTTGAGAGCAAGAGCGAGTGGACGAAGCCCGTCTTGGAAAAGGCTGCGATGTCCCAATCGACCCGAGGCGGCAACCTTGTTGGGACAGATTCTTGCGCAGACCCCACGTTGGCGGCCCTGATCGCCCAATGTAACTCCTAGGCCAGTTTCAGCGGACGGTTTTGCCGCTTCCGACCGCACCGAGAAAACTCCGCAGCACCGTTGTTAAATCAAGGACAACCTTGATCGGCGATGAGATTTGTGCAGCTTGGCCGAAACGAAGCGGAACCTGTCATGTCGAAACAGTGCTTCTCGCAGCGCCGCTTTGGGCGCGGCAGCGACCATGTCGAGACCCGTTATGGCGACCGGGTCATGGCGATGAGTGCCGTCCATGGGAAATACTTTGCAATGGAGGGGACTGGCGCGCGGATCTGGGATCTGTTGGCCGAGCCGAAGACCGAGGAAGAGCTCGTCACCAGCCTCTGTGCCGATTACGACGTGACGCCGGATCAATGTCTGGCGGATCTGCGGAGCTTTGTGCAGGATCTGGAGGACCATGGGCTGGTGATCGAGGTCGGTACGTGACCGGCTGGCGCGTTTACCTGGAGGCCGCTGGCGAACTTGCATTGGCGCGGTTGATTACCCTCAGACCGCCGCGGGTCTATCAACGCTTTCTAGCAGGCAACGGAGCTGACGCTGACACTGGACACACCGAGGAGGCGCGCGCGATCGGGCGATTGGTCGAGCGCGTCGCCGCACGGATGCCGTTTCGCGCGCTTTGCCTCCAGCAGGTCATTGCGCTCAGACGAATGTTGCGGCGGCGGGGCATGGCCTCGACCATTGTCCTTGGCATTGCCCCCGACCAAGTTGGCGATGCCCATGCTTGGCTGAAAGTCGGCGAGACATTGGTGAGCGGTGAAGACGGGATCGAGCGGTTTCACATCATTGCCGAGTTTTCGTGACGCTTGCGCAGGACCTACCCCAAACTTGGCCCCAAGATCTGCGCGATCTGATCGGTATCCTGCGCGGGGCGGGACCTGAGGCGCCCGAGCGCATCGCCCGAGCCATCGATTTGGGCAGCACGCGCCATCGGGTGGGCCCTTATCTGGCAGAGCTGATGCGCGGCCAAACTCTCCCAGTCGAAACCCAGGCGCAACTTGCGCAAGAGGCACAGGCGGCAGCGTTTGCGGCACTTGCCCAGAAGGCTGAAACACAGCGCTGTCTGGATGCGCTCGGCACGCTCCGGTGCCGCCCGGTTCTGGCCAAGGGCTGGCCACTCGCCGAGCAGCTTTTCGGCAGCGCCGCCTTGCGTCATTCCAAGGATATCGATCTGCATATCGGTGAGCCGGATCTGCCCCAGGCGGTCGCGGCCATCACCGATCTCGGCTATCTTGCTTTGCATAAGGCCCGGCTGCGCTTGGCGCAGAGCGGCGACCCTAGGCTGACTGCAGAGACCAATGACATCGCTTTCTATGACCTCGACGGCCACGTGTTGGAGCTGCATTGGCGGCTGACCCATCTGCGGGGCTGGATCCGCTTGGACGCAATCCCAGAGGCGAGGGTGTCCTATCCGCTGGAGACTGGGGGAACGATAGATGTCCTTTCAGACCGCGCGGCGTTGATCTATCTCTCGGTGCATGGGCAGTTGCATATGTGGGGGCGGCTGAAATGGCTGGTCGATATTGCCCAGCTCTTGCCGCGCAAACCGGATAGAGAATGGTGCGAGGATCTGGCGATTGCCGGGCGGTTGAATTCTGGTCGCGCGGTTCGGATCGCGGTTCACCTCGCCCACATTGTGCTCGGGGCACGCCTGCCCGAGGGCTGGCCAGCGCCCAGTTGGCTGGAGCGCCGCGCCGTCGCGCATTTCCTGCACCTGATTGCAAGCCCAGGTGGCGAGCCGGGGCAGACGAAGGCGCGTCTCCACTACCATCTCTGCGTGATGGCCTATGGCGAGGGGCTGACCCAGCGCCTTGCCTCGCCACGCTATGCTCTGCTGCGCAATCTGAGGATCTGGTGGGCGGCAAGAGGCGCGCCATGACAAAGCTGAGGCGCGCTTTCGCCTATTTGCTGCGCATGGGATTTCCTTGGCCGGGGCAGCGTGCCGATCCTTGGTCGCGGGCGGCGCGACACGCGGTCCTGGCGCGCTGGCCAGCCGCGCTCAGCCCATTGATTTGGGTTGCATCGAGCCTGATCTGGCCGGTCTCATCGCTGATCCTGTCGCTCAATTCCGCGAGGGAGGCGCGGGTTGGGCCGCGCGGGCTTTGGCTGATCTGTTGGCGGGCCGCATTGACCCGTAACATCCCGCCCAGGGAATTCGTGCTCTATCAGCTCCATCTGCGCGGGGCCCTGGACAAACCATGGCGCTTTGAGACCGAGACCTCGACCCTGCTGGGTCAGATCACCAATCCGCAGACCGGCCAGTTGTCTCGCGACAAGCGGGCTTTCCATGACTGGATGGCAGGGCGTGGGGCGCCGATTGTGCCTCTGCTCGACGCCTTGCAAGGCGATGCAGTGGTGAGCAAACCCCGTTATGGCGGGCGCGGAATGCGGCTGACAGCCTGGTATCGGCATGCGCGAGATCGCTGGCAAGGGCAGGAGGCGTTTGGGCCGGGTCGCGAGACGCTTGCTGGCGCCGATTTGCACGCGCGCATTCGTGCCCAGGATCTCCTCTTGCAGCCTTTGATCCCGACTGATCCGGCTTTCGGCTGTCTCCCAGTTGCCCGAGTGATCACCTGCCGAAAGAGCGATACCGCGGATGTGCTCGATGCCTTGGTGCAGATCCCGGCCAAAGGTGATTTGGCGAGCCATCGCGGGGCGTTTCGCCGGGTCCAGGTCACAACCGGTGAGATCCTGCGCGCAGGGCCCGGTCAACGTAGTCTGTTGAGCGGCGGTTTGCGGCCCGAGATGCCGCTTGAAGGGCAGAGCCTGCCACATTGGGCGGAAATCCTGCCCCATCTCACCCAGGCGCATGAGGCGATGCCGCCCCCCTGCCCGCTCGTTGGCTGGGACGTGATCTGGGGCCGCGACGGTCCGCAGATCCTAGAGGCCAATATCGGGATCGCCTTCACGCTCTTCCAGATCGACCGGTTGGAGCCAATGGACTTGCCGGAGGGGTTGATATGAGGGGCCTCTATCGCGGCTACGGCCTCACATTCGCCTCGGACCTGACGCTGCCAGGCTTTGCCAGGGCCGAGCCGCCCGCCGATGTCACGATCACCTTGGGCACCGCAGCGCGAGAAACTGCCGAAGCAATGGAGACGCCGGTCAACACGATGGTCCCCCATCCCGAGGGAGGCCATCTGCTGCGGGTCGCAGATGCGGGCGATTTCTGGATCCGCGATGAAGGCACAGTTCTTGTCACCCCTGCCGATCAGGCCGAGGAAGCTTATGTCAGGCTCTATCTCACCGGTTCAGTGATGGGCCTGATCCTGCATCTGCGCGGGATCCAGACGCTGCATGCCGCGACTGTTGCGATCGCCGGCACAGCAATCGCTTTTGTTGGCGAGCAGGGCGCGGGGAAGTCGACCCTGGCCGCGACGATGGCGGCCGCGCATCCGGTGCTCGGAGATGATGTGATCGCTTTGCAGACCCAGGGCGATCAGGTGCTCGCCCATCCCGGAGGTGCAGAATTCAAGCTTTGGCAGGACACGTTGGACCATCTTGATTGGCCACGCGGCAGCCAGATCGCCAATCGGACAGAGAAGTTCTTTGTCCCACGCGGCGAGGTCTCGACCGCCGACCCAGTTCGCCTTGGCGCCGTGGTCGTGCTGGAGCGTGGCGGGCCACAGATCGCGGCAGCGCGTTACACGCCACTTGAGGCGACCGATCTGATCGTCCAACACGGCTATCGCCCGGAATTTGTACCAAGCTTGGGCCGCCAAGCCGATCATTTTCGCCAAGCAGCCCAGCTGACAGCCAGGATCCCGGTCTGGCGGCTGACCCGGCCCGAGGGGCTCGCGCAGCTGGCCAAAACCCGGTCTTGGTTGGAAGACCATTGGGCTGATTTGATTGCGCGGGACGATTGAACATTCCCAGCGCGGGCAGAAGGCGCTAACCCCTCTGTCATGTTAGAAGCCGATCCTCCAAAGGCCGAGATTGCCCTGTCCACCGACCAGACAGCGGCTTGGGAGACGGTTATTGACCGTCTCGCGCTCCACGGGGTGGATATCCGAGCGATGACGACCACACCGGGCTCGGGGGCGGATCGAGTGGCGGATGTGATCGCCGTGACCGGCAAGGCGGGCTCGGGCAAGACCGTGCTGCTCGCCAAAATCGCCGATGCGCTGGCCGATTGTGGATTGCTTGCGATCACCGCCGATTGGGAGCCGCGCAAACATCGCGACAAGCGCTCTTTTGCCGTGCTCGCGCCCACCAATAAGGCGGCCTCGGTTCTGCGCGACAAAGGCGTGAAGGCAACCACCATTCACCGCATCGTCTATACGCCTGTCTACGACCCGGAATTCGAGAAGGTTGCCGAATGGCTTCAGGGTGAGCGCAAGACCCGCCCCGAGGTCGATGGTTTGACGGTTGAGGCGCTGGACCGCGCGAAAGCGGCTTTTGATGAGCATGGCTCGGTCCCTGGCGCTTTGGCGGGGATCGGGGTGCGGGGGGCTGATTTCATCACCGGGTGGAAGCGGCGGGAAGATCCGTTGGACATCGCTTTGGTCGACGAAGCCTCGATGATCGATGACCGCCAGATGGACGATCTGGCCGAGATCTTCTCGCTGATCATCCTGTTCGGCGACCCGGCTCAGCTGGCGCCGGTGAACTCGAAGGGCAAGATGGTGTTCGACACGCTGCCTGAGGGACGGGTCCTCAGCCTCAGCCGGATCCATCGGCAAGAGGCGGACAACCCGATCCTGGACCTCGCCCATGCGCTGGCGGACCCGGAGCTGAGTTTCGAGGGGTTCGAGGCGATGGTGAAGGAGGCGGCAGAGCGCGATGATCGGGTCAGATTGGCCGCCCGGGCGGATGCGACGCTGATGCAGTCCTCACCCGTCCTGGTCTGGCGCAACAAGACCCGGATCCGGCTGATCCATGCCTTTCGCACCGCCCATCAGATCCCATCCGAGCAGATGGTGCCCGGCGAGCCCCTGATCTGCGATGGGCTGGAGCTGCCGCTGAAACAGCGCAAACAGCGGATCGATCTGGAAGCCCGCGGGCTGATCAAAGGCGCCCAGGCGACTTATCTGGGTGTTGGGCGCCGGGCGGGGTTTGCTCGGGTCGACATCCTAGGCACGGAAGAGCCCGGGATCTCGGTCGCTGCGATCATCCAGATCGAAAGCCCGGATCAGGAAGAACCACGCCTGATCTCGGCCGCCCGAATGGGGGCGTTGTTCCTCCATGGCGCAGCGGTGACGACCCACAAGGCACAAGGCTCCCAATGGCCGGAGGTGCAGGTTTTTGCCCCCGACCTTTGGGCCGCCGCACGCTCGGGCAATATGGAGGCGGGGATCCCGCTTTGGAAACGCCTCGCCTATGTCGCGATCACTCGCGCCGAGGAGCGGCTGATCTGGGTGATGCGCTACATGATCGCAAAACCCGAAGCGCCGCTTGGCCCGGAATAACCCGTTTCGCCCTTGCGAAGACCGATGCCCCCCGGCAAGGTGCCTTCGCAATGCAATCAGCAGGATACCTCAGCCATGAAACGCGCGCTTATCATCATCGGCGGGATCGCCGCCTTGCTAGCAGTTGGCTGGGGGATGTTGTGGAACGCCGGGCGTGAGGAGGTGAATGCGAGGCTGGATGCCGAGATCGCCGCGTTCAAGACGCTTGGAACTGAGATCACGGTGGCCAAGCGGGAAATCGGTGGCTTCCCCTTTGCCTATGAAGTGCGCGCCAGCGATATCGTCGTGGTGGATTCGGGCGGTCAGAGGACCATCCGCCTGCCGCAACTCACCGCCCGGACCGAGCTCAGCGAGACCGAGCGCCTTGTGGTCCAACTGCCCGCGACCTTCAGCCTGGAAGTGACACCCAATGAAGAGACCCGCGCGCAACAGCCGGATCTGCTCGAGCAGTATCTGATCGAGTTCGAAACCATCGCGGCAGAGGTCACGACGACCGGCATCCCAGGTGCTGGCCGACTGGTTGAGATCGACGCGGAGAGCCTATTGATGGTCTATGGCGACGCGACGAGCGAGACGTCGTTCGCGGTTGAGCTGGCCGAGTTCACCTCGCGCACAGAACATCCACCACAGATTGCCGAGGCCGCAACGAAAGTCGCGGCCGAGATCGGTCTGGTCGACTATGTCGCGCGGGGGAAAGCCGATACCGGCGCGCCGATCACCTTTGAAGGCCAGGTCGAGGGGATCCAGATGAGCGGCTCCTCCGCCGCTGAGACGCTGGAGGAGATCCGAGCAATTCTCGGCGGTGAACTGACCAAGGGCTTGGACATGACGGTCACCACCCAGGGCAATGTCTCACGCGTCCATACGGGCGGCAGCGACACGACGCCTGCGGGGACATTTACCTCAGGCGCGGGCGCGAGTTCGGCTCTGGTCTCGATGACCGATGGGATCCTCGAGCTGAAAGGTGATACGCGGGCCACCTCAATGCAGCTGGTATCGGATGCCGAAGGACCCTTCAAAGGGGGCAAGGTGGATATCGAGATCATGGATTTCACCTATAGTCTGCCGCTCGCGCCCAGCCCCGATATGCAGCCCTTTGCACTTAAGGTCGCGATGGTGGATGTGGTGATGGACGATCAGCTCTGGTCCTCGATCGACCCGAATGACGCGCTTGACCGCGCCCCGGCGGAACTGGTGCTCGATGCGAGCGGCACGATGCGCACCAAAATGACAACCGCCGAGGCGACCGCAGCAGGTGAGAACGCGTTCGAGTTCGGCAATGTCAGCCTGAATGCGCTCAATCTCGACATGCTTGGCCTATCGGCTAAGGCGAAAGGCGATGTGGAACTGCTGCAGCCTCTCAACCTGCCTGTCGGCCAGATCGACGTGACGCTTGAGAATGTCGATGATGTGCTGGCCGCCATGGCGCAATCCGGTGTCATGCCGCCCAACAACCTGATGGTCGCTCAGCTGATGCTGAACAGCTACACCGTGCTGGATGATGAGGGGCGACGCACAGCAGCGGTGGTGATGAGTGAGACTGGGATCACGGTGAATGGCCAGCCCCTGGGCGGTCCGCAGTAAGCTAGCTTTCCAAGCCGGGCCGCATGTTTGGGCATGGGCCAAGAGGCACCTCTTCAGTAGGGTGAGCCTATGCGCGAGTCGCTCATATATCCGGTCCGGGCGGCCCTGGTCCTGGCGCTCGCGCTGGTCGCGGGATGTGCCGATAATGAGGGATTGAACGAGCCCTTGTTCCAACAGCCCGAGACTGCGATCGACTATGAGACCGAGATCACCGGGCTGCCGGATGAGGAGGCGACCGCGCTAGCGGAGCAAGCCCTCGCGACCTTCCAGCGCGAGCCGGATGGGGCGCAGAGCCTGGCGTTTCTGCGCCGCCGCGCCAGCTCCGATGAGCCGATGGTGCAAAAGCTCTTGCGCTCGCGGGGCTATTACCAGGGATCGGTCGATATCACGGTCACACCGATCCAGCCGGAAGACGGCACCGAGGTCACCGAGGCGACGGTCCTGTTCGAGGTCGACCCCGGCCCGGTTTTCACCCTCGCCGCGCATGAGTTCGAGATCACCTCTCGCGGTCTTGCACCGGAGCTGGCCGCAGCCGAGTTCGGCTCCCCTATCGGCCAACCGGCAAATGCGGCGGCGATTTTGGACGCGGAGAACCTGGCCGTATTGCGCCTCAAAGAGAGCGGGTTCCCCTATGCCGCCCGTGGCAAACGCCGGGCCCTTGCGGATCTCGAGGCCAAGACGATTGAAGTTGTCACGCCGATTGATGCCGGCCCCTTGGCGGTCTATGGCGCTCTGACCTTTGAAGGGCTGGATGAGGTCGAGGAAGCTTACCTGCGCACGTATCTCGATTTCGATCTGGGCCAGACATTCACGCAAGAGGAGTTGGAGGACTATCAGGACGAGTTGCTGGCAACAGATCTTTTCGACTCGATCTCGGTGCGCGCGCCCGATGACCCGCCCGAGGGAGAGGCGCCGGTGTCTCTGCCCATCACCGTCGCCGCGACCGAGCGGGAGAAGCGAACCGTGGGCGCATCGGCGCGCTACAACACCGATGATGGGCCTTCGGTGAAGCTGGATTACGAGAACCGGAACCTCTTTGGCGCGAACGAGACTTTCACGGCGGAAGCGATTGCGGGGCTCGATCTACAGAGCCTGACCTTTGGCTATCGCGAGCCGCAATACCTCCGCGATGGGCAGGATTTCATTGCCGAGCTTGAGGTCTCGAACGAGACGGATGATGCGTTTGACGCACAGACCGCGACGCTGACCGTGGGCATTTCCAGGCGGCTCAACGACTTTTGGACCGTTGGTGCGGGCGGATTGCTGGAGGCGAGTTTGATCGATGACAATCTGGAGGGGGAATCGGAATCCTACCTCTTCGGGATCCCGTTATCGGCGGCCTATGATGGATCGGATGACCTCCTGAACCCCACAAAAGGGTCACGATTTTTAGCCGAGGTCACACCTTTCGTCGGCACATTCGACGAAGATTTTGCGAGCTTCCTGACGGTCGATACGCGCGGGAGCACTTATTATGACATCACCGGGACCAAGGATTATGTCCTCGCCGCGCGGGGGCGGGCGGGCTTTATCCTAACCGATGAGTTGGAGACGGTGCCCGATACGCGCAGGCTCTACTCTGGTGGCGGCAGCTCGGTGCGCGGGTTCGAGCAACGCTCGATCGGTCCGCTGGATGCGGCGGGCGACCCGACCGGGGGCCTCTCGGTCCTCGAGCTCAACGGAGAGTTTCGCGGCACGATCTCTGGCGATCTCGGCGGGGTGGTCTTTGTCGATGCGGGCTCGGTCAGCGAAGAGATCGTGCCCGACTTCAACGAAGGCGTGCAGGTCGCCGCTGGTGTTGGGATCCGCTACTACTCGCCCGCCGGTCCGATCCGCGTCGATATTGCCTTCCCGCTCAACGGACGGGAGATCGACGATACGTTCCAGTTCTACTTCTCGATTGGACAGGCGTTCTGATGAAACGGATCTTGGTCATTCTGCTGCTCTGCGCTGCAACCGTTCCGGCGGCGGCGCAACTGTCCTTCCTGGGGCTGAAGAACCAGATGGTGCAGTTCCTGCTGGACCAGTTGTCGACCGAAGGAGAGTTCGAGATCACCGCCGATGAGGTGGTGGAGCCTGAGGATGGTGTCACCGCAATCACCGGGCTGAAAATCGCCGACCGGGAGGGGATTTGGCTGACAGCTGACAATCTCAACTTCACTTGGAACCCCAGTCGGTTGTTGCGCGGCGAGGTCGAGTTCTCGAACCTTGCCCTGGTCGGCGTGAAAGTAATGCGCGCACCGGTGCCAGCGGACGCACCTTCCGAGGAGGAAACCGAGGCGGCGCCTGCCGATTTCAAGATCGCCTGGCCCCGCGCCCCGCTGACGGTCCGGATCGACCGGATGGCGCTGGAAGATGTCGAGATCGCCGAACCGGTGCTTGGCCATGCAATCGCCTTTACCGCCGAGGGAATGGGCCGCGATGAGGGCGATGTCCAGGCGATTGCGATCAACATCACCCGCGACGACGCGGTCGAGGGGGTGATCAAGCTCGACTATGAACACAATTTCGCCGAGGGCACTTTGCGCCTGATATTGGATGCGAAAGAAGGGCCAAACGGGCTGATCGCAGCGCTCTCCGGTCTGCCATCAGAGGCGCCGACCACCGCTGTCATCGATGCTGAAGGCCCGCCAGAGGACTGGCGCATGGATCTCGACATCCGCCTGGCCGAGACGCTGGAGATGACCGGCAAGGCTGCGATCTCTTATGCCGGGCCGCTCGAGATCGATGCCCAGATCAGCGCGGCCCCTGGCCCGCGCCTTGATCCTGATCTGGCGGCGTTGCTGGGGGAGCGGGCAGAACTGATCGCCCGCGCGGCGGAGGGGGAGGACGGGGTGCTTTTGATCGAAGCCGGGGAATTGCGTGCCCCGGATATCGATCTCGAAGCCAGCGGCACGTACACGCGGCCGACCGGCGCGGCAGATCTGGCCGTGGTGCTAGAGGCCCGCAGCGGGCTTGCCGCGCCAATCGAGGGCGTGGATTTCGGCGGGCTTCTGTTCGACGGCAACATCACCGGCGCACCGGGAACGTTTTCGGCGCAAGGAGATCTGGGGCTGACGGACCTGAAAACCGCCCCGGTCGATGTTCTGGCAGCGAGCCTGACGGTCGATCTCCAGCAACGCCCCATGGCCGAAAGCGACGACACACAGACCCGTTTTGACATCCGGGGCGCGACCGAGGGGCTGCGGCTGGACAAGATCGCGCCCGGTGTCTTGGGGGCGCCCAACCTCATGATCGCTGGGGAGCTGACCGGCCCTGATCTGATGCTTGAGGCCCTGACCCTGGCCTCTGAAGTGCTGACCTTGGATCTCGCAGGGAGCGCTAATCTCGAGAGCCAGGATGCCGATCTGACGCTTGCGATCACGGCCCCCAATATCGCACCCGTGGCTGCGGCCTATGGCCAGATGATCGAGGGGGCGATCTCGGCCGAGGGAAAGGCTTCGCATCGCAGCGGGGAGATTGACCTCGCAGCAGAGGCAGCACTTGAGGGTCTGCGCCACGCGCTGGTCGATGCGCGTTCGCTGAGCTTGGCGGTGACGGCGCTTGGCAGTGCCGAGGCCATGGAGATCGGCGTCGAAGGCCGGGGCCAGGCCTTGCGGCTGGATAAGATCCCGCCAGAACTTCTGGGCACTGTGCGCTTTGACGGCGGAGCGAAGATCGCGGGTGAGACGCTCACCCTGGCGCCGACCACGCTCCTCACCAATCTGCTGGATGCTGAACTGGCAGGGGAGCTCCAGATGGATGGCAGCGCAGGAGAGGTTGACTATATCCTCCAGACCGCATCGCTCGGCCCGATCACCGAGCTCTACGGCGTTGCGCTTGATGCCAATGCGTCGATTGAAGGGCGGGCGACACTAAGGCCAGAGGCGCCTCAGGTCGTTGGCACCGCTGCGCTGAAGGATGTTGTCTTTGACGCCACCAGCTATGGCGATCTGGCGCTGGATCACGATCTGAGCCTGGGCAGCGCCCCGGCGGGTCAACTCGATCTGGGTCTGACCAACAGCCCCTATGGCGATATCACCGCGGCGACCGGGTTCCTGTTCGAGGCGCCCGCGCTGACGCTGTCTGATCTCAGCGCCAGCGCGCTTGGCCTGGCGCTGAAGGGTGGGCTTGTGGTGCAAACTGATCGTGCGCTGGCCGATGGTGAGATTGCGCTGACGACGGGTTCACTGCGCCCGCTCTCTGCCCTGGCAGGGACGCAGCTCGGTGGCGCCTTACAAGGAAAGATCGCGCTCACCCATGCCGAGGGCCAACAGGCCGGGCGAGCGACCCTGACGGGGACCAACCTCTCAGCGGCGACAGCCGCGCTCTCGCGCCTGGATCTGGATGCGCGCCTGGGTGATGTGCTTGGTGCGCCTCAGATCGACACCATTCTCAAGATCGCTGGGTTGACCGCCGAGCCGCTCGAGATGGAGGCCATCACTCTAACCGCCAGAGGTCCCCTCTCTGCGCTGCAAGTCGAGACGGATGGCGCGGGCACCATGGGCAAAGATCCGCTCACCCTGAATCTGGCCGCTCAGGTTGACGGGCAAGGCCCCGATCTCGGCGCCAACATCGCCCAGTTAGAGGCGGCACTGGCCGAAGAGGCGCTTTCCCTGGCTGCACCTTTAGAGATCCGCGCCAACGGCGACACGGTGCAGGTCTCGGAGATCGATTTGATGCTCCCCCGCAATGGGCGGCTGACCGGAAATCTGCGCAAAACCGGGCAAAGCCTGATCGGCGAACTGGCGCTCGCCAATCTCGATGCGGAACTCGCCCGGCGCTTTGGTGGTGCGCCGATCCTGGGCGGGCGCCTCTCGGCTCAGGCAGATTTCAATACCGGCCGTGGACCGGCAGTGTTCACGCTCGATGGGCAAGAGATCAAATTCGAAGGGGTCGAGGATGCAGGCGCTCTCACTCTGGATGTCGATGGCGATTGGGACGGAAGGACGGCGAGTATCAACAGCCAGATCACCGGTCCCTTCGGCCAACCTTTGCGCGCCCGCCTCTCTGCCCCCGTTCGCCCTGGCCTGATCCCGCAATTGGCCACACGTGGCCCGATCTCGGGTGTGATCGATTGGCAGGGCGAGATCGGTAAGCTCTGGGCTCTGGTTCCCGCTCCGGGCCATATCCTGAGCGGCCAGACGGTGGTGGCGCTTGGAATCACGGGCGATATCTCTGACCCAGAGCTGGCAGGCGATATCCAGATCTCGGATGGCAGTTATCAGAACCTCGATGCGGGTACGATCCTGACCGACCTCACGCTTGGAACCCAGATCACGCCAGAGGGGGATTTGACCTTCGCGCTCAATGCCTCCGACGGTGTCCAGGGAACATTAAAGACCGACGGCACCATCGCGCTCGACCAGTCGGGTATCGAAATCCGCACGCTGATCGACAAAGCGGTGCTGATCCGGCGCGACGATGTCTCTGCCCGGATCGACGGGGATATCCTGGTCAAAGGGCCAGTGGATGGGCTGAATGTCGGCGGGGAGATCATCTTGGAGACCGTCGAAGTCCGCCTGGTCTCCACCGCATCAGCCGATATTGCGGATCTGGGCGAGGTCAAGATCAAAGGCGCGGAAGATCCGCCGGAACCAGGGGGCGAAAGCACCACCACCCTCGATCTTGACATCACAGCTCCGGGCCGGGTCTTTGTGCGCGGTCGCGGGCTCGACAGCCAATGGAAAGTGGGTATGCAAGTGCGCGGGAGTACCGCAGCCCCAGTGGTTACCGGCAAGGTTGAGAGCGTGCGCGGCGTTTTGGAGCTGATTGGCAAGACGTTCGATCTGGAGGAGTCCGAGGTCAGCTTTGACGGGCGCATTCCGATCGATCCGCGCATCGACATCACCTTCGAGCGTGAAACCAGCGATCTGACGGGCCGGATCCTGGTCACCGGGCGCGGAAGTGATCCAAAGCTCAGCTTCTCCTCCTCGCCCTCGCTGCAAGAAGATGAGGTGCTGCCGCAAACCCTCTTTGGCAAGTCCAGCCAGGCATTGACTGGAAGCCAGGCAATCCAACTGGCCCTTGGCCTGGCCACGCTGATGGATGGCGGCGATGGCACGATCGATAAACTGCGCGGCGCGGTTGGATTGGATCAGCTGCGTGTCGAGCAAGATGAGGATGGCAATGCCGCGCTCGCAGCCGGCAAGGAAGTCTCCGAAGGTGTTTTTGTCGGCGCAAAGCAAGGGCTGACCGGGGGCGACTCGGCTGTGATCGTCGAGGTTGAAGTCTTTGAAGATATCAATCTTGACGCCGAGATCGGCGCCGATAGCGAGCCTACGGTCGGCATACGCTGGAAGCGGGATTTTTAAGGAGAGCAGATGAAACGCAGATTGCTGGTCGAGATCGGAATGGGCACATCGCTGCGCCGCCAGGATTATACCGAGGCTGCGGCGCGGGCGGTGAAAGACGCACTCTGGCACAACTCGATCAACCTCGCCGAGCTCTTTGGGTTTCAGAAGGAGCAGATGTTGATCGATGTGGAGATCGGCGTACAGCAGCCGGATCAGGTTGATCCAGAGGTGATAGCGGCGATTTTTCCTTACGGTCAGCCCACCATTCGCGTGAGACATGGAGGGCTGGACATCCCGCGCCCCGAGGGCGATGGCAAGCCAACCGTGATCGCCAACGCGGCCCTTTCCGTCTCCTTTGACATGGAGGAGATGTCATGAGCGATCAACGCTTCATCATCGAAATGGGCACCGGCAATGACCTCTACGGGATGGACTATACCAAAGCGGCGATCCGGGCGGTGGAGGATGCAATGCGCCATTCCTCGATCCCCCTGTTCGAGCGCCTTGGGATCTCGCATACGCAGATGCGGGTCCAAGTGACCATCGGCGTGCAGGCGCCCAGTGAGGTCGATCTGCCGGCCATCGCCGAATACATGCCGCGAGGGCGGGTCGAAGTGGTGGCAGTCGCTGGTGGGTTGAACGTGACCAATTCCGAGACGGATCAGACCATTGTAATCGCCACCGCAGCGGTTGAGGCGTTCCTGCCCAACCAAAGCGCGGGTTGGCGTGTTTCAAATGATCCACAAACTTGAAAACCCCTAGCACGCACCTTTCGGAAGCGTCCCGGAGCCCTGACGGGCCCTCGGCGAGCAAAGCTCGCCAACTTCGCATGAATGCGAAGCGGGACGCCCGGCGCC
>JBCDAS010000065.1:0-15532 GCA_039185235.1 Pseudomonadota bacterium
ATCTCGTGCCGACACCCAAACCCAAGCCTCAGCCTATGATCGAGACTGAAGCGGGCGCGTTGGACGAGACCCTGATCGAGTTCCAGGACAATCGCCTTCTGATCGATCTCTGCGGCCAGTTCGACAAGAACCTCACAGCCCTGGAACAAGGCTTTGGCGTCGTGATCATGCGCCGGGGCAATCAGATCGCGATCCACGGCCCAGACGAAGCCCGCACCGCCGCCAAAACCGCGCTCGATGCGATCTATGGGCGATTGGAACATGGGCGCGGGCTGGAGCAAGGCGATCTCGACACCCTCATCCGCGTCGGCCATTTCCCCGCCGATGTCACCGCCGAGAACAAGGCGCAGCAGCTTGATATGTTCCCCGGTGGACGTCTGGAAATCCGGACCAAGAAGAAGACGATTGAGCCTCGCTCGGCCACCCAACGCACCTATGCGGTTGAGCTCTTCCAAAAAGAGCTGGTCTTCGGCATCGGCCCCGCTGGCACGGGAAAGACCTATCTGGCCGTCGCTGCGGCTGTCTCGATGTTCATGGATGGTGAGGTCGACCGGATCATCCTGTCGCGCCCTGCGGTCGAAGCGGGCGAGCGGCTTGGCTTCCTGCCTGGGACCGAGAAGGACAAGATGGACCCCTATCTCCGCCCCCTCTACGACGCGCTGCATGACATGCTGCCGGGCAAGCAGGTGGACAAGCTGATGGAGGAGAAGCGCATCGAGGTCGCCCCGCTCGCCTTCATGCGGGGCCGCACACTCTCGAACTCCTTCATCGTGCTCGATGAGGCCCAGAACACAACCGCTATGCAAATGAAGATGTTTCTGACCCGCATGGGCGAGGGCTCTCGCATGGCGATCACAGGCGACCCGACCCAGATCGACCTGCCACGCGGCGTCACCTCCGGCCTGGTCGAGGCGCTGGAGATCCTGCGCGGCGTCAAAGAGATCGGATTCATCCGCTTCAGCGCCGATGACGTGGTCCGCCATCCCATGGTCGCGCGCGTCATCCGCGCCTATGACAAGGCCTATGAGACGCAGGTGCGCGGGACCAAGGGGTGAGCCTGGTCGACCTGACGATCGAGGATGACGGCTGGAACGCCCTTCCACTGACCGAGATATCCGAGACCGCCGCGCGGGCCGCTTTGGCCGCCCAGAACCTCGATCCAGCGGATTACGAGATCAGCCTGCTCGCCTGTTCCGACGACCGGATCGCCAGGCTCAACGCCAGCTTCCGCGGAAAACCAAGCCCCACCAATGTCCTGTCCTGGCCCAGCGAGGCCCTAACGCCAGACCAACCGGGCGCAACCCCGCCGCCGCCAAGCCACGCGGCTCCAACAGGCCAAACCCCCCTCGGCGATGTGGCTATTGCGCTGCAAACTTGCGAACGTGAGGCCCGAGAGCACTCAATTGACTTGAAAAATCACGTAACCCACCTGATTTTACACGGGTGTTTACATTTGCTCGGCTTTGATCACGAGACGGATGAAGACGCAGCGTTGATGGAAGGGATCGAAATCCAGGCACTTGCCGAACTCGGGATCGAGACCCCTTATTCATAGGAGGCGTGGGCAACCACGCATTGAAAGGAAAGATGGACGCACGCGAGACCGCGCCCCCCGAACGGGGCGGCGCTGACGCAGAAACCGGGCAAGAGAGCTCGGCGAGCGACGACAGTCCGGGCAGTACAAGCTCGGAGATCAACGGGACCTCAAACCCGGGGAGCGTGACGAGCTCCTTCTTTGCATCACTCTTCCGCCGGCAACCGCCCGCTGACCAGATCCCTGTGAACGAGACGGGTGAGGTGGTTGGCCCGGGCTTCGAAGGTGCCTCAGCGGCGGAACGCCTGATGATCGGCAATATCCTGCGCCTACGAGAGCTTCGGGTTGTCGATGTGATGACGCCGCGTGCCGATATTGTCGCTGTCTCAGACCAGACCGATCTCGGCGATGCAATGTCAGCCTTTGAGAGGGGCGGCTTCTCGCGCCTGCCTGTGTTCCGCGAGACGCTGGATGACCCGATCGGGTTCATCCATCTCAAAGACCTCGCCATTCGCTACGGCGTCGGCTGGCAGAAAAACGGCACCCACTTCGCACCTGAAGACCATTTGCACCAGGCGCTCTTCGTGCCGCCATCGATGGGGATTGTGCCCCTCCTGCAGAAGATGCAGGGCGAGCGCGTTCATATGGCGCTGGTGATCGATGAGTTCGGCGGCGTCGATGGGCTGGTGACGATCGAAGATCTGGTCGAGCAAATCGTCGGCGATATCGAGGATGAGCATGACACGCTCGACCTGCTCTGGCGTGAAGAATCCCCCGGCATCTGGTCGATCAACGCGCGCGCCGATATCGAGGAATTCGAGGAAGCGACCGGGCTCAACCTGCGTCCCGATAATTGGGAAGAAGATGTCGAGACCATGGGCGGCCTCGTCTTCACTCTCTCGGGCCGGGTGCCCGCGCGGGGTGAAGTGATCCCACACCCGATGGGCCATGAGTTCCAGGTCCTCGACGCCGATCCTCGGCGGATCAAGCGCCTGCAACTGACGCTGAACGGGGCCGGAACCGCGAAACCGGTGCGTGAGGCGGCGGAGTGATCGACTTCTCCCCGGCCGGCGCGCCCGGCCAAGGGGTCACGAGACGGCTCAGGCAGCTCAGTGGCTGGCAAAGGGTTCTGCTGTCGGCCCTTATGGGCGTGGTCATGACCCTCGGCCACGCGCCGACGGATCTGCCCTGGGGCTTCTTTCTCGCGCTACCGGTTGTGCTGGCGATGACGGCCGAGGTCGATCGACCGCGCCAAGCCGCCTGGATCGGCTGGGGCCTCGGCCTTGGCTATTTCATCAGCGGCTTGCATTGGATCGGCCATGCGTTCCTAGTGGACCCCGATCAACACGCCTGGATGTTGCCTTTCGCACTGACCCTGCTGCCGGGCTTCCTCGCGCTCTTCTGGGCCGGGGCCTTTTGGTTGGCCAAGCGGATCTGGCCGCAAACCCTGGCCTTGCAGGCCTTGGTGCTGGCAAGCAGCTGGACCCTGGTGGAGATCGCGCGCGGCCATGTACTGACCGGCTTTCCCTGGGCGCTGCCAGCCTATGCCTGGGTCGAGACACCGCTTTTACAAAGCGCCAGTTGGGCGGGTCCGTTCGGGCTGACGCTGATCGTCCTCTTCCTTTGCAGCTATCTGCCAATGGCGCTCCTGGCGCGCAGTCTGGCCGGGACCGCGCTGGCGGCGGCGGGTTTCGCGGGGCTCTGGATCTGGGGAACCGCGCGGGTGCCCGAGACGGTGACCTACGCCCCGGACGCGCCCCTGATCCGGATCGTCCAGCCCGATGCCCCGCAGCACTTAAAGTGGAACCGAGACTACATCCCGCGTTTCTACCGCCGCTTACTCGAAGCCAGCGCCGCCCCACTCGAAGGCCGTGAAGGCACGCCTGACCTGATCCTCTGGCCCGAGACGGCGGTCGCTTACCTGCCCGAGCGGTTCCCGGAAGGCCGCCAACAGATCGCAGCCGCAGCCCGTGGCGCGCCGGTTGTGACGGGCGCCATCACAGCGCCTGAGGCGGGCGCTCAGATCGGCTATTTTAACTCGCTGGTGACCATCCTGCCCGATGCCTCGATGGGCCCAAGCTACAACAAGCACCACCTCGTACCCTTTGGCGAATACGTGCCCTTTGCCTGGATCCTGAAGCCACTTGGGTTGGAGCAGATCGCCCTTTTCGGCGGCTTTGACGAAGGACCGGGGCCCGCAACGATCTCGCTGCCTGGCCTGCCCAGCTTTGCCGCAGCGATTTGTTACGAGATGATCTTTCCGCATGAGATCGTCGGCACTGGTCCGCGACCCGATTGGATCGTCACCATCACCAATGACGCCTGGTTCGGCGGCTTTGCCGGGCCGCAACAGCATCTCGATCAAGCCCGATTCCGCGCGGTGGAGCAAGGCCTGCCTGCTGCGCGGGCTGCCAATACCGGCATCTCAGCAATGATCGATCCCTATGGCCGCGTCACCAACAGCTTGCCGCTCCACACGCATGGCGCGATAGATGTGCTTTTACCCGAAAAAGCCCCAGAAACGCTTTTCAGCCAGATGCGCTGGACCTCCACAATTGGCCTAATCGCCCTGATTCTCGCATTCTTGACCGTGTTCGCGCGTCAATCGCGGCAAATTGACAAGTCTTAGCCACATTCCGACATAGGATGGGAATCAGAGCGGGGTTGCTCGTGGGGGCCTGGTTTTTGCAGAAGGCGAGGAGCAGTTGGTTAAATCTCCAGACGAAATCGATGTACATATTGGCGGCCGAGTGCGTCTCCGCCGGATCATGATGAACATGAGTCAGGAACAGCTGGGTAAATCGCTGAACCTGACTTTCCAGCAAGTGCAGAAATACGAACGTGGGTTGAACCGGATCGGCGCCGGGCGGCTCTATCACATCGCTCGAGTTTTGAACGTCGCGCCCAGCTATTTCTACGAGGGCCTGCCACCGACCACCGAATTGGTGCCTGATCCGGTGCTGTTGCGCCGCTCGATCGAGGTCTCCGAGTTCCTGGCCTCCTCCGAGGGACATTCCATCGTTGTGGCGCTCAGCCAGATCTCTGATGGCAATGTGCGCCGGCGGATCCTGGATCTGGCCCAGGCGTTAGGTAACCAGTCCTATGATGATCGGAGTGAAACCGCCTGACGCTTGACCTCGCAAACGGCCACATGGCATAGACGCGCGCACATTTGCGCATCGACGCGCAGCGCCGCCTTGGAGACTCCGTTTCATGTCAAAATCAAACTACCTTTTCACTTCGGAATCCGTCTCCGAGGGCCACCCGGATAAAGTCTGCGATCAGATCTCGGACACGATGATCGACATGATCCTCGACAAAGAGCCCGAGGCACGCGTGGCGGTCGAGACCGCGGCCACCACCAACAAGGTGGTCTTGATGGGCGAGATCAAGATCTCAGAAGTCAATGCAGTCTCCGCCGATGAGTTCATCGAAGCGGCGCGCAACACGATCCGCGACATCGGCTATATGCAAAAGGGGTTTCACTTCAAAACCGCCTCGATCGATTGCTACATCCACGAGCAATCGGCCGATATCGCGCAAGGCGTTGACGCGGCGGCGAACAAGGACGAAGGCGCGGGCGACCAGGGGATCATGTTCGGCTACGCGACCAGCGAGACGCCGGAGTTGATGCCAGCCCCCATCCTCTACTCCCACCGGATCCTGCGTCTGATGGCAGAAGCCCGCCATAGCGGTCAGGCACCGCTGCTTGGGCCCGACGCGAAAAGCCAGGTGACCGTCGAGTACAAGGACGACAAACCGGCGCGGGCGCATACCATCGTCGTCTCGACCCAACATACGGAGAAGGACAGCGATGGCAAGGAACTGACCTCGGACGATATCCGCCAGATCGTGGAGCCTTATGCCCTTGCCTCGATGCCAGAGGGCTTCGTCGATGACGAGACCGTCTGGCATGTGAACCCGACCGGGCGCTTCGTGATCGGCGGACCGGATGGCGATGCGGGCCTGACCGGACGAAAGATCATTGTCGACACCTATGGCGGCGCGGCACCCCATGGCGGCGGCGCCTTCTCGGGCAAGGACCCCACCAAAGTCGACCGCTCAGCCGCCTATGCCGCGCGATACCTGGCGAAAAATGTGGTCGCCGCGGGCTTGGCCGAGAAGTGCTGCATCCAACTGTCCTATGCAATCGGCGTGGCAGAGCCGCTCTCGATCCATATCGAGGACTATGGCACCGCGACGGCTGATCTGGGCCAAGTCGAGAAAGCAATCCGCGCCTCGATGAGCCTGACGCCACGGGGCATCCGCACGCATCTGGGCCTCAATAGGCCGATTTACCGGCGCACTGCGGCCTATGGCCATTTTGGCCGGACCCCGGATGCCGATGGCGGTTTCTCCTGGGAGAAGACCGACCTCGTAGATGCACTGAAATCCGCTTTGTAGGCGCAACGGGCTCTGCCTTTTCTGGGCTTTGGCCCGGGAAAGGAGAGCAGGATGGCCTTTCATATCCGCGCGTACCGTGAGGGCGACACGGCGGGCCTGCTCCGCGTGCACAGATCCGCGATCCTGGCGATCTCGACCGAAATCTACAGCCAGGCAGAGCTTGAGAGCTGGAACCACGGCAAGACCGAGGATCTCTATCTTCGCGCGATCGAAGAGGGCGAGGCTTATCTGATCAGCGAGGCGGGGGGTGTCATGGTTGGCTTCTGCTCGTACAAATGCCACCCAGATCAGACTGGAGAGATCTGCGGTCTCTATGTCGATCCCAAGGCGCAGGGACAGGGACTGGGCTCCGCGCTTTTGCGCCGGGCGGAGCAGGCGCTTGTCTCAGAAAATGCCGCGCGCTTGATGATCGAGGCGAGCCTCGCAGCGCTGCCGTTCTATCTCAGGGCCGGCTATCGGGTGACCGAGGAGCTCACCCACCAAACCCGCGGAGGTCTGCCGCTCGCGATCCGCCGGGTCGAACGCAGCATCGCCCTTTGACAAGCGCATGGAGAGCCGCCAGAACCCCGCCCATGACAGGACCCAAGCGCGAAGACGGCGCCCCTTGGCGCAACTTCTATGGCAGGCGGCATGGCAAGAAGCTCCGCCCCGGCCAGGCGCGGCTGATGGAGACAAAGCTGGCGGCCCTCGCCCCACCTGGGATCGGTTGGGAGGAGAACCCGGCGCGCAATCCCATCGATCTCCAAGCGCTCTTTCCCGACAAAGACGCAGTCTGGCTGGAAATCGGTTTTGGCGGGGGCGAGCATATGATCGCCCAGGCCAAGGCTTATCCCCAGATCGCCCTGATCGGAGCGGAGCCCTATATCAACGGCGTCGCAACGCTGCTCTCGGCGATCGAGCGATCCGGGGTGAGCAATCTCTCGGTGACGGATGCCGATGCCCGCGATGTGATGGATGTTCTGCCTCAGGGCTCGATCGCGCGTGTGTTCCTCAACTATCCAGACCCTTGGCCAAAAACGCGCCACCACAAGCGCCGGTTCATCAATCCGGACAATATCGCGCAATTGGCCAAAGTGATGACGCCAGGGGCGGAATTGAGGATCGCGACCGATATCCCGGACTATGTGCGTCACTGCCTGGAGCTGCTTTGTGGGGATCCGAGGTTTCTGTGGACCGCCGAAGCCCCAAGCGATTGGCGAGAGCCCTGGCCCGACTGGCCCTCGACCCGCTATGAGGCAAAAGCTCTGCGCGAAGGCCGGGTCCCGCACTACCTCACCTTTCTGCGCGAGACCCGATAGACCAGATCGAACCAAAAGGAATGCGCGTTCCGCGCATACGGTTTTTTGCGACCGGAGAAAATGCCGTTGCGATGCAACAGCATTTTGACCGATCGCTGGCGCGTTGCTGAGGGGTCAGAAGTAGGAAGATTTGCTTAAAGCGGCTCGGCGACGGGCCCGCTGCGCGCCAGGGGGGTGGGTGGGGGCGGGCGGCGGGCTCGGCGTCGAGCCGCACTTGGTTTCGCTCTCGCTTGGGGTATGCTCTGCACGTGACCGAACTGCCTGACCCCTTCGCCGCCTGGTTTGCCGACAAAGGCTGGGCGCCTCATCCCCACCAGATCGATCTGGTACATGACCAATCGCCCGCACGTCTCCTGATTGCTCCAACCGGCGCGGGTAAGACGCTTGCGGGGTTTCTGCCCAGCCTGATTGAGCTGTTCAGAGACAGTGGCAAAGGGCTTCACACCCTTTATGTCTCGCCTCTAAAAGCGCTCGCGGTCGATATCAAACGCAACCTGCGTCGACCCGTCGATGAGATGGGTCTTGAGATCACCATTGACGAGCGCACTGGCGACACGCCGCAATCGCGCAGGCGCGCGCAGCGGGCAACGCCGCCGGACATTCTGCTCACGACGCCTGAAAGCCTCGCGCTGATGCTCAGTTGGGAGGATGCGCCGCGCCTCTTCTCTCAGCTTTCCCATATTGTCGTCGATGAGATTCATGCCCTGGCAGGAACGAAGCGCGGCGATCAGTTGAGCCTCTGTCTCGCGCGGCTTGGAGCGCTGGCGCCTGGCCATCGGCGCACGGCGCTTTCGGCCACCGTGGACGATCCTGTGGCGTTGGGGCGCTGGCTGGCCCCTCAGACCAAGATCCTCCACGCCGATCCGGGGCCAGCCCCGGATATCTCGATCCTCCGTAGCGCGGGCGAGCCGCCCTGGTCCGGAATGGGCGGGCGCTATGCAGCACCCGCCGTGATGGATCTGGTGCGGGCTCATAAAACCACAATCATCTTCATCAATACCCGTGCCCAGGCCGAGCTTTTCTTCCAAGCACTCTGGACCGAGAACATCGAAGCCCTGCCGATCGGCCTGCATCATGGTTCGCTGTCCCGCGATGCGCGTCAGCGGGTCGAGAGCGCCATGGCTGAAGGCGCCTTGCGGGCGGTATGTGCGACCGCTTCGCTCGATCTCGGGCTCGATTGGGGCGATGTGGATCTGGTCATTCAGATCGGCGCGCCGAAGGGGATCAAACGCCTGGTCCAGCGGATCGGGCGCGCCAATCACCGCTATGATGCGCCGTCAAAAGCGATCCTTGTGCCCGCCAATCGGTTCGAAGTGCTCGAGTGCGAGGCGGCCCTGGCTGCGGTCAGGGCTGACGCGTTGGATGGTGAGGCCTTGCCCGCGGGCGGTCTGGAGGTGCTTTGCCAGCATCTTCTCCTGAGCGCATGCGCCGCGCCGTTCGATGCCGATCAGCTCTATGGCGAAGTGACCAAGGCCGGGCCCTATCGCACCCTAAAGCGCGCTGATTTCGATCGCTGTCTCACATTTTGCGCGACCGGAGGATACGCGCTCAAAGCCTATGATCAGTGGCAGCGACTTGTTCAGGTCGACGGGCTTTGGCGCCTCCGCGACCCAAGGAGTGCGCAACGCTTGCGGATGAATTTGGGGACAATCGTTGGCACAGAGACCTTGGGCGTGCGCATGGGACGTCGCGGCGGGCGGCCTTTGGGCGAGGTTGAGGAGGCCTTTGCCGCAACTTTGCTTCCTGGAGACAGTTTCCTGATCGGCGGGCAGGTCGTGCAATATGAGGGGATCCGCGAAATGACCCTGCAAGTCTCCCCCGCCCCCGGCCGCGAGCCAAAGATTGCCGTCTTTGCGGGGACGAAATTGGCCACTTCCGCCGGGCTTTCCCATGGCGTTCTAGGGATCATCCAGGATCAGACATCTTGGCGCACCCTGCCAGAGAGCATCCAAGACTGGCTGGAGATGCAGGCGCGCGTCTCACGTCTGCCAAGCGCGGATCGCCTGCTGGCGGAGACTTTTCTGCGCGGGGACCGCCATTACCTCACGGTCTATGCCTTTGCCGGGCGCAATGCCTGCCAGACCCTGGGGCTGCTTGTGTCAAAACGGATGGAAGAAACGGGCCTCGCGCCGCTCGGCTTTGTGGCAAGCGATTATGCTGTGATGCTCTGGGGATTGAAGCCGGTGCAGGATCCGGCGGCCCTGCTTTCAGGCGAGGCACTGCGTGCAGGGTTCGATTTGTGGTTGACGCAGAACGCGGTGATGAAGCGGACGTTTCGAGCCGTGGCGATTGTCGCCGGTCTGATCGAGCGCAATGTGATGGGCAAGCGCAAAACCGGACGGCAGGCGAGCTTTTCCTCCGACATCCTCTACGACACGCTGCAACGCTTTGAGCCCGATCACCTGATGCTGGATATCACACGGACCGAGGCGAGCCGCGGGCTGGTGGATTTTGGCCGGATTGAGGAGATGCTTCTCCGCTCGGGCGGTGTCGATCATGTGCAAGCGCGTCGGGTGACCCCTTTCGCGGCTCCGCTTCTACTCGAAGCGGGCAGAGTTCCGATCAAAGGTCAAAGCGCCGAGGATGCGCTGTTGGATGAAGCCGCTCTAAGCGCAGAACTGAACGCGGATTGAGACGAACTAAGCGGAATGCGGCTTGCGCCGCATACACCTTTGTTGGATTGGCCCGGTGGGAGTGCTCTGCCCCGCCTCAAGCGGCTTCGCGCGTGGCGGATCCGATCAGATCGATGATATCGGCCATGATCCGGTTAAGCTCGAAATCCTTAGGTGTGTAGACCCGTGCGACCCCTTGGTGGCGCAGGGCCTCGGCGTCTTCTTCAGGGATGATGCCGCCGACGACCAGGGGCACATCTTCGATAC
The DNA here is from genome assembly GCA_039185235.1 of Pseudomonadota bacterium. Taxonomy (GTDB): domain Bacteria; phylum Pseudomonadota; class Alphaproteobacteria; order Rhodobacterales; family Rhodobacteraceae; genus Thermohalobaculum. The sequence continues at coordinate 10,116 of JBCDAS010000065.1, forward strand.
CAGCCTTGCGCATCCGGGTCATCACATCGCTGATCAGCGCCATATGGGAGCCTGAAAGGATCGAGAGGCCGATGACATGGACACTCTCCTCCACGGCCGCATTGACGATATGGGCCGGGGTGAGGCGGATCCCTTCATAGACCACCTCCATACCACAATCGCGGGCGCGCACGGCGATCTGTTCGGCGCCGTTAGAATGGCCGTCAAGGCCGGGCTTGCCGACCAGAAACTTGATCCGGCGCCCCAGGCGGCCACTCACCCTGTCAACATCAGCCCGGATTGTCTCTAGCCCCTGATGTGGCGCGCTCGCGGCTTTGCCCACCCCAGTTGGCGCCCGGTACTCGCCAAAGACCCCGCGCATCGCCTGGCCCCATTCCCCGGTCGTCACACCGGCTTTGGCGGCGGCGATCGAGGCCGGCATCACGTTCTGCCCGGAACGCGCGGCGCGCGTGACCGCGGCGAGCGCGGCCTCAATGGCCGCGGCGTCGCGCCCTGAGCGCCACGCCTCGAGCCTTGCGATCTGATCCGCCTCAACCGCTGGGTCGACCACCATGATCCCGCCCTCGCCGGTGGTCAGCGGGCTCTCTTCGGTCGAGGTGAAGGCATTGACCCCGACAACCGTCGTCTCACCCGCCTCGATCGCTTTCAAGCGCAACGTGTTCGACGCCACAAGCGCGCCTTTCATATGATCGATCGCAGCAACCGCGCCGCCCATCTGATCAATCGCCGCAAGCTCAGCCCGGGCGGCCTCTTTCAGCGCCTCGACCTTGGCATCAACAACTGGGTTGCCGTCGAAGAGATCGCCATACTCCAACAGATCCGTCTCATGCGCGAGGATTTGCTGTGCCCTGAGCGACCATTGCTGATCCCAGGGCCGTGGAAGGCCAAGCGCCTCGTTCCAAGCTGGCAATTGCACCGCCCGTGCGCGGGCTTTCTTGGACAAGGTCACCGCCAGCATCTCGATCAGGATCCGGTAGACATTGTTCTCCGGCTGCTGCTCGGTCAGCCCCAGCGAGTTCACCTGCACCCCATAGCGGAACCGGCGCAGTTTTGGATCTTCGACACCATAGCGCTCCTGGCAAATCTCATCCCAAAGATCGACAAAGGCGCGCATCTTGCAGATCTCGGTGACAAACCGAATGCCCGCATTTACAAAGAACGAGATCCGCCCGACCACGCCCGGGAAGTCCTCTTCCGAGACCTGGCCGCGCACTTGATCCAAAACCGCCGTCGCAGTCGCCAAGGCATAGGCCAGTTCCTGCTCTGGCGTCGCACCCGCTTCCTGCAGGTGATAGGAGCAGACATTCATCGGGTTCCATTTCGGAACCTCTGCGTAGCAGTAAGCCGCGACATCGCCAATTAGGCGCAAGGAGGGCTCTGGCGGGAACACATAGGTCCCGCGTGAGAGATACTCCTTGATGATATCATTCTGCACCGTGCCCGTGAGTTTCGTTAGATCCGCGCCTTGTTCCTCGGCCACCGCGATGTAAAGCGCCAACAGCCAGGCAGCGGTCGCATTGATCGTCATCGAGGTGTTCATCGTCTCAAGCGGGATCTGATCGAAGAGCGTGCGCATATCGCCGATATGGCTGACCGGCACACCAACCTTGCCAACCTCACCCCGCGCCAGCGGGTGGTCACTGTCATAGCCGGTCTGGGTCGGCAGATCGAAGGCAACTGAAAGGCCGGTCTGTCCCTTCGCCAGGTTCGAGCGGTAGAGCGCGTTGGATTTCTCCGCCGTCGAATGGCCAGCATAGGTCCGGATCAGCCAGGGGCGGTCCTTTTTTGGCGTCTCAGTCATCTCGGGCCCTTCCGCGACTCAGGCATGTTGCGATGCAGCAGGCATAGAGTACCTTAGATTATTGCGCAACATAGGATTTGATTGGAATATTATGAGGCTCGATTTTCTCACTCTCTAGACAACCGATCTTGTCCCCGGCACGATCCCGTCATGATGGGGAGCATCGACGTACCTCTTTGGCTGGCCATCCCGGCAGGGTTTCTCGCCTTGCTCGGGTTGCTCGACCATGTGATCGGTCCCAGCCTGCGCTGGGTCCTGCGCAAGCGGGTGAACCGGGCGATTGATGATCTGAACGCCCGGCTGCAACTCAAGATCCAGTCCTTCAAGTTGACCAAGCGCCAGGTTCTCATCGACCGGCTCGTGAATGACCCAGAGGTGCTGGATGCCGTCGACGCCCACGCGGCGGAGACCGCTCTGCCCCGCGACAAAACCCTTCGCGAGGTCGAGACCTATGCACGCGAGATCGTGCCCTCTTTCTCGGCCTATGCCTATTTTGCCGTCGGCGCCCGGGTCTCCCGCTGGATCGCGCAAGCCTTCTATCGTGTGCGCCTCGGCGCGTTTGACGAGGTGGCGCTGCGGGAGATCGACCCCGAGGCCACTGTGGTCTTTGTGATGAACCACCGCTCGAATTTCGACTATCTGCTGGTGACCTATCTCGCAGCCCAAGCCTCGGCGCTGTCTTATGCGGTTGGCGAATGGGCGCGGGTCTGGCCGCTCAGCCGGATCATTCGATCGATGGGCGCCTATTTCATCCGCCGCAAATCGCGCAGCCCGCTCTATCGCAAAGTACTCGCCCGCTATGTCCATATGGCGACCGAGGGGGGCGTGACCCAGGCGGTCTTCCCAGAAGGCGGCCTCTCCCGCGATGGGCTTTTGCAGCCGCCGAAGCTGGGGCTGCTCAGCTACATCGTGCAAGGCTTCGATCCAGAGGGCCCGCGCGACGTGGTCTTCGTGCCCGTTGGGCTCAACTATGACCGGGTGACCGAGGATCGGGTGCTGCTTGCCGCCCGCGACCCGGATGTGGGCGCCCGGGCGTTTCGCGTCAGCCCGCTCTCGGCCGCAAGCTTTATCTCAAAGCTGATCTGGCGAAAGCTGACCGGGCGCTTCTATCGGCTTGGCTATGCCTGTGTGAGCTTTGGGACGCCGCTCTCGCTGCGTGGGTTCCTGGCGCAGAACAAGGACGAGGACCAGGTCACCGCGCTGGGCGAGCAATTGATGAACCGGGTCGGTCAGGTCGTGCCCGTGCTGCCGGTGGCCCTGCTCTGCCGCATTCTCGTGCGGCTCGATGACCCGATCGCCGTCTTCGACCTTAAAATCGCGGCCGAGACCGAGTTGGAGCGTTTGCATACCGTCGGCGCGCACAGCCATATCCCGCGCGCGCGGCTCGACTATGCCGTCGATGTTGGCCTCAGGATGCTCCTGATGCGCGGGATCATCGAAGAGACGCCCAAAGGTCTGATCCCCGCCAAAGCCGAGCGCGAGTTGCTGATCTACTACGCCAACTCCATCGCCCATCTGGCGCCGGAATAACGGCTTGGGCTGGACAAATCCCACCCGGCCAACGACACTCCCCCTATTGATCCCTATTGATCCGCGTCGCCGAACGTACCGAGTTTGAGATTACCGTGGCCAGTTACATTTTTACCGCCCTGCGCGCTAGCTTCCTCCAAGGCCCCCTCGTCGCCGCCGCTGCTTTTCCGCTTGGCATGTTGATGATCGCGGCCTTCATCACCTTGTTCACTGTCGCGCCCTTGCTTCTCATTATCCCGTTTTTCGGCCGGATCGTAGTGTTCCTTCTGACCCTGGTCGTCTGGACGGCTGCTGCCCGTTTTGCCGGATCGCTCGCAGGTCTCGAGATCGACAGCAAACCGTTCAGAACCACGTATTGGGAGGCCTTCCCGATCGTTTTGGTGGTCGAGATCATCTCCGGCGCGGTCTCGACAGTCTTGGCACTGCTGATCGCCGAACTGCCCGCGGGCGGTCGTTTGATCAATATCCTGGTCGAACCGCTTGTGGTCGTGGTCGAGACCGTGGTGATCGTCTTGTATCTGACCCGGATCTGCTGCGAGACACCGGTGCGCAAGATCTCGATCTACACAAATACGCTCTTCGCCCTGCGCTCAGGTTTTGGCATCCTGCTCCATGTCTGCATGGTCCTGCTCATCTACCATTTCGTGCTCGGTGCGATGGATCTGTTCAAAGGTGGGGTCCTGAAGCGGCTGGACAGCGATGGAGCAATGGCTCTGATCTCGTCCAGCGCCTATGCCTATGGCACGATGCAGTGGCTGCTCGCGGGGATCTTGTTGGCGTTCGAGGCCAATCTGCTGGCCCATGCCCCCCGATCAGAAGCCGCCACACCGCTCTCGGCGACACATGCGCGGGACCTGCGCGCAGAATGGAACAACCGCGAGCCCTGAGACACCGCTGAGGGTGTCACGAGAGGCCGGTTGCAAGAAAATTGCTGCACTGCACATTTTCGGGTTGCGAAAAAATCTTGGTAATGTAATTCAACGAAACACGATTTTGACGCACGATTCTTTCGTGCTAATTCCGCGAAGGGAGATCGAGCAATGGACGGTGCCAGCGATATGCAGCTCAAGGACCTCTACGAAATCGGCGAGATCCCACCGCTCGGCCATGTACCTAAGCAAATGTACGCTTGGTGCATCCGCCAAGAGCGTGAGGGCGAGCCCGAGACCGCGATGCAGACCGAGGTGGTGGATGTGCCCAGCCTCGACAGCCACGAAGTGCTGGTGCTCGTGATGGCGGCGGGCGTGAACTACAATGGCGTCTGGGCCTCGCTCGGTGTTCCGATAAGCATGTTCGACGTCCATAAACAGCCCTATCACATCGCGGGTTCAGATGCCTCGGGCATCGTCTGGGCCGTTGGCGACAAAGTCACCCGTTGGAAGGTGGGCGACGAGGTTGTGATCCACTGCAACCAGGACGATGGCGATGACGAGCACTGCAACGGCGGCGACCCGATGTACTCGCCCAGCCAGCGAATTTGGGGCTATGAGACGCCAAATGGCTCCTTCGCACAGTTCACCAACGTCCAAGCGCAGCAGCTGATGCCCCGGCCAAAGCATCTGACTTGGGAGGAATCGGCCTGTTACACGCTGACGCTTGCGACCGCCTACCGGATGCTCTTTGGCCATGAGCCCCATGACCTGAAGCCCGGCCAGAACGTTCTGGTCTGGGGCGCCTCCGGCGGCTTGGGCTCTTACGCGATCCAGTTGATCAACACCGCGGGCGCCAATGCGATCGGAGTGATCTCGGACGAGGACAAACGCCAGTTCGTCCTGGATCTTGGCGCCAAAGGGGTCATCAACCGCAAAGATTTCAACTGCTGGGGCCAACTGCCTGAGGTGAACACGCCGGAATACAAGGAGTGGTTCGCCGAGGCGCGCAAGTTCGGCAAAGCGATCTGGGACATCACCGGCAAAGGTGTAAATGTCGATATGGTCTTCGAACACCCGGGCGAGGCGACTTTCCCCGTCTCGACTTTCGTGGTGAAGAAGGGCGGCATGGTCGTCATCTGCGCAGGCACCACCGGCTATAACTGCACCTTCGATGTCCGTTACATGTGGATGCACCAAAAGCGTCTGCAGGGATC
>JBCDAS010000066.1:0-15303 GCA_039185235.1 Pseudomonadota bacterium
GACCGGGCGGTGATCGTAACCGCGAACGACTTTGACTCAATCTATGCCATGAACCGGATCGTGGCAGCCGTTCAGGCGAAGTCGCGGAACTACTCCGTGCGGCTCGCGGGCTGTGTGGCCAACCGCTCGAAGGATACCGAGCAGGTGGACCGCTACTGCGACACCGTTGGCTTCAAGCGCCTGGCCCATCTGCCGGATCTCGACGCCATCCGCCGCTCGCGCCTGAAGAAGGCGACCCTCTTTGAGATGCCCGAGGAGGAGGAGATCGTCCAAGTCCAGAAGGAATACGTCCGCCTGGCCGAGACCCTCTGGAACGGAACCGAACCCTTGGCGCCCGAGCCGATGAAGGATCGGGACATCTTTGAGCTTTTGGGGTTTGACTGATGCCGAGTGAGACGTGGGAGACATCGCGGACCCAGATCGAAGACTACTTCGATCGCAAGGCCGCTGACACCTGGGAGCGGCTGACCTCGGACAAGCCCGTGAGCCGGATCCGCCAGACCGTGCGCCGCGGGCGCGACCGGATGCGAGGCACGTTGCTCAACTGGATGCCCAAGGATCTGCGTGGCGCGCGGGTTCTGGATGCCGGTTGCGGCACCGGGGCCTTTGCGATTGCGGCTGCGCGCCGGGGCGCCGATGTGTTGGCAATTGATCTCTCGCCCACAATGATCCGCACGGCCGAGGAGCGCACGCCCGACGATCTCAGGGCGCGGATCGACTATCGCTCTGGCGATATGCTGGACCCCGCGCTCGGCTATTTCACCCATGCGGTGGCGATGGATAGTCTGATCCACTACCGCCAGGAGGACATGGTCCGGGCGCTGAGGGAACTGAGCCCTCGCGTCGTCGGACCCATCCTCTTCACCGTCGCACCAAGCACACCGATGCTGCAGGTCATGCATAGCGCAGGGCAACTGTTCCCGCGCAGCGACCGCTCTCCGGCCATCGTCCCGGTCGGGCGCAAAACGCTTAGGCGGAACCTACAGAACGCGCTGCCGGATCGCGTAATTCTCCGCCAGGAGCGGATCAAGAGCGGGTTCTACATCTCGGATGCACAGGAGTTCTGTCAGCGATGATCATCCCCCGCCAGATGTTCAAGCAGATCTCTCCGCGTTGGTTGCCCTTCGCGGATGCGGCGAGTGCGGAACTGCCACTTGGGCGGTTGCTGCGGCTCTCGCTGTTTCAGGTCTCGGTTGGCATGGCGATGGTGCTGCTCTCGGGTACGCTGAACCGGGTGATGATCGTTGAACTGGGGGTTCCGGCCTGGATCGTGGCCATCATGGTGGCGCTGCCCCTGATGTTTGCACCGCTGAGGGCGCTGATCGGGCACCGCTCGGACCAGCATCGCAGCTATCTTGGCTGGCGCCGGGTGCCCTACATCCTGTTCGGGACGGGCATGCAATGGGGCGGGTTCGCGATCATGCCCTTTGCGCTGCTGGTTCTCAGCGAAAACGTTGGCCCATTCTGGGTGGGTGAGGCGGCTGCGGCCCTGGCCTTCCTGATGGTGGGTCTTGGGATCCATACAACCCAGACTGCCGGGCTAGCACTGGCGAATGACTTGGCGACGCCCGAGACGCGGCCCCGGGTGGTGGCGTTGCTCTATGTGATGCTGCTTCTTGGCATGGCGGGTGCGGCGGTCGTCTTTGGGCTGCTTCTCGACGATTTCGCGGCCGTGAAACTGATCCAGATCGTCCAAGGCGCGGCAGTGGTCAGCCTTGTGCTCAACGCCATCGCAATCTGGAAGCAGGAGACGCAGAACAAGCAGGTCACCCGTCATGACCGGGAGCGGCCAAGCTTCCGCACCCAATGGCGGACTTTCATGGAAGGCGGGCGTGCGGCCCGGTTGCTGGTTGCGACCGGGCTTGGGACTGCCGGGTTTGCCATGCAGGACATCTTGCTAGAGCCTTACGGGGGTGAGGTTCTGGCGCTCAGCGTCTCGCAGACCACGATGTTGACCGCGCTGATGGCGCTTGGCTCGCTCGCAGGGTTTGCGATTGCGAGCCGAGTGCTGACCCGTGGCGCAGACCCTGTGAAACTGGCCGCCTATGGCGTGATGTTTGGGCTGGGTGCCTTCTCCGCTGTGATCTTTGCCGATCCGTTGAAGAGTGCGGCGCTCTTCCGCACGGGCACGGCGATGATTGGCTTTGGCGGGGGTCTGTTCCTTGTCGGCACGCTGATCGCTGCCATGGATCTCGCCGATCGAGGCGAGGGCACAGCGAGCGGTCTGGCACTGGGCGCTTGGGGCGCTGTGCAAGCGACCGCTGCCGGAGTCGCCATCGCGCTTGGCGGTGCGATCCGCGATATCGTTTCTGAATTGGCCATGTCGGGCGCCCTGGGGCCGGCGCTCGAGATGCCTTCGACAGGCTACGGCTTTGTCTACCACATCGAAATTGGCCTGCTTTTCGCAACCCTGATCGCAATTGGGCCGCTTGTGCGGCGCTTCCGTGACGTCTCCGAAACACGAGGCGGCACGAAACTTGGTCTGGCTGAGATGCCGACGTAACTAGGAGGAACTCCCATGGGAGAGATCACCAATCACCTGGATGTCGCACAGATCACCCTGTATCTGTTTTGGCTCTTCTTCATCGCGCTGCTCATCTATCTGCAGCGCGAAGGCAAGCGCGAAGGCTACCCGCTGGTGCGCGAAGACGGCGAACCCCAAACCGGCTTTGTCGACTATCTCCCGCCGGTGCCGGAGCCGAAAAGCTTTGAGTTGCCGCATAATGGCGGCACGGTTTATGCGCCCGATAACTATGTCGGCGACAAGCGGGGTGACGTTCCGCTTCAGCGCGTCTCGACCCTGCCATCGGATCCCTACGAGCCGACCGGCGATGGCTTGGTCGATGGCGTTGGCCCGGCAGCCTGGGCGCAGCGCAAAGACGAGCCTGATCTCACTGTGCATGGCAAGCCCAGCATCGTGCCTTTGTCGAGTGATCCGGAATTCACGCTTCTCGAAGAGAATGTCGATCCGCGTGGTCTCGATGTGATCGCCAATGACATGGAAGTCGCAGGCACCGTCACCGATGTCTGGGTCGACCGGGCCGAGCATCTGATCCGGTATGTCGAGATGCAGGTGAAGGATATGGACAAGAAAGTCCTGATCCCGATGAACCTCGTCACCTTCCACCGGGGTGCCAAGTTCCGCGGCCCGGCGGGCAAGGTGATGGTGCGCTCGCTTCTCGCCAGCCAGTTCGCCAACTGCCCAGTCACGGCGAGCCCGACGCAGGTGACCCGGCTCGAGGAAGACAAGATCATGGCGTATTTCGCCGGTGGCAAGTTCTTCCAGACACCGCGCTCGCGTGATCCATTGGTGTAAGCCATGAGCGATTTCGAGAGAGAACCCGTTCGTGGACTGCCGGGCTTCCTGCCGGCTGGGGAGAAGATCCTCTGGCAGGGGGCGCCGAACCCCTGGTCGCTCGGACGCCGTGCACTGATGATTGGGCCGGTTCTGGCCTATTTCGCGGTGCTCGCGGTCTGGCGCTTTCTCGATGCAATGAGCTTCGGGGCGGCGCCGATTGCTGCTCTGGAGCCTGTGGTGCGCCTGGTGCCCTTCCTTCTGGGCGCCTTGGTGATCCTGATGCTGATTGGGCGCTGGATCGCGAGCACCACGCTCTACACGATCACCAACAAGCGGGTGGTGCTGCGCTTTGGCGTGGCGCTGCCAATGGCGATCAATCTGCCGTTCAAGGAGATCGGCTCGGCGGATTTGAAGATCTTCCGTGACGGGACCGGGAGTATCGCGCTCTCTACCTTGGGCAACGCACGGTTGGCCTATCTGCACCTCTGGCCCAGCGTGCGCCCATGGTACATGTCGCCGGTGCAACCCTCGATGCGCTCTATCGAGGAGCCGGAGGCCGCAGCGCAGATCCTCGGCGAGGCGCTGCGCGCTTATCATGAGCAGGATCAGACCCTTCCGATCCGCGTGGCGCATCGGCCCGAAGCCGAGCCGGAAACGGCTGGCGCGATCCCAGCAGCAACCTGAGGACCTCTGCGATGACCCTTGGCGACAGACTGAAACGGCTCCCGATCCTGCCATTTGCGATTATGGCGGGGATCATCCTGTTTGGTGCGCATACCGCTGTCGAAGGCATGCGCCGCGGCCCTATTCGCGACATCCTGCCGGCAGGCCAGCCATTACAGCAGCGCGCGCTGATCTTCGAAGATGCATCCAAGGGGATTGTCGCGGTTCGTGATGCCGATACCGGCGAAGAGCTTGAAACCTTTGGCCGGGGCGAGGGCATGTTTCTACGCTCCGCCATGCGCAGTTTCGCCGCCAATCGCCGTGACATCCATGTGGGGCCGGAAGAGCCCTTTGACCTCGCTGCCTGGCCCGGCGGCGAGTTGACGCTGCGTGATCCGGTAACCGGCCGGGTCATGACGCTGACCGCCTTTGGCGCCCGCAACGCCGAGACGTTCCGCAATTACCTGCAACCCAAGAGCTGAGAGGAGGCCGACATGATTGCGCTTTTTGACTTCATGCGGACCCGGTTCGACATTCCCTGCACGGTCGAGGTGAGCCACACTTTCGACAGCCTGCACGCCCATGTGATCCTGCCCGATGGTGTTTTTGCCGAGCCGGGCGATCAGGTCCGCGTCCATGGCGAGGATGTCCGCGTGCCCTATGGCGAGGTGCAAACCTTCCAGCGCATGGCAACGATCAGCCGGGCGACGATGGTGGAGCGGGCCTGGACACGGGCAACGGGCGATCTCGAATACATGGAGCTCTTGGAGTTCAGCTTCTCAGAGGAGGTCTACGCATGAATATGATGGCTCGCGAAGTGGCCGCGGAGGAGACCCCGAAGGCCCCGAACGAAACCACGGCGATGGCCCATGAGACCACGCTCTTGAACCCGCGCTTCTACACGACCGATTTCGACGCGCTGGACGCGACGGATCTCTCGGGCGTGCGCAAGGAAATGGATGACATGTTGGAGGAGCTCGCCTCCGACCCCAACAAAGGCCATTTCAAGAAGAACGAGGAGTGGGACCGGATCGATTTCGAAGGCATGGATCCGGCGTTGCGCACCGAGTTGGTCGACTTCCTTGTGAGCTCTCTCACAGCGGAGTTCTCCGGCTGCGTTCTTTATAAGGAAATGCGCAAGCGCGGCACCAACGAGGATATCTGCAAGCTCTTTGGCTATATGAGCCGGGACGAGGCGCGCCATGCGGGCTTCATCAACGATGCGCTGAAGGAGTTCGGGATCGGCGTGAACCTGGGCTTCCTGACGCGGGAGAAGCAATACACCTTCTTCCGTCCGAAGTTCATCTTCTATGCGACCTATCTCAGTGAGAAGATCGGCTATGCTCGCTACATCACGATCTTCCGGCATCTGGAGCAGCATCCGGAGTACCGGATCCACCCGATCTTCAAGTGGTTCAAGGAATGGTGCAATGACGAGTTCCGCCATGGTGAGGCCTTTGCCATCCTGATCCGGTCGGACCCGAAGCTGACGCAGGGCATAAACCGGCTCTGGATCCGCTTCTTCCTGCTGGCGGTGTTTGTCACCATGCATATCCGCGACCACCAGCGCCCGGTTTTCCACCACGCGCTTGGCATCGATATTAACGAGTATGACCGCAAGGTCATCAAGCTCACCTCCGAGATCTCGCGCCAGTGCTTCCCGTTCGAACTCGACCTCGAGAACGAGAAGATGTGGGAGTTGATGGGCCGCATGGTCACTATCAGCGACGGCATGGCCGAAGCGTCCCGCAAGGGCGGAGTGATGGGCTGGATCCGCAAGGTCGGTCTCGGCGCGCGTGCCGGTGCCCTCTTTGCACGGATGTACATGATGCCGGTCAAGAAGCACGACATGCCCGCGCTCGACGACATCCGTTTGGAACCGGTCTGGTAAGCGGATGAGCTTTGTTTGGCCTTTCTTGATCGCGATCAGCCTCTGGTGGGTCTCCACCGGACTGGTGCTGATCATCGATCGGAGGGCCAAAGGGGGCATAGCGGTGCCGCCTTCGATAGGCTTTGTGGCGCTCGCCCTGCTGTGCGGGCTTGTCGCCTGGAGCGCGCAGCTTGAGGGATTGACGGGGGTCTATCTCGGCTTCGTTGCGGGTATCGCGATTTGGGGCTGGCACGAGATTGCGTTTCTCTCGGGCCGGATAACCGGGCCTGATCCGGCTCCCTGCCCACCCGGCGCGACGGGTTGGCGCCGATTTAAAGCAGCTCTGGGTGCGATCCTGTGGCATGAGATGGCGATCGCAGTGACCGCACTTGCGCTCTATGCCTTCTGTCGGGGTGGCGAGAACATGGTCGGGCTTTGGACGTTCAATGTCCTCTGGATCATGCGCCTGTCTGCCAAAATCAACGTCTTCCTCGGTGTGCCCAATATGACGCTCGACCTGCTGCCTGATCAGGTGAGCTATCTCAAAACCTACTTCCGGGTGCGTCCGATGAACTGGTTGTTCCCGTTCTCGGTGACGCTTGGGACCATCGCCGCCGCCTGGTTCAGCCATGGAGCTTTTGTCCCCGGTGCGAGCGAGGTTGCGATCGCGTCAAGCGCCCTGTTGTCGGGCCTGACCGCGCTCGCTGTGCTGGAACACTGGTTCCTGGTTCTGCCGATCCGCGATGCGGCGCTGTGGCACTGGTGGCTTGGGGCCGACGAATTAGAAAATAGCAAGAAAGTACCGTCAAACGGGGTGTCGGCCGAGGCCGCGCCGTAAGGGAGAAAACGAATGGACTATGAGCGCTTCTTCGAAGATCAGCTAGGCGCCCTGAAGGACGAGGGGAACTACCGCATCTTCGCCGATCTTGAGCGCCGGGCGGGGCACTTCCCCCGCGCCATGCACCACGGTGCGGGCGAAGAGATAACGGTTTGGTGCTCGAACGACTATCTGGCCATGGGTCAGCACCGCGCGGTTCGCGAGGAGATGATGCGTGTCATCGATGAATGCGGCGCGGGCGCGGGTGGCACCCGCAATATCTCCGGGACAAACCATTACCATGTGCTCCTGGAGCAGGATCTCGCCGATCTGCATGGTAAAGAGGCGGCTCTTCTTTTCACCTCGGGTTATGTGTCGAATTTCGCTTCGCTTGGGACACTGGGTGCGCGGCTCCCCAATTGTGTGATCCTATCGGATGCCAAGAACCACGCCTCGATGATCGAAGGGATCCGCCACTCCCGAGCGGAAAAACGGATCTTCAAGCACAATGACATGGTGGATCTCGAGCGCCAGCTCCGTCTGATCGAGCCAGGCCGCCCAAAGATCATCGCTTTTGAGAGCGTTTACTCGATGGATGGCGATATCGCCCCGATCAAAGAGATCTGCGATCTTGCCGACAAGTATGGCGCGATGACCTATCTGGATGAAGTCCACGCGGTCGGCCTCTACGGCCCTCGCGGTGGTGGCATTGCCGAGCGCGAAGGTCTCATGGACCGGGTCACGCTAATCGAGGGCACGCTGGCGAAGGCCTTTGGCGTGATCGGCGGCTATGTGGCGGCCTCCGCCGCGCTCTGCGACTTCATCCGCAGCTTTGCGAGCGCTTTCATCTTCACAACCGCCCTGCCGCCAGCGGTTGCCGCCGGGGCAAGGGTTTCGGTCCGTCACCTCAAGTTCAGTTGCCATGAGCGGCTGCGCCAGCGCGAGGTTGTGGCAGAGGTGCGCCAGCGCCTCGACGCCGCTGGGATCCCCCATATGGACAATCCCAGCCATATCGTCCCCGTGATGGTCGGCGATCCGGTCAAATGTCGCTGGTTGTCGGACTTGTTGCTTGAGGAACACGGCATCTATGTCCAACCGATCAATTACCCGACGGTTCCGAAGGGCACCGAGCGCCTCAGGCTCACTCCAGGCCCTATGCACTCGGCCGAAGATATTGACAAACTCGTCGCGGCACTCACCTCCTTGTGGAATAAGTGTGCATTGCACCATAATATACGCGAGGCGGCCGAGTAACGAAAACCAGCGGGCGGATAACCGACCGAGCAGCGAAGACCGAATTGCAACACGCACCAGACGCAGATCTGGAGCGAGACACGGAGCTGTTTGATGCGCGAGATGCCCCCCTTCCCCTCGATGAAAGCCCCACCACCACGGGCGATCCACCCAACATGCCTTCTGATGAGCGCCGGTGCCTCTGGAGCGATTGTGTTGTTCATCTGGGCGATCGGAAGTTTCAGCAGTTTCGCGGTGTTCCTCCTTTTTGTCCTATGGATGATCTTCGCTTACTGGCTCTATGAGAACTGCTCCCAGGATCCTGAAAACAGCGATCTGCTAGCCGTTCACAAGAAGCTCATGATCGGGGATCAATCCGGGGAGAAGCTGGTTGCGATCACCGATCAGCGGGTCGAGCCAGAGGCTATCGAAGCCCCTGCAACACCGCCCGCACTGGCACCCCCTGCGGAAGAGCCTGCTCCGCCAGCTCCAACCGCAGATGAGGCTGATGCCGGCACCAAACCCGAGCTGATGAGCAGCGCGCCAGCAGAGCCTGACGATCTGACCAAGATCAAAGGGGTCGGCAAGGTCTTGGCTGGTGAGTTGAACGAGATGGGGATCTACAAATTCTCTCAGATCGCGAGCTGGTCAGAAGAGAATGTGAAGTTCGTCGATGAGGCGTTCAGCCCCAAAGGACGGGTGACCCGCGATGGCTGGGTTGATCAGGCCAAGGCTCTTATGGGCTGAAGTCCTAGCCGGGAGGGCAGTGCAATGCCCTCCCACGCGCCTTCAGCGCCGGTGACGGCGAAGCGGGCATAGAGTTCCTCGCGGAACCAGTCGCCTTTTCTGACGTTCCGGATCGCCTCTCTATGGGCGGTGCTGCGATAGGCGAACTCAACCATCTCTTCTTCGCTGGTCCAGATCGAGAAGGTGACCTGCTGCAACCAGGGGACCTCGCCCATGCCGATCTTGAAAAGCAGAGGCCCTTTCACCTCGTCTCGGATGCGAGCCTCGATATCTGGCACTTGGCTCCAAAAGCCGCGCAGAGCCGATGATCGGAGCGTCGCGCGCGTTAGAACAGCAACAGGGGATCTCGGCAGCGCTTCGTCGATCGCAAAAGGGTTCTCGCCATCCCAAGCACCGCGAGACGAGACTGCGCTGAGAAACAGGGTGCAGGTCTCCTCAGCCTGGGCGCGATAGCGCGCGAAGATCGAAGCTGTTTCAATCCGATCCTCTGCAAGCTCCAAGTTCGGCCAAACGGTCATCAAGCCGTAGACGCCCAAATTCGGAACCGGGGTGAAGCCCTCGCCGGTCCCGGTCCCGAACATCTTGAAGAACTGCAGATCCTTCAACCGCGCCAAGCTTGGCCGCGACAGCCCCATCTGACTGAACGCCCAAAGCTGCGCACGGACGCTCGTGAAGCGAAACAGCGATAGGGCGATCGTTTGGCTCATAGGTCCCTCAAAAAAGTGCGGGCGGAGGTCGCCCCCCGCCCGCTGATCGTATCGTTATCGAGCCCGATTGGGCAGGTCCTTATTCGGACTGATACTCATAGGCTGCGGGGGCGAAGTTGTGCTTCTCGGCCCAGCCATACCAGTCATCGACCACGGTTCCCGTGAGCAGAATGCCGATCCCGCCGGTCAACGTTGTCAGCACCGCGAACCACCAGGCCCAGCGGTGAATCGACTCGATGGTGGCATTGAAGCCCATGGTCCAGCGCCAGAAGAGGGCGCCCCGCTCGGCCGCTGTACCGCGGTCGGTGATCTGCTCGAGCTCGCGCTCACCCCCAACCCGGGTCGTGGCCAGGATGGTGCCCGCATGCATCGCGAACAGAACCGCTGAGCCATAGAGGAAAGCGATCGAGAGACCGTGGAATGGGTTGTAGAAGAGGTTGCCCCATTCGAGGCTGAAGTTCTGCGTCCAATCCAAGTGGCTGAAGATGCCATAGGGCACCGCCTCAGACCAACTCCCCATCGCGAGCGGGCGGAAGAGGCCCAGCACCAGGAACAGCCAGATCGCCGACAAGAACGCCCAGGCGACATGCGTGCCCATCCCGAGTGCCAACGCCCGCAAATAGGTCCGCACCCACCAAGTCATCACCGAGACCAGGAGGAAGAAGCTCGCCAGCAGGAAGTAGCCGCCCTCGCTCCACGGGATCAGAAGGTTCAATCCGTGCTCCGGCAGCGGTGGATCCAGCGACAGCCAGAAGAGCTGTTGGAAGAACCGCCCGATCGACCAGTCCACTTGGTCCCAGTACCAGAAGCCGACCATGGTGAACCACAGAAGCCCTGTGATGATCGAGATCACGCCCAGGAAGCCCAGATAGATCGGACCGATTTGGGCATTGCCGAAGTAGCCGACGATGCTGGAGAACTTTGGGATGCCCCAACGGTCTCCATAAGTTTCGTCCACCGGGATCCCCATTTCCGCCGGACCGCGGACTTGGGTTTGGGTGAAGATGTTTTGATACTCCATCATTGTTCCGTCCCCTTATGCCGTGGGATCCGCGGGCCAGATTGGCAGCTCACGCCACCACTCCCACCACTCGGGCCAAGTGTCAGTCCAAACTGTACCGGTGATGATCATGCAGACCGCCGACCAGAAAGCAGCGTTGATCGCCAGGAAGAGCCCAAGGCGGTGGATCCCCAGCGTCCCGATCGAGTAGCCGATCGTGTCGCGGAAGAATGTATCCTCGTACTCTGGCGTCTTCACCGGGCCGTAAGACGGGTTGACGGCGGAGAGGATCAGCGATCCGTGCAGCGCCAGCGCCAGACAGTTGGTGAAGAAGAAAGTGATCGCGATCATATGCGCAGGGTTGTAGTGGAACGCCGCATACTCATAGCCGACGCCCGAAACCCAATCGAGGTGGCTCCAGATCCCATAAGGGAAGCCATGCCCCCACGAGCCCATCCAGAGCGGGCGAAAGATCACCAGCGTTACATAGGCGAGGATCGCGAAGCTAAACGCGAAGGGCACATGCAGCCCCATCCCCAGTTTCCGGCTGATCTCCACCTGCCTGAGCGCCCAAGAGCAAAAGGCCGCGGTCGCGCAAATCGTGATGATCTGCCAGAGCCCGCCCTCCGCCATCGGCGCCAATGCCAGGCCGTACTCGAAGTCTGGTGGATTGATTGAGATCTTCCAGGGGTTCCAAGTCGGCCCGAGCGCCGCCCCCCACAGGATCAGAACTGTGCCGAGGAACGAAAAGAACAGCGTGGTGATGCCGAAAAAGCCGACCCAGAAAGGCCCGACCCAGAAATCAAACAGATCACCCCCGATCAGCGTCCCGCCGCGTACTCGGTATTTTTTCTCAAAGCTGAGCATTGCCATTGGTCAACCCTCCGAGGGTTCATCGTATGAGGCCTAAGGCCCCGGTTTTGTTCAGTTTTGTCCGGTGTTTGATGGCGGCCGGGCGAACCCGCCCGCCATCGCTTCTTTGGTCGAATTAACCCACGAACCAGTTGAACCGCTCGGTCGAGAGCAGAACCAGGTGGATCATGGCGGCAAGCGAGAACAGGAACACGCCTTGTGCAACCAGCACGCGGCGAGGATCCCAAACGAGCCAAATTTTGTAGAACTTGCTCATCTATGTCCTCCTTATCCGATCAAGCGGGAAGCTGCTTCCGCAAGCTTCGTCGCCCCGTCCAGCATCGCGTATCCATCGCTCCCTGGAATCCAGGGACGCCAAATCCACACGAGCAGGTGGGCCACAACGGCAACGCCAGTGAAGAGAATCAGTCCGCTCATGTAGACTTCGTGAAACTCTTTCGCTTCGTTGTCCGTTAGCCCCGACCAGTGGACCTTTTCATCAGCCATCGAATTTCCTCCAGCTGAAAGGCTTTATCGGCCATTACCGCACAACCCGTACGGCGGGGTTTGCCTAGGCGGACCACCCGCTTCGGCGTATCCGGGTCAGGTTACCCCCTCCCCGAAACTCAGATTCCCTCAGTGCATGAATGCAAAAGGGATAATCGTATTCGCCATCTCGCGCGCTTCGGCGAAGATGTTCAGCCCGTGACGGGTCTCTGATTGCGGTGCCAGGCGCCCGATCAGCGCGACACCCAGAAACACCGGGTAGCTGAGGTAGAAAAACGCCTTGTACTCGGCCGATTTGATCCGGCTTTGGCGGAGCGCCTTCTTGGATTTGGTCATTGTCCTTCCTCTCGATCGTGCGTGGGTGGGGCTCTTAGGCGGCCCTTCCTCCGCTTGCATGAATGGTCTCAGCGACACGGGTCTCCGTGACGCAGGTCTCGCCAGCGGCACGGGCCGCAGCCTCTGCCGCGTCGCGCAGGCGCTTGGCGGCAGAAATTCGGATCAGTACGGGTTGCGCCTCGACCTCGGCTTCCAGCGCGAGGTTGGCAGCAGGCTCCCAGGACAGCTCGTGGACCAGCCGCGCAGGTGTCGGCGCGACCTTGTCCATCTCGGTCGAGAGCGGGAGGATGTGGAACAGCGCGTCGAAAAGCGCGTTCGCCACCTCCTGGATCATCCAGGTCGCCCCCGCATAGCCCATATAAGGCGTGCCTGTATGGCGCCGGATCGCGGTGCCGGGGAAAGAAACCGGGATGTAAATCGACCGTGCGCCAAGCTCCGCCAGATACATCCGCTCGTTGTAGGAGCCGAACACGATCATCGGCGGCTTCTCGGCAATCGCGTCGCGGACGGCCTGGTTGTCCGGCTTCACGCCCGCCGAGCGCGAGAAGGCAAAGTGGCAGGGAAAACCCAGATCCTCCTCCAAGAAGTTCCGGATGCCCCGCGTATAGGTCTCGGTCGCGCAAATGCCAAAGCTCGCGGTTGCGTAGAAATCTTGCGTGACCGAGCGCCAGAGGTCCCACATCGGCTTCAACGTGGTGTGCTTCTCGCGCTCGATAAAGGGTTCCGGATCTAGGCCGGTCAACTCGCCCAGCATCCGCAGGAACCGCGTGGTGCTCTCCAGCCCGATCGGCGCTTGCAAATAGGGCGTCTCCAGCTCTTCGCAGAGCGCACGGCCGAACTCGCGATACATGCAGATATTCACTTCGCTATCGACCAGCCGGCCCACATCGGCCAGGTGGCTGCCCAGCGGGAAGACCATGTTCACACGGCAGCCGATCCCCTCGACCAGGCGGCGGATCTCGGCGAGGTCCGAGGCCATGTTGAACTGGCCATATTGCGGCCCGATGATGTTGACGCGCGGCGCGTCGCCCTCTTTCAGCTTGCGCTGCTTCGGCGTTTTGCCCGCCTTTATGCCGTAATTCTTCCAGAGCCAGACGAGGGCCCGATCCGCACTCTCCCACATATCCTCGTCGATCGTGCGGGGTAGGAAGCGTTGGATGTTCGTGCCTTCGGGCGTCACACCTCCGCCGATCATCTCGGCAATCGAGCCCGTGACGACAACTGCGGGCTCGTCCTTGCGAAGAACCCCCCAGGCGCGTTTCATCGAACCCTCGGTGCCGTCGCGGCCCAATTCCTCCTCGGCCAATCCTGTCACCACGACCGGCAACTCATGCGGGGGCAGGCCGTCCGTGTAGTGCAGAACCGAGGTTACAGGCAGATTCTCGCAGCCCACAGGGCCGTCGATGATGACCTGCAGACCCTTGATCGCGGTGAAGCTATAGACCGCGCCCCAGTACCCTCCGGCTCTGTCGAGATCGAGGATCAGCATCAGCCCACGCCCTCCCCGATGCCTTCGACGAACTCATCACGGTCGGCCTTCTCCTTGGCCTGCATACGTTCCAGGTTGCGCGCATACTTCTTGCGGAATTCCGGGCGGTGCTTGGGTGTTGCCTCCCAGACACCAGCGTTTTCGCCTTCGCCCGTGCCTTCGAAGAAGTCGCGCATCCGGTCAAAACGATCTTGGCTTCCCATGGCGCCATTGATCACTTGCGCCAGCGAGCCTGCACCTGCAGGGCCCATCAAGGGGCGTGCGGAGATCAGGTTGGTGAAGTAGAGCGATGGGATCGCCCGCTCCTTGGCGTGCTGGACCACAGGTGTGGTGCCGATGGCAAGGTTTGGCTTGAATTCCTCCACCGCCGCGATGTCGTCTTCCAGCGAGGCGCGATAGTTAACCTCGATCCCCTTGGCCGAGAGCCATTCCGCATCCGCCTGAGACCACTTGGTTTTCGGGCACGCGGTGCCGACATAGCGCACATCCGCACCGCTTTCGATCAACAGGCGCGCAACCAGCAGCTCCGACCCCTCATAGCCGGACAAGGTGATCCGCCCATTGATCGGCATCGCGCTAAGCGCGCCTTTGATCGCCGGGATGAAAGCATTCTGCGCCGCAGCGATTTTCTCGGCCGCTACTCCGCAAGAATCGCCAATCGCGGCGAGCCAGTCAGCGGAGCCGTCGGCTCCAACAGGTGCCGAGCCAACGATCGAGCGACCGGCGGCGCCAAATTGGCGGATGCTGTCGGTGTAGAATGGGTGGATCGCTGCCACAGTCGCACAGTCGAGCGCAGAGTAGAGCTCGCGCCACTCACGGGTCGGTACAACTGGTCCGGCAGCCAGGCCCATCGGTGCCAGCATCTGGCCGATAATCATCGGGTCTGCCGGGAACATCTCGCCAAGCAGCGTGACTGTTGGCAGGTCAGATTTTCCACCCTCAGGCGCGGTCACGGCTCCCGCTTCCGCCTCCTCACGCGCATAGGAGAGCATGGCGCCCGCGAGGACGTCTTTCGCCTCGGCATGGGTCGGGATGCCGAACCCGGGCACATCAATGCCGACGATCCTCACACCATTGATCTGCTTTGGAAGCAGCTGCAGCGGTACGCCAGAGGCGGTTGGCACACAGAGATTGGTGACCACGACCGCATCATACTTCTCGGGATCCGCCAGCGCTTCGACCGCTTCTTTGATATCCTCAAACAGCTTTCCGGTGACCAGGGTCTCGGAGTCGAAGGGCACATAGCCGACCGACCGGCGCGCGCCGTAGAAATGCGAGGTAAAAGTCAGCCCATAGACGCAGCAGGCCGAGCCCGACAGCACCGTCGCCGTGCGCTTCATGCGAAGCCCCACGCGCAGTGAGCCAAAGGCGGGGCACATGCTCTGCGGCTTATCGTGGGGCCCTTGCGGGTAGTCCTGGGCATACCGCTCCAGCACTTCGGACTTGCCCGCCTTCTCGGCAGCCGCCCGCATGTGATCAGCGCCCGCATGACAGCCGGCATGGTCGAGCACGGGCTCGTCCATCTCACGCTCAGGGCTGTCGAGGCGCTCGGTCATTACTTCTCCACAGGACGCGGCGGGATCGCGCGGTCGAATTCGGCAAGGCGGTCGAGATCAAACATCGTCGTAGACAACCTCCAATGAGGGTTTCGGGGTCCATTCCAGGCCGCACATATCGGCGGTGGTGGCGGGCTCCATCACGAAGCCGGTGTCCTGCTCCTCGCCATCGAAGATTGCGAGCAAGCCGTCATTCGAGAGAGGAGTCGGTTGTTGCGGAGGAGCGAC
>JBCDAS010000067.1:0-15219 GCA_039185235.1 Pseudomonadota bacterium
TTCCAGGCAAGCGCTCCAACAAGACATGGACCGCCTCGCCGCGCTTGCGGGCTAAGATCGGATCCAATTTGCCGGTCCACTGCCCGCCATCCTGCTTCACCAGATGCGACGGCGCCAAACGTCGTGGCCGTGCCTCTCTCGGCGCTGGGCAGAGCCAAACGGGCGCGGTGCGCTGTGCTTCCCCCGCCTCCCCCGGCTCTTCCCCGGCACCCACGGCCCAAGCCTTCGTCGCCATTCGCTGGATGGGGCCGAAATTGAGCGAAACCTCGTCGCCGCCTCCCAATCGATCGAACGCATCTTGAAGCATCCCATACCAGCGACCGGACGCATCCTTCGGCTGGCCTGCACCACAGAGGATCAACCAATCCTCGGCTCGCGTGAGGCCCACATAAAGGAGGCGCTTGGCCTCTGCCGCCTCCCGCGCTTTGGCCTCCGCACGCGCCGCAGCACTGACCGGATCATCCTCGGCTTTGGAACCAGGCCAGAGCATCACGCGCGGGTCAGAACCTGTTGGCAGTATGGTTTGCCGACCTCCAGCCCGCTGGACCATTGTGTCGGGCAGGATGACAATCGGCGCCTCCAGGCCTTTTGCGCCATGGATCGTCATTACCCGAACCTCGCCTGCTCCAGTTTCCATCTCGCGTTTCAGCGCAATGTCACCGGCCTCGATCCAGCTGAGAAAGCCATGCAAGCTTGGCGTCTCTCGCCCCTCATAGGCGATCGCCTGCGCAAGCAACTCGTCAATTGGATCTTCCGCCTCTACGCCCAAGCGAGCGATTAGACGTCGGCGGCCATCGTGATGGGTCAAGAGCCGCTCGAGAAACTCGAAAGGCGCCAGATACCCTGCCCGATTGGCCAGATCGCGCAGCATCTCCGCATCGCGCTCATGCGCCTCACACGCCATCACCGCCTGCCAGAGCGACCCTTCGCGCCCGTAAGCCAGCGTAAACAGCTCCGCCTCGCTGACAGAGCAGAGAGGTGAGCGCAGGACCTCGGCCAAGGAGAGTTCATCATCCCGGTTCAGCACAGCTCGGATCATCGAGAGCACATCCTTGACCGCCAGTTCCGCGGCTAAGGTCAGACGATCCGCCCCGGCGACGGGCACGCCGAGCGTCTTGAGGTTCTGGATCAAGGACTGAGCCAGATCATCCCGTCTCCGGACCAAAACCAGGATATCCCCCGGCCGGACCGACCGCTCCAGCGTATCGCCGCGCTTGGGCAAGTGTTCTTCGGCGACAATCCGCTGGATCTCGCCCGCCAAGAGCCGGGCTAAGCGGCGTTTGGGATGGTCTGGCGGCGGCAGATCCACGGGATCTTTCCAATGCGGGCGCTCAACACCCGCCTCAGCGGCGATCAACGGCCATAGATCGACCCGCGCGGGATCGCCCGTCCGATGGGCGCGGTGCTCAATCGGCTCACCTGTGAAAGTCACCCCAGCAGCAGCCTCCCCAGCAAAAACCGCATCGACAAACTGCAAAATCCCAGGCGCCGAGCGGAACGAGGTGATCAGGCCCGGCTTCTCCAATCGGCCATCGATATCAGCGATCCGTGTTTCATAGCGCTTGCGCATCTCGCCAAAGGCCCAAGGCTCCGCGCCTTGGAACGAGTAGATCGACTGCTTCTCATCTCCGACGACAAAGACCGAGCGGGCCATACCCGCCAGATCGCGCCCTGCGTCGCCCGTATGAAAATCATCCGTGAGTGCTGCGATCACATCCCATTGCGCGGGTGCTGTGTCTTGGGCCTCGTCAACCAAAACATGGTCGATGCCTCGATCGAGCTTGTAGAGCACCCAGGCCCGCATGTCCGATCGGCTGAGAAGTGCGGTCGCCTTTGAAATCAAGTCGTCGAAATCCAAGAGCGCACGCCGCTCTTTTTGCGCCCCATAAGCGGCGAGCAACGCTTGCGCAAAACGATGCAGATCCAGGCTCCGCGCAGCTGTTCTTCGCCGAGACCAGGTGTCATTGATCGCCAGAAGGGTTTCTGCCAGTGCGAGAAAGCACTCTGCAATCCCGGGATTGGCCTCCCGGACAGGTTTTGTGGGGTTTCTCGATACCGGATGCGTCCGAGCTTTGACCAAGACTGCGCCCATAAGGCTCTCGGCACTGCCAACAGGGTTGCGTCCAAGCGACTCCAAGGCCTCAGCAACGGTCTGAGCGATCTTCTGATCGCTGGATGAACCTGTCGCCAGCACTCGGGCGACCTCGGCGCCGTACTTTTGGATCACAGTGAGATGCTGCCGAACCACATCCTCGGCCGTGAGGTCCAGATCGCCGCCCAAACACCTTTGCAGCAACTGCTTCGCGTCCGTGCTGTTGAAATCCGCGCGCCGAGCGAGAATGCCGTTGATCAGGCTCTCGATATCCCCTTCATTGAGCCGTGCTGCGATCAGATCAAAGGCGGGATCAGCGCCCTTTTCGGCTGCTACGGCCATCTGGTTTTGGATCTGGGAGAGGAGCAGTGCTGCTTGCCGCTCATCGATCACCTCGAACCCCGGCGCCACCCCGGCCTCGAGCGGAAACCGCCTGAGCAAGGCGTCGCAGAACGCGTGGATCGTTTGGATCTTTAGCCCACCTGGCGTCTCCAGGGCACGGGCAAAGAGACGCCTGGCAACGGCAAGGCGTTCCGGTGCCAAGACCGGAGCAGTGCCCGCGAGATCGCCCAGCATCTTGCCGAGCGCTTCATTCGGCTGCATCGACCACTCGCCGAGCAGCTTGAAGAGGCGGTTTTGCATCTCCGCTGCGGCGGATTTGGTATAGGTCAGGCAAAGGATGCGCCCAGGCTCAGCGCCCGCCAGCAACAGTCGCGCCACCCGTTGGGTCAGAACCCGCGTCTTGCCCGAGCCTGCATTCGCACCGACCCACGCCGAGACATGCGGGTCCGAGGCCAGTTGCTGTGGCCCAGTGGCAGCCTCATCCGCCATCACTGCCCTCCCATTCGCCAAACCGGGAGAGATGGTCGTAGTCGCTCTCATCATCGCGTTTCTCAAACCCGATGCGGGGCAGATAGGGCATGGCTTCCGCGCGATAGGCCGTCAGAAGTTCCGCGACCTGGGCGAGATGGCTCTCGACCTCGCCAACAATGCCGATTGAGCGTTCCTTTCCGCCTTCGCCGGAGCCGGTCAGACCGATATAACGCCCGTCCACCGCCTCCAGCGCTGAAAGGCCATCGAACCCGCCTTGGGCCAGGATCGCCGCTTGTAAATGGAGCTGCTGGTTAAACCCTTTCGCGACCTGCTTCTCGCTTGGCGGATCACCCGCCTTGTAGTCATAGATCGCAGCCGATCCGGAGTTGAGCCGGTCGATCCGGTCCGCTTTTGCCGTGATCTCGTACTCGGAAAGGCCCGGGAGCGTCATTCGACCAGAAATCTCGACCCCAATGGGTCGCCCAGCCGCCCGCCGAGCACGCTCCCAGTTCAAAAACCATGGACAAAACCGCAGGATCCGGGCGCGCCATGTCCGGCGCAATGCGGGCAAGGCGATCTCGGCGCGGAGCAGATCATCAGCCACCGCCATGAAATGCGCCTCGGCATCCTCGGGCAATCGATCCATGGTCTGGTGGGTGAAACGTTCTAACACTTTGTGGATGACCTCGCCGCGATCGCGATAGCCGGGCGCGTTGCCCAAGGGATCGAGCGGGTTCAGGCCCAGGATCCGGCGGGCATAGACCGCGTAAGGGTCGCGGACCAGGCGTTCGATCATCGTCACCGAGAGGCGTTTGGGCCGACTGTCCACCGGAGGGCGCGGCTCAGGCCGGGTTGCGCGGGGCAGCGCGCTGCGAAGCGCTTCATCGGGACGGTGCGCCCAGATCAAATGCTCCAAAAGCGCCCTGCCGCGGTCGCGCATGGCCTCAACGGTGCTCGGCTCCTCACCGCGCGCTCGATCCAGCCCATCCACCAGGATCTCCAGCCGGGTAAGCCAGCGCGACGGCACCGTTGGCGCACCCTCTGCCTTGGTCGCGCGTGAGAGGATCACTTCCGGCCCCATGGCTGCTTGCAGGAAGTCATGCGCCGCAAGGCCAACCACGCGTTCTGGCGAGGGCAGCCCAAGGGCTATCCGCATCGGTCGGCTCAACCAGGGATCGGCACCGGGAAGATGTGGCCAATTCCCCTCATTCAGCCCGGCAAGGATAACCAGGTCTGCGCTCGCGACCCGGCTCTCTCGCGGGCTCATCAGGGTGACCCGAGGATGAGGTTTTGGACCCGGTTGGCGGAGCTCCTCATTGCGCATCAAACCCGCGAGCAGGCGCCCATAATCGACGACCGGCGCCTCACCGAATGCATCCGAGGCCGCGATTAGGCGTTGCATCAGATGCTCGACCACCTTGCCAGACTCGGTTGCCCAGACACTTTGCTGGCCGTCCTGGGCGCCATGCAGCGCCTCAGCGGCGGCGACATGCCGATGGGCGATGTCAACCAATGCCGCACCTGACTTAAGGGCGGCCACCAGGGGCCCCAATGCCGCCTCAAGCTGGTCGAACCACGCTGCAGCCTCGCCCTCTGCCTCAGGCCAAGCTGCCAGTCCAACGCCGCTATCCACCCCACGACGGCGTAGGACTGCACGTTCATAGGCTTTGGCATGGGTGAGGTGGCCCACACGGTCCCCGCCTTGCGCGAGCAAGGGATGCGCCAAGAGCGCCGCAATCTCCACCGGCCCCGCCGGTCCTTCCGCCACCTCGGCGATCAGGCGCAGGAAAACTGCCGGAGGAGACTGCGCCAAGGGACGGCCAAGCGAATCGTCAGGCTCAATCGCATAACGGTCCAACTCGGCCACGATCCGCCGAGCCAAGGCCGCATCCTGGCTGAGGATCAGAACGGTCTTCTCTGGCGCCTCCAACGCCGCGCGAACCGCGGCTGCAATCGCGCCCGCCTCATGCCGGGGAGAAGGCGCTTCGAGCAGAGTCAGATCCGCGACTGCGTCCGTCAAGTCGTCGTTCAGAACGCTTGCTTGCCCGTACCATGCATCGGTCACTGGTGCCGGACGCATCTCCTGGCGGAGCAAGGATTGGCGCGCAGGCCTGTGAACATCAGGTGCCCAGGGCCGGATCTTGTCCGGCGTGGCTTCCAGAGCGGCTAGAAGCCCGACAAAAGGCGCCTGGGGATGTTCCGGCTGCGCTCCGTCTGCCACGACCTCCCATATGTCCTTTGGCAGATGGCGATCTAGTCCTGGCAAGACCACCAAACCTCGGGGCATTTGCGCCACGCGTGCCATGAGCAGCCCAGTTGTGCGCACCGACCCGGTCGAACCGGCGATGACCACGGGATGATCCGGGGGCCTCTCTGCCCATTCCGCAACCAGATCTTCGATCACCGCACGCTGCCGGGCCTTTGGACCCAGTGCGCCAGCCTCCTCCTCGGCGGCGATCTGCGGCCAATAGGTCCGGATCACCTCAAAGAAGCTGAGACTACGCGCCCAATGCTCTGCATGCTCGCCGTTGGTCGCCTGATCGAGGGAGCTCGGGTCAATTCCCGCCTCGTCGCACTCGTCCAAAAGGCTCGCAAGGCTTCGCGCCAGATCAGGCGCTGCTGAGAGGGGCGCCATCCGATCTGCCCCTTCGCGGCGCAGAAACGCTTCGACCAAACAAGTTAGACGCAACTCACGACGCATCGGATCGATTGACAGTGGCAGGTCTGGCGCCAATGCCGGGTCCGTGCCCAACTCGCCAATCACCCGGATCCGCGGCAAGAGCCGGGCTTTTCCCCCAAACGCCGCCAACGCATCGGTCAGGACGCGAGAGGCCCGCTGATTGTTCACCAAGAGCAGAATGCGCGCCACCTCTTCAGGTGCCAACGCCTCAAACCGGTCCCAAAACCCAGCGGCAAAGGCTTCGGCGAATGGCGCCCCAGGCGGCAGACCGAAGAGGTTCATCCGTCCTTCACCAGCGCATTCGCAAGTGCCAGACCATCGGGCGTGCCGACATCCACCCAAGCGCCGTCATAGACGGCTGCCCAAAGCTGTCGGCGCCGGATCAGCCTATCCCAGATCACATTGGTCGAAAACGGCCCCTCAGGCGCATCGGCAAAGGCTTCGGCCCGGAAAATCTGAGCGCCTGTAAAGACGTAAGGCGCGCTCTCAGCCGCGCCACGGCGGATCGGTCGCGGACCATCTAGGAAGAAATCACCTGGTCGCGTATAGCCAACCGCGCGCTCTTTCGGCACCAGCAGCATTAATGCGTCGACCATCGCTCCGTCCCAGGCATCCAGCAACGCCGCCAACGGGTTCGGCCCGTGCCAGATCGCGTCAGAGTTCAGGCTGGCGAAGCATGCCCCAAGATCAGGCAGCGCTTTGACAATCCCGCCGCCGGTGTCGAGCAATTCGTCCGTCTCGTCAGAGATCACGATCTCAGGCGCCTCCCGCTCGGCCAAATGATCGCGGATCATGCTGCCCAGATGGTGGATGTTGACGACGGCACGCGGGATCCCCGCACCCATCACATGGGCAAGACCACGGTCCAACAGGCTCTGACCCGCAACCTCCAACAGGGGCTTTGGGCAGCTATCGGTCAAAGGTCGCATCCGGGTGCCCCGCCCGGCTGAGAGGACCATAGCTGCCTCTGGCTTCATTCCGCAGCCTCCAGGCCAGCCGCTTGGCGCAGCCTGGCCAAGGCGTCGGCATCCGGTTCGGGCAAGTGCCGCGCCACCCAGTCGCGCAGCTCAGCCAATGCCGGATGCGCCAGATCACGTTGCAAGTGGCGCCAAACGCGGGGGATCAAGTCGGGATACCGCGCTTTGCCATCGCGAACCGCGAGGCGGGCAAAAATGCCGATGATCTTGAGATTACGTTGCGCACCCAGGGTCGCATAGGCTTGAAGAAAAGGGTCGCTCGCAAGCCCGGTTCTTGCAATGAACCGCGCAATCATCACCTCTTGCAACGCCTCCGAGGTGTCCCGCCGCGCATCTTCCAAGAGAGAGACAAGATCGTAGGCAGGATGGCCCGCCAGAGCATCTTGGTAGTCCAGTAATCCAACCCGCGCGGTGCCATGGCGCTCTGGCAACCACAGGAGGTTCTCTGCATGATAGTCTCGCAAAACCACCACATGGCGAGTTGAAGCAACTGGAGCGATCGCCTCCAGCAATAGAGCCTCGAACTCGGCAGCGAGATCCGGCGGGGTCTCGGCGCCCAAAACACCAGGGCGATACCAGTCGGTCGCAAGCCGTGCTTCGCTGTGCAAGTCGGGCGCACCATAAGGCGCGAGCGGCCAGCCCTCTTCGCCGAATGGCAGGCGCTCTGGCAAGGGCAGGCGCGTCATCTCTGCAAGAAGATCGATTGCCTCACCATAAAGCGCCTTCTCGGAATCCGGTGCTTCCGCACAGACATCCCGGTAGAGCTCATCACCGAGGTCTTCGAGCAGCAAGAACCCCTGTTCTAGATCCTGCGCATCGATGCGAGGGGCGCTAAACCGGTGATCTCGCAGCCAATTGGTCACCGCTACAAAAGGACGAACATCCTCGCCGCGATCCGGTGGTGCATCCATCAGGATCTGCTCCGAGGCCGCAATTCTCAGATAGCGCCGATTAGAGGCATCCCCGGCAAGCGGTCGTGCCGCCTCTGGCGCAATCCCCTGGCTTTGCAGGAACGCCGCGCGGGCCTCGTCCCGGCTCAACTCAACCCCTCCAGCTTCCAGTCACCAAGCCGGCTCAACCTTGCCAGGCGCCCTTGATCTCCATCGAAGTCCAAACGCAGCTCCAACCGGCGGGCTGGCAGGGATGGCCCGAGACGCTCCGGCCATTCTGCAACCACGATCCGATCCGCGAGATCGTGCAGCAAGCCCAACTCCTCGGCCTCTTCCGGGTCGCTCAACCTGTAGAGATCCGCATGCCAGATCTCTGGGTTGCCCGCATAGACATTGACCAGCGTGTAGCTTGGTGAGGGAACCTCGGTGGCTTGACCCAATCGGGCCTGGATCAAGCTCCGGGCGAGCGCCGTCTTCCCCGCCCCCAAAGGTCCAATCAAGGACACCCAATCACCCGCACATAGACAAGCCGCCAATGCCTGTCCAAAGTCGCGGGTCTCGGCCTCGGACGAGAACATTATCGGCACAGGATCACCGATGGAGAGGGCTGCATCGCTCATGCTAGGCTCTTAGCAAGATCGGCGCAGTCTTGTCAGCCGATCTCGACCTTTTTCTCGCGCGCTTGGGAGAGCGACTTGGGCAAAGTGCAGACCGCGCGCAGCCCCTTAGCATCCTCCAGCGCCTCGAGCGTCACGGTGGCACCAGCGTCAAGCGCCAAACGGCGGGCCAGCGGCAGAACCGGGCTTGTCCGTTGCACCTGTTCTGGATCTAGAACCTCACCATCCTCAGCGGTCTCCTCGACAAAAAGCTGGCTCTGTCCGGCCTTGTTGCTCTCAATGCCAAGGGTGATCTGGTACCCTGGTTTTGCCCGTTGGATGGCATCGGCTGCGAGATAGAAGAGCAATTGCCGCAACGGTAGCGTCGCGCCTGCGACCTGCCCGGCAGCGTCATCAATCCGCGTCGCCAGATGCACCTCGGCTGCCGCGGTCCTACTGGCCAAAATTCGTTCGGTCACGCCGATCATAGCCGCGAACGTGATCGGCTCGCGCGCAGGATCGAGGTTTGCGATCTCGAATGAAGCCAAATCGCTGACATCCGTGACGCTTTCCAACAGGTTTCGCGCCGCCTCTAGTATGCCTTCGGCGAGGCGCACCTTTTCCGGATGCGCCTCGATGTCCGAGTTCTCGCGAAGCAACTGGGCAAGCCCAAAGATTGAGTTCAGCGGTGTCCTCAGTTTCTGAGAAATCCCGTCCAGCACAGCGCCCCGCATCGCCTCAGCCGCCTCAAGGGCCTTGCTCCGGTCCCTCAGCGCTCGCGCTGCGTTCTCACTATCGGAGATGTCAGTGAACACCACCAGTGTTGAGGCGCCTGGCAAGGGTGCGAATCTGAGCCGGATTGCTCGGTCATCGGCAAGGGTAATCTCCCAAGTCCGAACGTCACGCGCACTATCGCCGGTCGCAAAAGCAATCGCCTCCTGCCAAGGTTCAGCCTCGATGCTCAGCCGGGCGCAGAGGCCGAGGACATCGCGGGCATGCTGACCAGGCCCCACAAACTCCTCATCGGTGCCAAAGATCTGGTGAAAGGCTGAGTTCACATAGCGCAACAGCCCATCCGCACCGAAGACGATCAATCCTTCATCCAAGCGCTCCAAGGCCCGGGTGAGCAGATCGTCCATATGCCGATAGCGGGTCTCGAGCTGGACTTGCTCAGTCACATCGTCGAACACAAAGGCCAGCGCACCATGGGGGTGCGGCCGGGCCATGACCCGATATCGAAGCCCGCTGGCCAAGTCCCAGCTTTCTTCATAATTCACCCCATCGGGGTCGGCGAACAGACCCAAGAGCTTCTCGCGCCAGGCATGGTAGTCGACCCGATCCGGCAGGCGGCGATTGGATCTCAGACGGTCAAGGATCTCGCGAAGCTGTGGACGCCGGGCCAGCCATACCGCATCAATCCCCCACATCTCTGCCACAGCGGGATTGAACAGCACCAACCGGTGGTTTTGGTCGAAAATCGCCAACCCTACTGTGAGATGGGCAAAAGTCTCAGTCATTGTCTGGATAAAGCGGGTCAGCGTCCGCTCGACACTGGCTGCGACCGACGCATCAACTGCAAAGCCCGAGATCAGCTCACCCGGCCCATCGACTTCGACCGCATGAAGCGACAGAGGGTCTCCGTCACCGAACTCAAGCCGGGTGCGGCGCACTGGATCCTGCACATCGCCGTCAAACTGGCTTCGCGCCACAACCATATCAACCACTTGACTGGGGGAGAGCGTCGCATTCTCGGATGCAACCTGACCACCCGCCCAGTCGAGTGTCCCATCCGCGCGACGGCTCCAAGCAATAAGCGGGGCCGCTTCTAGAAGTCGATCGATTGTGCTCGATGCCAGTGATGAACTGGGCGCGCCGAGATCTACCGGGACTGGGACCTCCTCTTCCGCGGTATCTGGAACCGCGGCTTCCTTCAGAACCAAGTGCAGCTGCCCGCCCACCGGCTCGCCAATCATCTCGATCCCACGATTGTTGCGATCGCGTGTGATCACACGCATCTGCGTTCCCATGACCTGAAGCGCACGATAGGCACGCAGGGCTGGACCAGCGCTTGGTCCAAGCATATTGCGCAGAAACTCCTCCGGCCGACCGCCGATCTCTGCGCCATAGGTCAGGCGTGCAGGCGCCGAGGCGTCGACGACCCGCCCTGACTGAATTACCACGACAGCGCCCGGGGTCTCTCCAGGCGGCACTTTCAGGTCAAGCTCGCGCCGGTGTACAACAAGGAGTACGATGACGGTCAGCATAGCCGCGACCACCACGGTCCCACCAATCAGGCCCCAGGCCATCAAATCTTGTCCAAACAACGCATACTCTCAATTGCAACACTCACGAGAAGACTAGGCGAAAAAATCAACCAAAAGAAGATCTATTTTAGGACAGTTTGCTGAGCCATCGGCTGGCCTCCGACAACCTCGTCGAAGCGCGTATTGGCTCCCAGAGCTTCCCGGGCCGCTCTTTTGCCATAAACGAGGCGATCAGTTGGCCAAACCATCTCGATCACGGCACCCGGGGGCTGCATCTGCTCTGGCGGAATTTTGGCCCGGCGCCGGCGGCTCCAGGCATCGGCACCATTGGCAAATGTCAGCTTGGCGCCCGTGCGTTCCAACAGTGTTCGAGCAATGAAGATGCCCAGGCCCATGCCTTCGTAATCCTCTTTCACCAAGCGCCCATCGCGCAATCGGCTCGATACATAAGGCTCGCCAAGGCGGGGCAGGATGTCAGCCCGAAAGCCCGGACCATCGTCACCGATCGCAATCCGAAGCACTTGATCAGTGTGGCGCACATCGATCCAGACGATCTCTTGAGCAAAATCCACCGCGTTCTGGACCACATTGCGCAGACCATGCACGAGCTCTGGGTTGAGCGATACGATAGGTTGGTGTTCCGCAACCTCCTCAATTGGCTGGCCATCGAGTCGGATGATCAAACGTTTACCCCGGTCAAGGTGAGGTTTGGCGGCTTCCTCGATCACCGCGCCGATGGGTATCCGCTTGACCTGGCGGTCATCCCGCCCGCCCTTGCTCAGATCCGCGAGGATGTCGCGGCATCGGTTCGCTTCAGTCCGGATAAGACGCACATCTTCCAGAAACTCCTCGGGCAAATCGGACCGGCCTTCGAGCTCGCGCATCAATTCGCCTGCGACCAATTTGATTGTCGCCAAAGGAGTGCCGAGCTCATGCGCTGTTGCCGCTGCAATCCCACCAATCGCTGCCAACCGCTGCTCCCGTCCGAGGGCGACCTGAGTGGCATTCAATGCCTCAGACATCCGATAGGCCTCGACCGTCACCCGGCGCACATAGATCGAGAGAAACGCAATCCCGACGGCCAGCGCGAAGCTTGAGCCCAGCATGTAAAGCCACGGCACCGCCAGCACGGCACCATCGGGACCCACCAAGGGCACATGGACCAGGCCAATGACTGGGATGATCAAGATCGCCGCCAACCCCAGGATTAGGGTTGATTGCAATCGAAGCGCGGTGGCCGAGATCGTCACCGGTGCGACCAGCAAGACCACGAAGGGATTATTCAGACCACCCGTCAACATCAAGAGCCCGGCGACCTGGGCCAGATCGAAGCAGAGCGATCCCAAAGTCCGCTGCTCGCTCAACCGCATCTCGGCCGGATAGATCAGATAGAAGGCCAGGTTGACCGTGACCGAGGCCATAATGATCAGCACACACTCAGCCAGAGGCACCTGGAAGCCCAACAGGCCGACCGCCACGAAAACCGCAAGGGATTGTCCCGCAATCGCCGTCCAACGCAGGAACAGCAACGTTCGCATCCGAACCCAATCGCCACGGGCCCGCAGATCGAAGAGGAGATTGGTGTTTGTGCCTGTCGCCATGCGTCGGAAGGTCCCAGATCCGGCCCGCTCGCGTTGATTTGAAGAGTTCGATGCCCACAACACAAGCATAACGGCGCTCTGGCCCTTGATTTTGGCGCAAGGGCACGTTTCTTCAACCGAAGACACCGACTGGAGGACCCCATGCGCAGAATCGTTTTGGCAATGACCGGAGCCGCTTGCCTCCTAATCGTCGCTGGCGCGGCCTTCCTTTTGTCGCAGCAAACGCCCGAACGTCCCGCACCTGCGGCGGCCTTAAATATCGGCGGCGCCGATATCGGCGGACCTTTCACGCTGGTCGACCATACCGGCGAAGAGCGGACCAGCGCCAGCCTGATCCAAGGACCGACATTGCTCTATTTCGGCTATACTTACTGCCCGGATGTCTGCCCGATAGACACTCAAGTCATGGTCGATATTGTCGATGTGCTCGATGAGAAGGGGATCCAAGCGACCCCAGTCTTCATCACAGTCGACCCGGCCCGTGACGATGTCGAAAGCATGGCGATCTATGCAGAAATCATGCACCCGAAGATGATTGCCATGACCGGTAGCGACGACCAGATCGCGACCGCTGCGAAAGCCTATAAGGCCTATTATCAGCGGGTCGAGACCGACAGCGCAGCAGACTACCTCATGAACCACTCGGCCTATCTCTACCTGGTAGATCCCGATGGCCTGCAAGCAATGTATCGCCGAGGGTTTGCACCGGAGGAGATCGCTGAGGATATCGCCTGGGTCCTCGACCGTTGAGTCACTCGAACCGGTAGAGGTGCAGCCCGCGCCCCTGCGCCTTCAGCCATTGCCGGTGGCGCTCATAGCCCGGCATCAAGTCCGCAAGAACCGCCCAGTAGCGACTGGAATGGTTCATCTCTACTAGATGTGCGACCTCGTGAGCGGCAACATAATCCTGGATCTCAACCGGTGCCAAGGCAAGGCGCCAGGACAGGTTAACCCGGCCCGCCGTCGAGCATGACCCCCAGCGCGACCGCGTATCCTTCAGCGTGACACCAGAGACCCTGCGCCCCACCTGCCGAGCATAGTCTTGCACTTTCGGCACCATCCGCGCCCGTGCGCGCTCCTTCAACCAAACGGCGATCCTCGGGCCAGGCGGGCTGCGCCCTTGGATCTCAAGCAAATCACCCGCGATGATCGGAGGGCGCCGGGGGCCATCGATCTGCCGGATCTGCACGGGTTTGCCATCGACGGGCAAAATCGCGCCATCTTCCACCCAGACCACCTGCGGCTGGCGTGCCAACGCCTTGGCCAACCAATCGCTATGGCGCAGCAGGAACATCCGCACCTCGGTCATTGGGACCCCAGGCGGCAGGGTTAAAACAGCTCCCTCCCCTGGCTCGGCCAAACGCAAAGTGAAACGCCGCGCCCGCCGGTTCTCATTCAGGCGGACACGAATGCAAGGCTCGTCGAGTTGTAAACTTCGGGTCATCAACCCGATTCTAGCCGATCAAAGGCGCCAGATCACGACTCAACCGGCAGTCGCCGCGAGCGAATGAAATCCCGGATCTTTGGCTGGATATGCTTGCGGAAACGCGAGCCGTTAAAGACCCCATAATGCCCCACATCGGCCTGCACATAGTGCACCCGATCGACCGAGGGTATGTTCAGGCAAAGCCCATGCGCTGCCTCGGTTTGGCCCCGGCCCGTTATATCATCATGCTCCCCCTCAATGGTCATCAGACCGATATCGGTGACGGCTTTCGGGTCGACCTGCCGCTCTCCATGCATGTAGCACCCCATCGGGAAATGATGCTTCTGAAAGACCCGCTCGATCGTCTGGAGGTAGAACTCGGCCGTCATATCCATGACCGCCATATACTCATCATAGAATTTGCGATGCGCATCGGCCGAATCGCCATCGCCTTTGACAAGGTTGTTGAACTGGTCGATATGGGCATCCATGTGCCGGTCGAGATTCATCGACATGAAGCCCGAGAGCTGCAGGAACCCCGGATAAACCCGGCGCAGAAAGCCTGGATTGGGCCAAGGAACCGTGGCGACGACGTTCTTCTCGAACCAACTCAGCGGACGCGAAGCGGCGAGCTTGCAAGGCTCGGTCATGTTCACCCGCGTATCGATCGGGCTGCCCATCAGGATCAGAGCACTCGGGCGCGCAGGATCCTTATCCTCGGCCATCAGCGTTGCCGCAGCCAGGCAAGGCACCCCGGGTTGGCAGACGGCCATGATTGCCGGGCGCTCTCCGCCAGACGCGATTTCCTGCACGAATTCCATGATATAGTCGGCATAGTCTTCGAGATCGAAAGTCCCTGCCGCCACCGGCACGTCGCGCGCATCCCGCCAATCGGTGATATAGACCTCATGCTCCGGCAACATCGCCTTGACGGTGCCGCGCAAAAGTGTCGCGAAATGCCCAGACATGGGCGCAACGATCAAAACCTTGGGATCGTTGCGGTCCTCGGCACCTAGCCTGCGGAAATGCACCAGATCACCAAACGGCTTCTCCAGGGCGACCTCCTCGACCACGGCGCAGACCTGGTTGCCAACCTCGGTCTCCTCGATCCCAAACTCGGGCTTTCCATAGCGCTTGGTGGCCGAGACAAACATCTCAAAGGCTGCAGCAGTTGCCCGCGCACCTAACGAGCCAGAGAGCGGATTAAACGGGCTCTGCAACGCATCGCGCCCCATGCGCGCTGCCTGGCGCATCGGGCTAATCGCAGCATGTGTGAATTCATAGGCGTGATAGAGCACTTTTTATGTTTCCCATTTCCCCTTGTTAAAAAAACCTTAACGGTCCGTTAGGGTTCCCACAAGGGTTCTTTTGCAACTGCGAAAAGGATTGCTGGATAAAACTGTCATATGCACTTTCATTCTGGCGGGATTGGGTCATTTTACGTTTTGACAAACTCCCGAGGTTTATGGCATTGCCGCGCATCCTCACGCGGCTGGAATGAATAGGCAAAGTTAATGGGAAAACCTGAATGGGGCGTGAAGCGGACCTGCATGACCTGCGCAGCACGCTTCTACGACTTGGGCAAATCACCGATCATCTGTCCGGATTGCGGCGCGGAGGTCGATATAGCGGCAATCGCAGCCACCCCAAGGGGCCGTGCAGCCAAGGCAAAACCAGCCGCCGGTGCGCCCGTTGTCGCAGAAGAGACGAGTGAAGACGAAACGCTCGTTGATGAAGACGACGATGGCGAAGACACCGAAGCACCGAATGAGTTGGGCAATGACGACGACGTAATCGCCGAGGCGTCAGATGACGACGATGATGACGAGGACGACAGCGAGGACGAACAGCTCTCCGAAGACAGCGACGACGATGAGGAA
>JBCDAS010000068.1:0-15209 GCA_039185235.1 Pseudomonadota bacterium
CCATGTGATGCTGGCGGCTCTGCGCTCGATGCGACTGCCTGCGCGCTATGTTTCGGGCTACTTGCGCACCCGCCCGACGGCGGGTGCGGAGCGGTTGGTGGGCGCGGATGCGAGCCATGCCTGGGTTTCGATCTGGGAGCCGGTGTTCGGCTGGGTCGATTTCGACCCGACCAACAATTTGGTCCCGGGTTTGGACCATGTCACGTTGGCATGGGCGCGCGACTATGCCGATGTGGCCCCAGTCGCAGGGATCGTGATTGGTGCTGGGCACCAGATCCTTAGCGTCGGCGTCGATGTGGCGCCGATCGGGTCGGATCAAGCATAAGCGAGATCGTTGATCCGACGTTCGACCAGATCCTGTCGCGGGTCGGCGAGAATGCTGGGAACTATGGAGCTCATGCAGGGGTTAGAAATCGCACTGATGATCTTCATAGGGTTGCCCGGAAAGCGGCGTTGATGGACTGTTCTTGTGGTCAGCTTGCGGCATTCATAATGCCGTCCATCCCTGCAGATACGAGCATATAGGTCATTGATGGTCTGGAAGTTACCTTCGATCACCTGGAAGAAGTGCTCGCCATCGTAATAGAGCACGCCTGAGACGTCGCTCTGAGAATTACTGGCGATACATTCGTTCTGCAGAGCGATCAGCTTACCCAGATCGCCTCCGATCTTTGACCGGCTTACATATGATAACGTCACGAGCATTTGATGCCCCCGCACGTGGTGGTTAGCTCTCATTGGAATTCAAACATGGAGGTAGCTCAGGTATTGTCAGCTTCAAGGCGATTACATGAAGAAACTTTCAGGGCGCCAGGGCTTTGATTTTATCCAATGTTTCCTGAGCAATAGCGACCCCTTCGCGATCGGCCATTTCGCGAGCTGGGCCGCGCCGGGCGCCTGGCAGGCGTGTGCCCCCTTGCGCCAGAAGAGCTTCAAAGAGCCGCTCACCATGATCGAGCGCGCCGGGGCCTGCGAAATGAGTGGGATCGAACGCGAGGATAATCTCACCTCCTTCGGACGGCCCACCAAGGGTGTTGTTGGGAGGGCCAGCTTCGAACGAGCAGACCTCTCCGATCAAGGGCCCGGCCATCAGATCGATCATGAGAGCGATTGAAGCGCCCTTGTAGCCGCCAAAGGGAAGTTGGGCGCCGGTCAGAATGGCATCGGGGTCTGTTGTCGGATGGCCATCGGCATCGAGGCCCGCGCCCTCGGGCATGGGTTTGCCTTCCATCTTATGCAGCATGACCTCGCCGCGCGCAGTGACCGAGGCGGCCTGGTCCCACACCATAGGTGCTGCATCCTTGCGTGGCCAGGCAAAGGCCATTGGGTTGGTCCCAAAGAAGGGCTTGGAGCCTCCGGCTGGCGCCACGAAGGGGGGCGAGGACGTCATGGCCATAGCTGCGAGACCCTCTTCAGCGAGTACCGAGACCTCGGGCCACAGAGCTGCATAATGCATGGTGCGCGTGATCGCGAGAGCTGCGATCCCAGTCGCTTTCGCCGCCTCGGCCAAGGGCGCAAGGCCAATCGATTGTGCGAGCGGTGCAAACCCGCCATCGCCATCTACGCGCAGGGTTGCCGGGCCCAGTTTCTCGAGCACGGGCTTCGCCTGACCATTGGCCCGTCTGTTCTTGAGATTGGTTATATGACCTGCGAGCCGGAAGAGCCCATGGGAAGCTGCACCTGCGCGCTCCGCTTGCGTCATGTTCTCGGCTATGGCCGTTGCGTTGGCTTGGTCGCAGCCATGGGCAAGCAGTGTCTCGCGCGCGAGTGTGCGAATTTCCTCGACGGTCATGGTGGTGGTTTGCATGGGGGGCCTCCAGTCTTTGGGAGGCAGATTGGCGCGCTCTGGCGCAAAGCTCAACTCTGATCGACGACCAATTCAATGCGATCGCCTGGGAACCAGCTTTTGCCAAACTCGAGCGGGCGACCCTCGGCGCAGACATTGAGCGCGTCGGTGCAGAGCAGGATCGACCCCTCGGCACAGCGCAGGAGGCTGGCTTGCGTGGCGCTGGCCTTCTCGGCCGAAATGCGGGTCCAGGCGCGGGTGTAGTCTTGGAAACCATCACCCTTCAGTGAATCGGTGACCGAGCCTGATACACGGAACTCATCGAAGAAGTTGGGCACGCGTTTTGCGGGAAAGATGCTGTGGCCAAGCACCAGAGGTGTGCCCTCGGAAAGACCAAGCGACTCACTGACATGGACGGGCTCGCCTTGTTTGATCTCGAGCAGTTCCGCCTCTTGTGAATCGCAGCATCGGGTCTCCATGCGCAGGATGGTCTTGCGGGCGATCTGGCCCGAGGCGGCCAGGTTTTCGGTGAACCGGGTGCGCGGGCCAAGCCGGTAGGTGGTCGGTTGTGACATGACAAAGACGCCAGCGCCGCGGCGTGCTTGGACCAGTTGATCCTCTTGCAACGCGGCGACCGCCCGGCGGACTGTATGGCGGTTTACGCCGAAGCGGGTTGCGAGCGCGGCCTCGGTCGGCAGTTTGTCGCCCGGACGGTAGTGCCCATCGGCAATCTCACCACGGAGCGTTGCCTCAATCTCAAGCCAGATCGCTTTGCGTCCCATCTGTCATCCTAAATTCACAATCTCAGGGTTGAGCTTCTCTAGGTGAGCCGATATCATTAGTCTAGTTGTATATTGTAATCGACAAATCTGCAAGGTGTCCAGATGGTCAACATTTCAGATCGCAAAGCTTGGTTGAGCCTTTTGGCGCGTGCGCCGGGGGCGGATTTGAGTGGGTTTTGGCAAGCGCTGACGGATGTACCCTCGTTCACTTGGCTCCGCCAGCCGGAGATCGGCGGGGTCATGGTGCGCGGCAGAATGGGGGGAA
Source organism: Pseudomonadota bacterium (assembly GCA_039185235.1). Lineage (GTDB taxonomy): Bacteria > Pseudomonadota > Alphaproteobacteria > Rhodobacterales > Rhodobacteraceae > Thermohalobaculum. The sequence goes on from JBCDAS010000068.1 coordinate 2,834, forward strand.
CTGGCGGGCCGTTCAATCTCGGAGAGATGACAGTTACGCGATGTTCGCTCCGGCTCGACTGTGGAACGGTTGGTCATGGCTATGTGCAAGGTCGCGATAAGGCCAAGGCCGAGATCGCCGCAATGGTCGACGCGATGATGCAGACTGATCGATCAGCCGATGTCCGGGCAGGTGTTCTGGCGCCCCTGCAAGCCAAGATGGCAACCATGCAAAAGGACCGAGCGGAGAAAGCCGCAGCCACCAAGGTCGACTTCTTCACGCTGGTGCGGGGAGAGGATTGATGGATTCAATCGCGCTTGAAGGCGGGTTCTCTGACGCCCCGATCACTGCTGCCACGGCGTTTCGTGCAGCGATGAATGCGATGGCGCGACCCGGGAAGATTGAGGTCTTAGAGGGCGCAATGCCGCCGCCGCCGGTCTCGATCGCTGCAGGCAGTTTGCTCCTGACGCTTTGCGACCCAGAGACACCGGTAACCCTATTAGGTGCCGCTGATACCAAAGACATGCGCGATTGGCTGACTTTTCACACTGGCGCACCGTTTGTAGCGCCCGAGGCCGCGATGTTCGTGCTGGGCACTTGGGCGGATCTGACGCCGGTGACGCGGTTTGCCATTGGCACGCCCGAATATCCCGATCGTTCGGCAAGTCTGATCGTTGAATGCGAAGCGTTGATCGCAAGAGGCGCGCGGCTGACCGGACCTGGTATCGAGACTGAGGCTCATCTTGACTTACCCGAGATCGATGCCTTCGAGGTGAACCGGCAGCTCTTCCCATTGGGCCTCGATTTCTTTTTTACGGCAGGTGACCGGGTCGCAGCTTTGCCGCGCACCACGGTCGTGGAGGCGGGCTGATGTATGTGGCGGTTAAAGGTGGTGAGCGGGCGATCGAGAACGCACATTGCTGGCTGGCAGAGATGCGCAGAGGCGATACCGCGATCGAGGAACTCTCGCTTGAACAGATCCGCGAGCAGTTGAGCCTCGCCGTGGCCCGGGTGATGGCCGAGGGTTCGCTCTATGACGCCGATCTCGCGGCGCTGGCGATAAAGCAGTCGCGCGGCGACCTGATCGAGGCGATCTTCCTGATCCGCGCCTACCGGACCACCCTGCCCCGCTTTGGCTACTCGGCCCCGGTCGAGACCGAGCAGATGGCCTGCATGCGCCGGATCTCGGCCACGTTCAAGGACGCGCCGGGGGGGCAGGTGCTGGGCCCAACCTTTGACTACACGCACCGGCTCTTGGACTTTGAACTGGCCGCCGAGGGCGAGTTGCCCGAGGCGCCCAAGACCGAGAGCGGCCGTGCGGAGACGCCGCATATCACCGAGTTCTTGAACAAGGACGGCCTGATCCAGACGGAGAAAGCCACCGAGGACACGCCTCCAGACCTGACCCGTGAGCCGCTTGAGCTGCCGGCCGAGCGCGCCCTGCGCCTGCAGGCGCTGACCCGCGGCGATGAGGGTTTCATCCTGGGTCTTGGCTACTCCACCCAACGCGGCTACGCGCGCAACCACGCCTTTGTAGGTGAGCTCCGCATCGGGATGGTGATGGTGGAGATGGAGATCCCCGAGCTCGGCTTTGCCATCGAGATCGGTGAAGTAGAGCTCACCGAATGCGAGACGGTGAATCAGTTCAAAGGCTCCAAGACCGAACCTCCGCAATTCACCCGCGGCTACGGGCTCGTCATGGGCCAGTCAGAGCGCAAAGCGATCTCCATGGCCCTGGTCGACCGGGCGCTCCGCTGGGAGGAACTGGGCGAGGATTTCGTAGGCGCGCCCGCGCAAGACACCGAGTTCGTGCTCTATCACTGCGACAACATCCAGGCGACGGGCTTTGTCGAGCACATCAAGCTGCCGCATTACGTCGATTTCCAGTCCGAGCTGGAATTGATCCGCAAGATCCGCGCCGAAGCAATGGCGGCCGGGGAGGCGGCGGAATGACGACCAAGGTTTATCTGCCACCAACACCAGAGGGCGTAAGCTGGTGGGCCGTCTTTATCGAAGTCGTAGAAGGCAAAGACCTCACGACGAAGTTCTTCGATGACCCCGAGATTGGTGGTGCGTTCATGATTGTCTGCACGACTGCGGCTTCGACTGATGACGCGGAGCGCAAGGTGATCAACGAGGTCATCAAAGAAGGCGGAATGATCGTTGACCGCGAAGATCTTTACGAGATCCTATCCCCTGACGACCTTCCTCTGCACTCGGATGAAGGTGTTGCAGACGAGGGGCTTTTGAATGTGTTCTCCGACCCAGACTTCAAGGGCGATATCGTCTGGGGCTCCGCCTATTGCTATCCGCCGGGCGAGGAGTTGGTGCAATGAGACTAGTCTCCTCCGCCACAACCGCCGCCGCCAAAATCGCCGGAGCCGATCGTACCACCGGTCGTGGAGCCGCTGTGATAGCGATACCGAGACTTGAGATCAGGCGACGAGGCCGAGCGCCGCGACTTGGACGCTTTTCGAAACAAGGCCAGACAAACAAACAGACAAACACATGCAAAGAGAAGAAACTCCCAGCTGAGCATCAATTCCCAGTTGAACATCGGGGTACCTCCAATGGCTTCTGAGTACAATTTCGCATACCTCGACGAACAAACCAAGCGCATGATCCGGAGGGCTTTGCTAAAGGCTGTGGCGATCCCGGGATATCAGGTGCCTTTCGCCTCACGTGAGATGCCCATGCCCTATGGCTGGGGCACCGGGGGTGTGCAGGTCACAGCGGCCTGTCTGATGCCGGATGACACGCTCAAAGTGATCGATCAGGGGGCGGATGACACGACCAACGCCGTCTCAATCCGCAAGTTCTTCGAGAAGACCGCCGGAGTTGCGGTGACGGAGGATACGGTTGCGGCCTCGATCATCCAGACCCGCCACCGGATCCCAGAGCAGGAGCTTACCGAGGATCAGATCCTCGTCTACCAAGTGCCGATCCCGGAGCCGCTGAGGTTCCTCGAGCCGCGCGAGACCGAGACGCGCAAGATGCATGCTCTTGAGGAATATGGGCTGATGCATGTGAAGCTCTATGAGGATATCTCCCAGCACGGACAGATCGCGACCGCGTATGCCTATCCGGTGAAGGTCGAGGGACGCTATGTGATGGACCCCTCACCGATCCCGAAATTCGACAATCCAAAGATGGAGATGGCGGCGCTGCAACTCTTTGGCGCCGGTCGCGAGCAGCGGATTTATGCGATCCCGCCACACACCCAGGTCGTCAGCCTCGATTTCGAAGATCACCCGTTTGACCCGTCGAAAGCCCCTGCGCCCTGTGCGCTCTGTGGTGCGACCGACAGCTATCTCGACGAGGTGATCATGGATGACCAAGGGACGCGGATGTTCGTCTGCTCCGACACTGATTACTGCGAGAAAATGCGGGCCGCGGGCACTCCTGGCGGACAGGAAGACGCCGCATGACCGGGATTGAGATCCGTGCGCCTCGTATCGACGACATCCCGTCTTTGGTCGAGATGCTGAACTTGCCAGGGGTGAGAGCCGGCACGCTCCGTCTGCCTTTTGGTGGATCTCAGGGCGTGCGTGAGCGGTTTGTCGAAACACCGCCGCATGTCCACACCGTGGTTGCCTGTTGGGAAGGGCTTTGTGTCGGCCATGCGACCTTGACCCGGAGGTTTGGCCGGCAAGCTCATTGCGGCGAGGTGTTTTTGTTCGTCCATGACGGCTATTGGGGGCGCGGGATAGGTACGGCCCTTTTGGGTGCATTGATCGATTTGGCGGATAAATGGCTGGGTCTGGTCAGGCTGCAATTGGATGTGAACGCCGATAATGCGCGCGCGATCGCGCTCTATGAACGGGCCGGTTTCGAGCATGAGGGCACATTACGAGGCGATGTTCTGCGCGACGGTGTTCTGGTGGATAGTCATCTGATGGCGCGGCTCAGGCCCGCGCCACGTCGAATGGAGGAAGGTTTATGACCCAACAACGCCTCCACTACGCTCTGGCGCAATGGGAGCCCGGCCATGGGTAACACGATGGCTCAGATAGTGGCTTGCTGCGAGATTAAGCTTCGTACCGAGCGGGGCGTGACCTGCCAGGAGGGTGGCGCATGAGTTGGCTCATGGTCGCAGGACCTTACCGGGCGGGCGGTGCGCAAGGCGCGGCGCTAGCCGCTAATCTCCGAGCGCTGAACGAGGCAGCGCTCGCCATCTTTGAGAAAGGGCATACCCCGGTAATCGGGGTCAATATGGCGCTTCCTATGATCGAGGCTGCGGGTCCTGAGCGCTATGACGATCTGATGATGCCAATCTCCCTTGCCCTGGTCGAGCGGTGTGACGGGCTGCTTAGGATCGGAGGTCGCTCTGCCGGTGCTGATCGGGAAGTTGCGCGGATGCGGGCGTTGAAGAGGCCCGTCTATTTCGACCTGTCCGAGGTGCCGGAGGTGGCGAGATGATCAACCAATTGCGGATCTACAAGATCTTCCCGGAAACAGCCCAGGCCTTCCATGACCGGTTCCGCGATCATGCGGCGCGGATCATGGGCCGACACGGGTTTCGCATTCAGGCGATGTGGGAGACAGGCGAGGGCGAGACGTTGGTCTTTGTCTACCTGCTCGCCTGGGAAAGCGAGGGAGAGATGCAGGAACGCTGGGCGAGCTTCATGGCCGATGAAGAGTGGATCGAGATCAAGAAGACCACGAAGGAGCAGCCCATGGTCGGTGGGATCGACGAGATGGTCCTGCGCCCAACGGCATATTCGACCGCGATCGGTGGTGCAGCATGACCCCGCTCCTCGCTGTCAAAGATGTCAGCAAGTCCTATGGAAACCGGATCGGCTGCGCAGAAGTCTCCTTTGATCTTTATCCTGGCGAGGTGATTGGCATTGTAGGAGAGTCTGGCTCTGGCAAGTCGACGCTGCTCAACTGCATGGCCGGTCATCTTCCACCGGATCGCGGCGAGGTCATCTTCGACACCCGGGTTGATGGTCCGCGGGATACGCTGGTGATGACCGAGCCGGAGCGGCGGATGCTGATGCGGACCGACTGGGCTTTTGTGCACCAGAACCCACGCGACGGGCTTAGAATGGGTGTCTCGGCCGGCGGCAATGTCGGCGAGCGTTTGATGGCCGTTGGCGCCCGGCACTATGGCAATATCAGGGGCGCGGCGCTCGACTGGCTTGAGAAGGTTGAGATCAAGGCAGATCGGATTGACGACCGCCCGAGTGCATTCTCCGGCGGGATGCAACAGCGGTTGCAAATTGCTCGGAACCTGGTGACAGGGCCAAGGCTTGTGTTCATGGATGAGCCTACGGGAGGGTTGGATGTGAGCGTCCAGGCGCGGCTTCTCGATCTGCTGCGTGGTCTGGTGCGGGAGTTGGGTCTCTCGGCCATCATCGTGACCCACGACCTCGCGGTTGTCCGCCTTCTAGCCGACAGGCTGATGGTGATGAAATCTGGCCATGTGGTGGAGCAAGGGCTGACCGATCAGGTGCTGGACGATCCGCAGCATGAGTATACGCAACTCCTGGTCAGTTCGGTGTTGCAAGTATGAGCAGAGCCCGGAGCCAAGCGCAGAATTCGAAACTGGGGCCAAGCAGCCCATCGTTTGTCTTCGACAAACCGGGAGGGAACCTCCCGTTGCGCGGAACGCGCGGATGGGCTGCTTGGCCCCAGTTTCGAATTCTGCGCTTGGTTGGCGTTGGCAGCGGTTATTGAGAGGGTGGAGGGCGCTGGATGATTACGGTTAAGGATGTTTCGAAGGACTTTACACTTCATAATCAGGGCGCCGCCGTGATCTCGGTGATGGAGGGCGCGTCCTTGCAGGTCGCACCTGGCGAATGCGTCGCGCTGACCGGCGTCTCGGGCTCTGGCAAGTCAACCCTGATGCGAATGATCTATGGCAACTATCTCGCTGCCTCTGGCAGGATCCTGGTGGATGGTTTGGATGTCGTGACCGCCGATCCACGGGAGATTTTGGAGCTTAGGCGTTCGACACTTGGCTATGTCAGCCAGTTCCTGCGCGTCGTACCTCGTGTTCCTGCCATCGATGTGGTCGCAGAACCCATGCTGCGCGTTGGAGTGGCTACAGATGCGGCGCGTGCTCGGGCTGGTGATCTGCTCAGCCGGCTGCGGATCCCGGAGACGCTCTGGTCGCTCTCACCCCTGACATTCTCTGGCGGAGAGCAGCAACGGGTGAACATCGCCCGCGGCTTTGCACATGAATACCCGGCGATGTTGCTCGACGAGCCAACCGCCAGTTTGGACGGCGCTAATCGCGAGACGGTCTTGGGACTGATTGAGGAGGCCAAATCCCGTGGCTCGGCAATCATCGGGATCTTCCACGACAAGCCCGCACGGGCGCGGGTTTGCGATCGTGAGATCGATGTCAGCCAATTTGCCCGCGCGGCGGCTTGAGATGGCTGGGCGGCTAATCGCAATTGTCGGCCCGTCGGGGGTGGGCAAGGATACGCTGATCGAAGGGGCGCTGGCGGAGTTGCCAAATCTGACGCAGATCCGCCGCATCATTACGCGACCGGAGGAGGCAGGGGGTGAGGATTATCAAGGCGTCACTGAAGCCACATTCGAGGCGATGAGTGCTGCAGGAGAGTTTGCTTTTGAGTGGAAGGCGCATGGCTTACGCTATGGTATCCCGGTGGAGATCGACGCTTGGTTGGCAGCGGGGCAGGATCTGCTTTTCAACGGCTCCCGCGCAACTTTGCCCGCGCTCCGGGATACCTATCCGAAGCTGGAGATCATCTTGATCACGGCTCCACCTGAACTCTTAGCTGAACGGCTCGCCTCCCGGGGCCGAGAGAGTGTAGCCGAGATCGCCGCGCGGTTGGCCCGGCGGGTTGATCCCGTCCCGGAAGGGGCGAGGATCGTTGTGAATTCAGGCAGTGTGGCCGATGGTGTCGCAGGTCTGATTTCAGCTCTCAGCCCTGAAGCGGAAAGCGTCTGAGCACATGAAACCGGCCATCCTCTGCTTCTCCAAAGAGGCAAAGCTCGCGGATTTGGAGCGGATCTTGACAGAGGGGTGCGACCAGCGGGGTCAGGATTGTTCTAGCAGCGGTCAGAGTCGCGGCATCGAGGGCACCGCTCAAGGTCAGATGAAAGCGGAACTCATCATCGACATAAGGGTAGCCCCAGCTCTCGAGGAGCGCGTCTTGCCGGTCGCTCAAGCCCGTCGCGCGCCGTTTCGCGAGCTCCGCCTCGCTCAGAGGGGCGCGAAAGGGATCGAAGGTGGCAACACAGGCGAAGGCAAGATCCTTGAGCGCAGGCGACGGCCCGCTTGGGGTCAAGGCGAGGAAGTTGCCCAGCGTGACGAGTTGGAGTGGCGGAATTTCGAAGGCGGATCGCTGATCGGCAAATCTTGCGAGTGCGATTTCGAGGTCCTTATGCGCCATGCCCTCTGCAAGTCGAAAGGGCGGTTTCAGCGTGCCGTGGAACCCGTATTTTCGCGGTGCGGCCGTTACCTCGGCGATTGGCAGATCACCGGCTTGGGGATGAGCCGACGCAGAGCCCGCATCAGCATCCCAACCAAGCCAGGACGCGCCAAACAAGGCCAAGGGGCTCGCCACTTCGGGTGCGAAGTAGATTGCATAGCGGCTGTAGTCCATGACGCGCCCTCTCGACGGCTTCCTGCCCGAGGAGTGTCACGAGTTTGCGGTAAGTACCATGGCAAAATGCGAATAGAGGTCAGAGCATGACAGAAACCATTCTCGCTAATGCCCAGTTGGTCTTGGAGAACGAGGTGATCCAAGGGTCGGTCGTGATGCAGGATGGTGTCATCACTGAGATTGACCAGGGCGCGACTGTTCCAGCGGGTGCTTTGGATTGTGACGGGGATTATGTCTGCCCCGGGCTGATCGAGCTTCACACCGACAATCTCGAGCGGCATATGCAGCCGCGTCCCGGTGTGAAATGGCCACTCGAGGCTGCGGTTCTCGCCCATGATGCGGAGCTCGCGAGCGTGGGGATCACCACAGTTTTCGATGCACTTCGCGTGGGATCAATCCCGGGCGACCGAAGAGCGAAGTATGACAAGTATGCGCGTGGGACGGCTGATCATATCCTAGCACATCGGGCACAGGGCAATCTGCGCATCAGCCATTTCCTGCATTTGCGCGCCGAGATCTGTTCAGAAACCCTGATTGATGAGATGGCGGAGTTCGAACCGGAGGACAGGATCGGAATCGTCAGCTTGATGGATCACACGCCGGGCCAGCGCCAATTCCGCAATATTGAGAAACTTGGAGAATATCTGCGCGGCAAACATGGGATGTCAGATGCAGATCTCGAGGCGCATTACGCCGGGCTTTATGAACTGAAAGAGAAGTATGGCGCGGCTCACGAGGCGGAAGCCGTGCGGCGAGGCAAAGAACTGGGAGCGGTCTTGGCAAGCCATGACGACACGACCGAGAGCGATGTTGCAACCTCGGCCCAGCACGGCGTGGGGATGGCGGAGTTTCCAACCACTTTAGAGGCGGCGAAAGCCTGCCATGGCTCTGGAATTGCTGTAATTATGGGAGCGCCCAACCTGCTGCGCGGCGGGTCGCATTCAGGCAATGTCGCGGCCTCGGATCTGGTGGCGGATGGGCTTCTGGATATTCTGAGCTCGGATTATGCGCCGTCCTCGTTGTTGATGGCGGCAGTGAAGCTGGGACTGGAATGCGGAGAGATGGCCAAGGGGATCGCAACGGTTACCAAGGCGCCTGCAATGGCAGCCGATTTGGACGACCGTGGGTGTCTTTTGACTGGCATGCGCGCGGACCTAGTTCGGTTCGGTCTCGCTGGTGCGTTGCCGGTGATCCGACAAGTCTGGAGCCGCGGACACCAATCTTAACCGCGAACCAAACGGAATGCGGCTTGCGCCGCATACACCTATGTTTGGCGCCCTTGCGGGCGCGTTGGCCCCAGTCGGACTGCTCTCGCATCACTCTGAGCTAGGCGCTTGGCGTCCGGGCCCATTCGGCACGCATGGTCGGCGAGATTGTCTCGCCGGGATCCCGCCAGGGATCTTGGACGCCTGCGCGCCGGTTCAGCTATTCGGCAGCGACAAGCTTGGCATCGGTCCGCGGCAGGTTGCTTGCAGCATCATAGGCAGGCTCCGCCAGAACCCTTGCTGGGCGGCGCTGACCCATAACGATGACCTCAAGCTCGGTGCCAGCTGCGATAAAATCTGGATGCAGGAATGCAAACGCCAAAAGCTTCTGGACCCGATGTCCATAGGCAATCGAAGACGTCAGTCCGATCTGGCGATCGCCTGCCATCACCGCTTCGCCGCCATGCCCGTCGGAGATACCATCGGCCTCGACTTCGAGATAAGCGCAGACATAGCGCAGGGGCTGCGCCAGCGCCTCGGCGGTTGCCTCTTTACCTGTGAAGTTCTTATCCATACGCACAAAGCGCATGACGTCTGCCTCGGGCAAGGTCACTTCATTGGTCAACTCGCCCGCGCCCTTGAAGGCTTTCTCCAGGCGCATCGCATTCATCGCGAAGGAGCCATAGTCTGTTAGCCCAATCGCTTCGCCTGCCATCATCAGCGTGTCGTAAATCTCGACCAAATGGGCCTGAGGGATATGAAATTCCCAGCCCAACTCGCCTGCATAGGACATCCGGAAGGCCCAAATCATGTGTCCTGCGACCTTGATCTGCTGCGCGCGCAGCCATGGGAACGCAGTGTTGTCGAGCGGTGCATCGGTGCAGGCGCCCAAGATTTCCCGGGATCTTGGGCCATTCAGCGCAAGCGCCCCCCAGTCCAAGGAGAGGTTGGTTACCACCACGTGGTCAGGCGCGCGGAACGTCAGATAGTCCATCAACCGTTGTTCAAAGAACGCCGCACAAACCAGATAGAACGCATCCTCCGAGAGGCGCACGATCGTCGCCTCAAGCTCGATCCGCCCGCTATCATGCAAAAGATGCGTCAGCGCGATCCGGCCCACCTGGCTCGGCAGCCGGTTTGGGATCAGACCATCGAGGAAGTCCGCCGCGCCCGGTCCCGAGACCTCGATCTTGGTGAAGGCGGAGATATCCATGATGCCCGCGGCCTCCTGTACGGCCTTGCATTCCCGCGCGACCATCTCATGGCACTCGGTTCGGTTGAAGCCATAGTGGTCACGTTGTTCGACATCACCGCGTGCGTACCAACGCGGACGCTCCCAGCCATAGACCTCTTCGAACACGGCACCGCGTTCCTTGAGTCGCTGATAGAGCGCCGAGGGCTTGACCGGTCGGCCTTCCAGGCGGTTGAGATGCGGAAAGGGGATCTCGTGGCGGAGCAAATAGTCTTCGCGCGCTTTTGTGTACTGGTAGTCGCTATCGGCAAAGCTGCCATAGCGGCGCGGATCGTAGTCGCGCATGTTGATGTCCGCCGCGCCATGGACCATCCAGCGGGCGAGCTCGCGGGTCAGGCCCGGGCCCCAACCGATGCCGATCTGGCAGCCGCAATCGAGCCAGTAGTTCCGAAGCCCTGGCGCCGGGCCGATCAGCGGATTGCCGTCGGGCGGGTGCGAGATCGCGCCATGGACTTCGCGCTTGATCCCCAGTTCGGCCAGGATCGGCATTCGGTCCATCGCGTTCTCGAGCCACGGCATGATCCGGTCATAATCCGGGTCAAACAGTTCATTCTCTGCCTCCCAAGGGCAGTGATCGCGCCAGACTGTATTGGGATTGGCCTTCTCGTAGATCCCAATCAGACCGGATTTCTGCTCCATCCGGATGTAGCCGGAGACGAGCTTATCATCGCGCACCACGGGCAGTTCATGATCGAGCTCGAGGAATTCCGGCACCGTGTCGGTCACGAGGTAGTGGTGGGTCATCGAGGTCGTTGGGATGTCGAGCCCCGACCAAAAGCCCATCTGCCGCGCATAGGTGCCGCCTGCATTGACCACGTGCTCGCAGGTGATGTTGCCCTGCTCAGTCGCGACCAGCCATTCCCCGCTTGGCGTCATTGTGATGTTGGTCGCCCGACAGCGACGAATTATCTTGACGCCCAGTTGGCGCGCCCCGGCGGCCAGCGCAAAGGTTGCTCCCGCCGGATCCACATGGCCATCGTCCGGCGTGTGGAGCGCTGCCTTGACCCCGTCGAGATTGTAGAAGGGATGCATCTCACGGATCGTCTCTGGCCCCACGATCTCCATCGGGAAGCCCAGCGCTGCCCCGACCGAGATCGTATGCTTCAGCCAATCCACCTCGTCATCGTCATAGGCCAGCCGGAAGGAGCCACAGCCATGCCACGTGACGCCCTGGCCAGTCTCCTCCTCAAGGATCTTGGAGTAAAGATCAATATTGTAGCCGACACATTTGCCCAAGGAAAAGGACGAGGTCGAGTGCGTGATCTGCCCCGCTGCATGCCAAGTAGAACCGGAGGTCAACTCCGCCTTCTCCAGGAGAACCACATCGGTCCACCCCTCATGCGCCAAATGATAGGCGAGGCCACAGCCCATGACTCCGCCGCCCACAATGACGACCCGCGCGTGTGAAGGGACCATGTCGCACTCCTCTAATCCACGATGCTCGCAAAGCGGTATCGCGCGTTTGTACCAAGATCAAGAGGTATTGTGCGAATGTACCAAAAACCCGTTAAAGGCCCGGGTGGGCGGGTGTCGTGGCACCGCAGGTGACACGCAGTTGCCCCCAGGGCCTCAGATCACGGATTGGCGTCTTGGTCGAGCTTGGCGCCCTGCACTTCGATCAGCTTGTTCATATATTGCTCCAGGATGGTCGGAGGTGGCGCAGGTGCCAGTTTCACGACCAACCGCGAGGAGCCTTCCTGGCTATAATTGTACTTCGACTTATAGGACGCATTCACCGAGGCTGAGAACGGCCCAAACCCGCCGCGCGCGCTGACAGAGGCGCCGACCTCACGCGATTTTGCCATGGTGATCGCCATCTTAACTTCGATCTCCGCCTCCTGGAACTGATAGAAGCCAGGGAAGAAGCCCAGAGCGATCAGGGGATACTTGTTCGGCGCGGCATTTGCCGGATCTTGGATATTCGGCAGCTCGATTTCCGTCTCTGACATGAACTTCGCCACCCGGGTCGAGTTCAGGTCGAGCTTGGTCTGCCCCTCGGCAATCGCAAAGGCGAGCTTCTCGGTCATCTCCGCGAAGGGGACGTTCAAAAGCTCCTGTCCGACAGTCATATCAAGTCTCCTCTTTCTTCAATTATCTCAGTCTAGTTTCGTCTCGGTCACCGCTCGGCGTAGGGTGAATTTAAGGCTGGTTGCGGTTTCATCGGTGATCTGTTGGTTCTGATCCAAACCAAGAACTACATTGTCGCCGTCCTGACCCAACGCCCCTCGGACCAGAACCTCCACATCGTCGATGATAAAACCTTCGGGCAGATCCTCGGAGGCTTTGGCGACATCGGACGCCATGGCGGCGTAGAGATCTTGTGTCGGGATTTTGGTGCGCGTTGCGACCCGATCAGCAAC
>JBCDAS010000069.1:0-15122 GCA_039185235.1 Pseudomonadota bacterium
GCCGATCCCGGTCCGCTCGACCTTCCACCACCCGAAGGGTTGGACGCGCGAGGCCTGAAGGCTTGGATCGAATTCCAAGGCTCAGAATTCGGCCGCGCCTTTGCCACTGGGCCAAAAGGCCAGTTCGGCTGGGGCAGCGGCTACCCATCTGGCGCGGCCGCCGCCGAAGTCGCGCTCGAGGTCTGTGCAGGCGAAGAGAACCATGCCTGCACGATCTACATGATCGATGAAGCGCGCCAGTAAACCCTATATCTTGGGGCTCGATCCGTGTATCGTCCCATTTATGGGGAAATCACTCTTCCGCGAAGGCCAAACGATCCCCATCTCTTTGGGGTGAGAGAGTAGAAGAGACAGGAGGGAGAAAGAATGGAATTACCGTTTTTGCCATTCATCGAGGGCTTTCCGATTGCCCTCATTGTTCTGGTCGTTTTCGTCCTTATCATCGTCAGCCGAGCGGTGCGAACTGTGCCTCAGGGCGAAAACTGGACCGTCGAGAGGTTTGGCCGCTATACGGTAACCCTGCAACCAGGCTTGCGCTTCTTGGTCCCGCTCATCGACCAAGTCGGCAACAAAGTGAACATGATGGAAACCGTCTTGGATGTGGACAGCCAAGAGGTGATTACGCGGGACAACGCGATGGTACGCGCGGATGCCGTTGCGTTCTATCAAGTGATCGACGCAGCGCAGGCCGCCTATGAGGTTCGAGACTTGCAGCGCGCGCTCCAGAACCTGTCGATGACCAACATCCGCTCGGTCATCGGCGCGATGGATCTGGACGAGGTTCTCTCGAACCGCGATCGGATCAACACCAAGCTTCTCGGGATTATCGACCAGGCAGCGCAGCCTTGGGGTGTGAAAGTGACGCGGGTTGAGATCAAAGACCTGCAGCCGCCAATGGACATCACCGAAGCGATGGGTCGGCAAATGAAGGCCGAGCGGGAGAAACGCGCGGAGATCCTGACAGCCGAGGGGGAAAAGCAAGCCGCGATCTTGAAAGCCGAAGGGATCCGCGAAAGCCAGATCCGCGAAGCCGAAGGGCGGAGAGAGGCAGCCTTCCTGGATGCTGAGGCCCGCGAAAGAGAGGCAGAGGCGGAGGCAAAGGCGACTGCGATGGTCTCAGCAGCCGTGTCCGAAGGAAATGTTCAGGCGCTTAACTACTTTGTCGCCCAGGGTTACACCCAAGCGATTGCCGATATCGCGGGTAGTCCAAGTTCAAAAACTGTTTTCTTGCCGATGGATGCGGCAGGGATCGCTGGCGCGGTTGGAGGGATCGCGGAATTGACCAAAGAGCTGCAAGGGAAGACTTGAGTCATGACCGAGATCTTTGCCTCCCTTGATGGACTTTCGCCTTGGTGGTGGGTGGCGATCGCGCTTGCGATTGGTGCGATCGAGTTGGTGACGTTCTCCTACTACTTGCTGTGGATCGCGTTTGCTGCGGGCTCGGTCGCTGCTGCGATGTGGATTTCACCGGGGATGTCTGGCGCCGCACAGGTGATGACGTTCTCGGCCCTCATCCTGATCTATACGGTCGCTGGATGGAAGTTTGTTGGCAAACGCAAGCAAAGCAGCGAAGCGAGTGCTCTCAACAACCGCGCGACCGCCATGATCGGTCGTCATGCGGTCGCCGCTGAGGCGTTTCGAGGCGATACGGGGGCGATTGAGATTGACGGAATCCGGTGGCGCGGCAAGCTTTCCGCGCCCGGAGCAGCAGTCACGGCTGGTTCACAGATGAAGGTGATTGGCACAGAGGGCATGACCCTCTTGCTGGACCGGGATTGACCCGATCACTTATTCGTTTTGGTTGGCAATCCAGTTGAACGGCACGGCAGATTTGCTAAGCTCAGACCGGTGGGGGGAGACTGTTTTTTACAAGATGCGCGCAAGGAAAACTTGCGGTTGTGAGGGGCAGGAGGAGTAGTTCAATGAGAGCCGCTCGGTCGGCAAGCTGGAGTAAGTGGGGCACTGTATTCGGGGCAGTCGTCCTCGCGGTTACGGGCGTTTGGAGCACCGACGCTCCTGCACAGAACACGACTGCCATCACTTGCGGCGAGATCTACACGATTTCGCGTGGAGACACGCTCGATCTGATCGCTCGGCGCGCCTACCGACAAAGCTATCAACTGGGCCAGTATCGCCGAATCTTCCAAGCCAACCGGGCGACATTGCCCAGCGCCTCGCGGATCGAGATCAATCAGCAGATCCTGATCCCTTGCCTCAATGGCCGCGGTCCGCAAACACTGGTCGAGTTCCAAACGGAAAACCCAGATTTTGTATTCACGCCTGAGACACTAGAGACAGCCACCGGACTGCGGCGGCCCCAAGATCGGATCACGCAGTCCCGGCTGGCAAGCGCACTTTCTACCGCAGCGGCCCCAAAGATCCAGACGTCAGAGCCCGACCAGATTCGCTTCCTGACCGGATCCGATTTCGCGCCCTTCACCGAAGAGGAGCTGCCCGAAGGCGGGATGATCACCGATCTGGTTCGGCGCACCATGATCGCAGCTGATGAGAGCCAGTCCTACAAGATCTCCTTTGTGAACGACTGGGCCTCGCATCTCAGCATCCTGTTGCCCGATGGTGCCTTCGATCTTGGCTTTCCCTGGTACAAACCGGATTGCCGTCTGATCAGCCGGTTGTCGCCGCCAATGAAGCGCCGTTGCACGGATTTTGACTTCTCGGAGCCATTCTTCGAGGTCCCGGTTGGCTATTACGCAAAGGTCGGCGGTCGGGCTGTGCCCGCGAAGCGCTACAGCGATTTTCGCGGCATGGTCATCTGTCGGCCCAAAGGCTACTTCACCTTCGATCTGGAACAGCAAGGGCTCGTCGCACCAAACGTAATTCTGATCACACCACGCACCCCGGGCGAGTGCTTCGAAGCGCTGACCGAGGAGAAGGCGGACTTGGTTGTGATTAACAAGCTGGTGGCGGCAGAGGAAATCACAGCACTTGGCGTCGAGGAAATGGTTCTCGAGCTGCCTGATCTGGCAACCATCCAGACGCTGCATGTGCTGGCACCCAAATCGAACCCAACGGCGCGGAGCCATCTGCTCTTGGTCAACCGGGGCCTGAACCGGTTAAAGCGGTCCGGTGAATGGTTCCAGGTGGTCTCAAAGCACATGTCCGAACATGGCAAACGGGCCCAGTAGTTCAGAGCCGCGAGCGCACCTCAGCAGCGAGATCGGCGAGTGCCGGATCCTCGATCCCCATCGCCTCGAGATGCGCGATAGTGTTCTCAAAGTACTCGATGTTTGGTCCCATCGGGCCCGAAGCGCGGCAAATTCGAACCGCTTGCTCCGCTGTTGTGAGGTCTCCAGCATATTGTTCATGCGTGCGATCGAGCACATAGCAGATCGCGTCGACGGGCTGGTCCTGGGCAGGTCCGTCACAAAGCAAAGTGACGGGGGTGCAGATCTCGAAGTAACTGCGGGTCACAAGCTCGCGCTCCGATAAGTAGCTGCGAACATCATCCGCCGCGCTCGCGCAGACCCGGAATGCAATACCCGTGCAGCTAGCGCCGGGCGACCAGTCAAGACCGACAACCAAACCGGGTTCAGCCTCGGTTCCGCGATACCTGACCGAGGTCAATCGGAACGCACGTTGATAGCCATCCAGCCGGGCCACCCGGCGCTCGAGATAGTCAAAGCCCGTTTTCCACATCAGCGATCCATAGCCAAAGACCCAGAAATCGCCGTCTTTCCAATGCGTCATTGAATGGCACCTTTGGTTCCCGATATCCTATAGACGGGCGTGAAATGCGCGTCAAAGGGAGGCTTGGATGAAACGCGTATCGAGACTTCTCCTCGGAGTGGCCGCCGGTCTGGCCTTGGGTTGGGCGCTTTGGTGGCAAATGCTGGCATCGGGCCAAGAAGCTGCAATTGCTGCGTGGTTTGATGCGCGGCGGGCGCAAGGTTGGCAGGCGGAACATGGCGCTGTGGATGTCGCAGGTTTTCCGACCCGGCTCGAACGCGAGATCCGCAACATCGCGCTAACCGACCCAAAGGCAGGTTGGTCCTGGAGCGCCCCAGAAGTGGCGTTTCTGGGTGAAGCAATCAGCCCAACTGTGATCCGGGTAAATTTGCCCGAGAGCCACATCCTCTCTCTGCCTCGAGAAACCGTCGAGATTGGCCATAGCCGGATGCAGGCCGATCTGTCTCTCTCACCCGATCCTGCGCTCTCCTGGCGCCGTGGGGCGATTGATGGTGCAGATCTGAACCTGGCCGCAGACTCTGGCTGGACCGGATCGGCGCGAACCCTAACAGCAGAGATCAAAGCGAGGGCCAAAGGGAGCGCGCCTCCGAATAGCTATGCGATCAACCTGTCGGCGACAGAGGTTGCGATCCCCAAACCGCTTTTGACCCAGATCGATCCAACCGGCCTGCTAGCACCTTTGGTCAATCAGCTGCACCTCACAGGGACCGCGGCCTTGCAGGCACCGCTTGATCGCTACGCATTGGAGGAGGGTCGCTTGGCTCTCAATGCGGCAACCATTCGACAGGCCGAGCTCGTCTGGGGCGATTTGCGGATCGAAGCCTCAGGGCGAATCAAGACCGATCTGCACGGCTTTGCATCGGGCGAGATCGATCTGAAACTCCGCAACTGGCGCGAGATGGTGCGCATCGCCCGGCAGTCCAACACACTGGATCGTCGGATGCTTGGGGCAATTGAACAAGCATTGAAAGTCGCCTCGGTTATTGGTGGCACGGGTCAGGATGTCGAAGTGACGCTCAGGCTGAATGGCGGTAAGGTCCGGATCGGCCCTATTGCAATCGGTAAAGCCCCAAAACTGGCGCCACCTGCCTAAGGCGAACCCGACGGAATGCGGCTTACGCCGCATACACCTATATTTGGCGCCCTTGCGGGCGCGATGGCCCCAGTCGGACTGCCCTCGCATTGCTTCGAGCTAGGCGCCGGGCATCCCGCTTCGCGTCTACGCGAAGGTGGCGAGCTTTGCTCGCCGAGGGCCCGTCAGGGCTCCGGGATGCTTGCCCGGTATTTGAGCTTTGGCTCTCAGACATCAGCCAAGCCCCGCGACTTACGGCCTTGGCTTATCCGCAGCAATTCGGCCAAAATCCGGTGCTTCAGTATCTTGTCCAGCGTCAATGATCCCGCGCCGGATTGCGCGAGTCCGGGTGAAATAATCGAACAGAAAATCCCCATCCCCCCGCCGGATCGCGCTTTGCACGGTCATCAACTCCTCGGTAAAGCGGCCAAGCACGTCCAGCGTAGCCTCTTTGTTGTTCAAAAACACATCGCGCCACATCGTAGGGTCCGAAGCTGCGATGCGCGTAAAGTCCCGAAACCCCGCGGCAGAGAATTCAACCACCTCGCGGTCTGTTACGCGGCGCATATCGTCAGCGACACCCACCATCGTATAGGCGATCGCATGGGGCACATGGGAGGTGACCGCGACGACAAGATCATGGTGCTCCGGCGTCATCAACGTCGTCTTTGCACCAATCGCCTGCCAAAAGGCCACCAGTTGATCCACCTTCTCCACCGCGCCGCCAGGCAATGGCGTCAGGATTACCCAGCGGTTCTGGAACAGCGCAGCGAACCCCGCCTCGGGACCGGAATGCTCCGTACCAGCCATGGGGTGGCCCGGGATGAAATGCGCATTCTCGGGAACATGAGGCGCCATGGCTGCAATCAGGTCCTGCTTGACCGAGCCAACATCCGAAATCACGGCGCCCTGGGCGATATGGGGCGCGATCTCGGCCATAACGGAGCCGCAAGCGCCGACGGGCACGCAAAGTATCACGCAATCAGCGCCCGCAACCGCTTCTCCCGCCGTCTCGAACACGTCACAAAATCCAAGCCGCGCAGCCGTCGCGCGCGTCTCGGCTGAGCGCGCATAGCCTGTCACCCGCCCCGCCGCCCCATGCGCTTTGCAAGCATGCGCGATGGAGGAGCCGATCAGGCCAAGGCCGATCAAAGCGACATGCTGAAAAATCATCAGCCGAGCCAGTCCCGAATGCCCCGGATCAAAGCGCGGCAGCCTTCCTCTGTCCCGATCGAGATCCTGAGATGTCGCGGCAGACCATAGCCATTCATCTTGCGCACCAAGACACCCTTCGCCTCGAGGAAATCTGCACAGTCGCCAGCATGCTCACCAATCTCGGCAAGGACGAAATTGCCTTGGCTGGGCAAGACCGGGATGTTGAGCCGGGCCAGCTCTGAAGATGTCCAGTCACGCCAGATCGCGTTCTCGGCCACACAATGGGCAACCCAGGCGAGATCTTGAACAGCGGCCTCGCCAGCCGCCAAAGCTGGCGCAGTAACGTTGAAGGGTCCGCGCACGCGATGCAGCACTTCGACCACATGCATCGGTGCATAGCACCAGCCAAGGCGAAGCGCTCCAAGCCCGTAGATCTTAGAGAACGTGCGGGTCATGACCACGTTTTCACGCGTCTCCACCAGCTTGGCGCCACCATCATACCCCTCGACAAACTCGGCATAGGCCCCGTCGAGGACCAAAAGCACATGCGGCGGCAATTCCTCAGCAAGGCGTTCCAGATCGCCGAGCGGCACCATCGTACCTGTTGGACTGTTGGGATTGGCAACGAAAACCAGACGCGTGCGCTCGGTCACCGCAGCCAACAATGCGTCTACATCGGTTGTCATGTCCCGCTCAGACGCCCAGACCGGGCGCGCACCGGCCGCCTTGGCTGAGATTGCGTACATCAAAAAGCCGAATTGCGAGTGCAACACCTCATCGCCCGCGCCCGAATATGCGCTGCAAAGGAGCGAGATCAGCTCATCAGAGCCTGATCCGCAAACGATCCGCTGGGCATCCAATCCATAGACCCCGGCAATCGCTTGGCGTAGATCCGCATGGTCACCATCCGGGTAGAGCTCGAGGCTCGCAGCCGCTTTCCTGCAGGCCTCTTTCGCTTTGTCGCTCGGCCCAAGCGGGTTTTCGTTGGAGCTCAGCTTGAAGACCTTTTCAGCGCCTTCGGCTTTTGCAGCTCCCCCAACATAGGGCGAGATATCGAGCACCCCTTCGCGCGGGGTGATGGTTGGATGGACGGTCATGGTTTGTCCTGCAATTCGTGATCGCACGCCTCTACACAATCCTCGGGCCGATGAGAAGGCTTTCGGCGCATTGCACTCGCATGGTCCGAGGTCAAAGCCGACGGAGCTGTTCGACAGGATAAGTGACATCGAGCGGGACAGATGAAGACTTAGAAGCAGACCAGAGCTGCGCCGATACCGATTAGAAGCTGTAGGCCCGTGCATGGGCAAGCTGGACTAGGCGCATCGGTCGCGGACCCGGTTCCGGCGCTAAATCGAAGAGTTTCGATCGAACAGCCTGGACTAGTCGCTCTTGATCAATCTGATGCTGCCCCGTCCGGTCGCTGGTTTGGGTGCCGGGGCCGGGCTGAGCCCTTCAAGCACCTTGAGCGGCACCCGCGCCGGCGCAACCGCGCCTGATTTCGGCGCGATGTAGACCAATTTGCTCACCTCGACCAACGCGACACCGCCAAAGCGTTGGATGTCGAGCCGTTGGCCCAAACGCTCAGCCGAAGGCGCGATGCGGAGCCAGAACTTCTTGTTCGATGGCGGGAGATACAATGCCGCTTCATGCCGCTCGACACTGAAATTCTGGTTTGACAGTGCGGTCTCAAGCTGCCCGACCGAATAGGGTCGCCCATAGCCATAGGGAGTTGCATCGCGTCGGGCCCAGAACCCGGCCCGGTTCGGAACCAAGAAGATCGCCCGTCCGCCGGGCGCCAGCACCCGCCAGATCTCGGTCAAAAGCGCCTGGGGGTTCTCACAGGTCTCCAAACCATGGGCGACGATCAAACGATCGACCAGCCCGGTCGGCAGGGGCCAAAGCGTCTCCTCGGTCAAGGCAGCGACATTCGGCCCTTCGGAGGGCCAGGTGCAGACACCTTGTTGCGCTGGCATCAAACAGATCGTGCGCGCCGCTTCTTCCATAAACGGACGCAGGAAAGGTGCGGCAAACCCAAACCCAACCACCGTCTGGCCCGAGACATTGGTCCACATGCGGCGCAAACGGTTGCGCAGAAGCGTCTGCGTCATCCGACCCAATTTGGTCGTGTAGTAGAATTTTCTCAGATCTAAGACGTCCAGATGCATTGCACCCTCAACCGGCTGCGTTAGATCAAACTCGGTTAAACGGGTTTTCAGGCCGAATACGAGTTCTGGGTCGGTTTATCCTGCGAGCAAACTGTAAAGATCCGATGCGTGCAATCGGCGCTCATCTTGCTCTAGGGTCTAGCCTAATCGAAAGTCTGAGAGGACGCCATGCCTATCGAGATCGTCACCCTGCCCGCACGCAGTGACAATTACGCCTATCTGATCCACGATTCAGAAACCGGCGAGACAGTATCGATCGACGCCCCTGAGGAGCGTCCGATCTTCCAGGCCCTCCAGTGGCGCAAGTGGGAACTGACGCAGATCTGGCTCACTCATCACCATGCCGATCATACGGACGCGGTGGCAGGCTTGCGGGATCGTTACCGCTGCAAGGTTGTTGGCCATGCGAAGGACGCTGCACGGCTGCCAAAGCTGGATCTGTCGGTCAACGAGGGAGACAAGGTCAAGCTGGGAAACACCGAAGCCGTGGTCCTGGATGTCTCCGGTCATACAATCGGGCATATCGCCTTTCACTTCCCAGCGGAGAAAGCGGCCTTCACCGCCGACAGCCTCATGGCGCTTGGCTGCGGGCGAGTTTTCGAAGGCACCCATGCAATGATGTGGGACAGCTTGAGCAAGTTCTTCACCATGGATCCAGAGACCCAGATCTATTCCGGGCACAACTATGGCAAAGCGAATGGCCGTTTCGCGATGTCGATCGAGCCGAGCAATCCAGCCCTGATCGAGCGGCTGAAGCGAATCGAAGAGGCAGATGAGAAGGGCAAGCCGATTGTCCCTGTGACCTTGGCCGAGGAGTTGGCGACCAATCCCTTCTTGCGCGCACGCGAGGAAACCGTAAAGGCTGCGATCGGACTTGGAGGCGCCGACGATGCCGGGGTGTTTGCCGAGATCCGGCGGCGCAAGGACGCGTTTTGACCCTGGTCCTCTTCATCATCGCTGTGATTTTGATTGGATGGTTTGCACCGCGACCGATTGTTGACCGGGTCGATGGGACCGTCGGCCTCTGGGTCGCGTGCATCTCAGCGCTGCTCATCGGTGTCGCGGTTATCTGGCTGGGTGCCCAAGCGGCTGAGCTCGCGGGGCTGGGCGATGCGAAAACGGAGTTTGATCGCGGTTTCAACGCCTGGAAAATCATGCTGTTTGTGGCCCCAGCATCTGCTGTGCACCGAAGGCGCCAGACTGCAAAAGGTGACTAGCGGCGCCAGGGAGTTGAAGTCCCGCGCCGAGCGAGATAGGTCAGGAGCGGGTGGGGGGCTTTGATCACCAAAGGACGACGCGATGAGAATCGAATATAAAACGGTCGGCGCGCCCGAGCGGTCGAAACGGAAGAAAGGGGCGAAAACACGCTCTGACCGGGTCGCAGCTGCAATGGAAGAGATCCTGCTGCAGGAGGCGCAAGATGGCTGGACCTATCTGCGCACCGATCTGATCCCCGTCGAAGAGCGCAGCGGCTGGTTGGGCCGTGCTCGCGAAGTCCATCGTGCCGTAATGGTCTTCCAACGGGTCCGCGAGGACGTGCTCCCCGCACAGCCGAGCTATCGCGCACCTGCCGAGCGTCACTTAACCACACCCGTCGCGCATTCTGAGACGCGGATGCCCGAGGCGCCGCCGCTCCCAGAATCGGCTCCAGCAGCCCGTTTTGAGCACGACGCCCCCACCATGCCAACGACCAGGGCAGAGCCAACACTCTCAACACCACAGTCCGATCCAACTCCAATGCAAGAAGCCGCCGCGGCCCAAAGCGGCGATGTTCAGCCAGCTATGAAGATAACTCGGGCGATGGGGATGCATCCCGGGAACCGCAAGGGCGGGCGTGGAGCCGAAGACTAGATGCCGAGCTAATCGTCGTCTTCATCGTCATCGTCATCGTCATCGTCATCGTCACCGACAACCAGATCCACCGTCCCAGCGGCGACATCAACCGTGGTCTCTACCACGGTCGTGGTCACATCAACGGCTGTATCGACGACCGTATACGCTATGCAGCCTGACAGCATCGTCACGAAAAGAGTTGCAATCAGCCCTCTCATTCGCCCGGCGCCTTCAATTCCATGGCCAGGGCATGGACCGTGGTTGCCAATTCTTGGGCCAAGAGCTTGTTGACCGCCCGCTGGCGGTTCACCCGGCTCATGCCCGCAAACTCCGGCGCAGTCATCACGACGCGGAAATGGGTCTCTCCGCCTTCACGCCAGCCACCATGGCCGCGATGCTGTTCGCTCTCATCAATCACTTCCAGAACGGATGGCGCGAAAGCGGTGCTCAACTTTTCGTGGATGGTAGTTTGCATCGACATCGCGTTTTTTCCTTTGTCAAGCTATCGGATTTTTACCTGCCCGGTTTATCTTGGGCAGAATTGACTTCGGAGATCCAGCTTCATGGCGCCACGTTCGCCCTTTGACTTTGACGTATCAGTCGCCGCGGACAAGCGGCGTCGGCAGCGTGTACGTGGCATGTCTGGGGCATTTTCGCCACAGGGCAAATGCTGCGAATGGCCCGACTGTAACGCCCCTGCCGCGTATCGCGCCCCCGTCTCGCCCGACCGGCTGAACGACTATCGCTGGTACTGTCTGGAGCATGTGCGCGAGTACAACCGCTCCTGGAACTTCTTCGCCGATGCCAGCGAGAGCGAGATCGACGCTCAGATGCGCGCTGACCGGACTTGGGAGCGCCCAACCTGGAAGCTGGGCAAAGCACCTGGCGATCGCAACAATCAACCCCATGCGGAAGGCCGCGCTTGGGCGCGCTGGGGCTTTTCTGACCCAATGGAGGTCTTGGGCGACGCTGCAACGATCAACACCGGCGATCCTGAGAAAAAGCCAAGACGCCGCTTCACGGGCGAGGAGCAGAAAGCGATGCAGGTGCTCGGCCTCGATCCAGAGACAACCAGCCGAACAGATGCCCGCAGACGCTATCGTGACCTTATCAAGGATTTGCACCCAGACATGAATGGCGGCGAGAGCGTGGACCCCGAGCAATTGTCGCTTGTGCTGCGTGCCTGGGACATTCTGAAGAAAAGCCGCAACTTGTCGGATTGAAAAGATCCTCGCCAGAATTAGCCTTAGCTTGGGTCCAATGGATGAGCCCCCTTGCGTTTCGTCTTGGCATGGTCCAGACGAGCGCAATGGTCGAATGAATGGAGGTCCTAATGGCGGACGGAACCCTCACAAGCGAAGTGCCAAAGGTCGATCTTTCGGTGCGCGATGTCTTCGGAATCGACACCGATATGATTGTGAAGGGCTTTGCTGAGGCGTCAGACCGCGTGCCGGAACTCGACGAGACTTACAAGTTCGATCACGACACCACTCTCGCGATCCTGGCAGGCTTTGCTCATAATCGCCGCGTTATGATCCAGGGCTATCACGGGACCGGAAAGTCGACCCATATCGAGCAGGTGGCGGCGCGCTTGAACTGGCAATGTGTGCGGGTGAACCTCGACAGCCATATCTCCCGAATCGACCTAATCGGCAAAGATGCGATCAAGCTCAAAGACGGGGTGCAGGTCACTGAGTTTCAGGAGGGCATCCTGCCTTGGGCGTTGCGGACACCGACGGCGATCGTCTTTGACGAGTACGATGCGGGCCGCCCAGATGTGATGTTCGTGATCCAACGGGTCCTGGAAGTCGATGGCAAATTGACGCTCCTCGACCAGAACCAGGTGATCCACCCTCACCCGAGCTTCCGCTTGTTCTCCACGGCCAACACGGTGGGCCTCGGAGATACGACGGGCCTCTATCATGGTACGCAACAGATCAACCAAGGTCAGATGGACCGCTGGTCGATCGTGACCACGTTGAACTATCTGCCACATGACCAAGAGGTCAAAATCGTCCTCTCCAAATGCCCGGAGTTCCAGGGCGAAAAAGAGACGATAATCAAGCGCATGGTTACGGTCGCGGATCTGACTCGCGAGAGCTTCATGCAAGGCGATCTCTCAACCGTCATGTCGCCTCGGACTGTGATTGCCTGGGCCCAGAACGCGCAAATCTTCGGGGATGATGTCGGTTTCGCCTTTCGCGTGACGTTCCTCAATAAGTGCGACGAGTTGGAGCGTACCCTGGTGGCCGAACATTACCAGAAAGCCTTTGGCGAGGAACTGCCAGAGAGCGCGGCCTCGATTAGCTTGGGGTGATCAATGAGGGCCTTCGTGGCGGGGCTGGCAGTATCGCTGAGCCTCTCAGGCTTTGCAGATGCTTCAATATCGAACCGGGTCGCCCTCAAGAATGAGCGGCTTGACCGATCAGAGTATCTGCAGCGCTGCATCGCGTTCTTCACCCTCATCGCCGAATTCCGTGACCGTCGGCCAGGTGAAGCGGAACGTTTGCAGCAAACGGCCTCTGATTTGACCATGCGCGCGGTTGACGTCTTGTCTGAAGAGACCTCTCAATCAGTGGCGGAAGCTGCCGAGGCAACCCGCACGGCCATCGAGACCAGTCTGAAGGCCTATCGTGACACGCTCCGCGACCAGTTCGGCCCGGTGCAGAGCGCCACATTCCGGACCTATGACCTCTTGCTCATGCAGGAGGATCTGAAGTTTTGTAAGGATCTGACAAAGGCCGAGGGGCTGGCACCGCGCCGTCCTCTTCCGGCGCGGTAGGAACATGGCACAGAAAACAGAAAATCCCGCAGATCCGTTCAAAAAGGCCCTGGCTGAGGCGACCCGCGCTTTGGCCGGTGACGAGGAGCTTGGGGTCACTTATTCCTCCGACCCTCCGGGCAAGACCAATACCGGGCTGCGCTTGCCCCAGGTCTCGCGGCGTATGTCGCGCGCCGAGGTGATGCTGGCGCGTGGCACGGCGGATGCCTATGCGCTGCGCGAGCGTTTCCACTCCGACGACACCCATACGCGCTATGCGCCGCAGGGCGAGATGGCGCGCACGATCTTCGATGCGCTGGAAAATGCCCGCTGCGAGTGCATCGGCTCGCTCGCGATGGATGGTGTTGCACAGAACCTCGACGCGAAACTGGGCGAGGAGGCGAGCAATCGCGGCTACGAGGCCATGACCTCGTCGGCCGAGGCGCCAATGGCCGAAGCGGCCGCGCTTATGATGCGCCAGAAGCTGACCGGGCGCCCTCTTCCCGCCGGTTGCCAGAACATCGTCGATCTTTGGGGAGGATTTTTCGAGAACCAACTCGGTGACGGCTTCAACGATCTCGGCGATCTTGAAGACCAGGCAGAATTTGCCAAACGCGCCTGGCAGATCATCGAAGAGCTCGGTTATGGCGATCAACTGGGCGATGATCCTGATCAGGATCAGCCCGAGGACCAGGAGACCGAGGACGACACGGACGACCAAGACGACGAGACCTCGGATCAGGACGGCGATGACGGGTCCGATGAAGACGAGTACCTGCCCGACGAAATGCGCGGTGAGGAGAGCGAGACCCGCCAGATGGAGATCTCGCTGGACGAATCCCAAGACGACATGGAAGACCAGGAGGCGATGGAGGCAGAGGATGGCATGCCTCCGCCCGAACACGTCCCCCCGGCGATCTCGGATGCCGACCCAAACTACAAAGTCTTCAGTACCAAGTTCGATGAGGAAGTCCTTGCCGAGGAATTGGCTGACGAGGACGAACTCGACCGCCTCCGCGCCTATCTCGACAAGCAACTCGACCCGTTGAAGGGCGCCGTCTCTCGCCTGGCCAACCGCCTGCAACGCCGCTTGCAAGCCCAGCAAAACCGGAGTTGGGAGTTCGACCGCGAGGAAGGTATTCTGGACGCAGGCCGCTTGGCCCGCGTTGTTGCCAACCCGACAACCCCGCTCAGCTTCAAAGTCGAGAAAGACACCGAGTTCCGCGACACGGTCGTGAGCCTCTTGATTGACAACTCAGGCTCGATGCGTGGCCGCCCGATCTCAATCGCGGCGATCTGCGCGGATGTGTTGGCCCGGACCCTTGAGCGCTGTCAGGTCAAGGTCGAGATCCTCGGCTTCACCACCCGCGCCTGGAAGGGCGGCGAGGCGCGGGAGCAGTGGCTGGCGGATGGACGCCCGGCCAATCCCGGTCGGCTGAACGACCTGCGTCACATCATCTACAAAGGCGCCGATGCCCCTTGGCGCCGTGCTCGGCGCAATCTTGGCCTGATGATGCGCGAAGGGCTTTTGAAGGAAAACATCGATGGCGAGGCGCTCGAATGGGCTTATCGCCGCGTGCTCGCGCGGCCCGAACAGCGGCGGATCCTAATGGTGATCTCGGATGGGGCACCGGTGGACGATTCGACCCTTTCGGTGAACCCGTCAAACTATCTCGAACACCATCTGCGCGAGGTCATCGCAATGATCGAGAAACGCGACCGGGCCGAGCTGCTCGCCATCGGGATCGGCCATGACGTGACCCGCTATTACCAACGCGCTGTGACGATAACCGATGCCGAACAATTGGCCGGTGCGATCACCGACCAATTGGCGGCCCTATTTGAGAACAACCCCCGCGCCCGGGCGCGTCTTGCGCGCGGCAAAGCCGCCTGAAGATCAACTCCGATAGGTGAGCCTATCCGCCTGGCGCTCGATATGCTTGCGCCTGGCCCGTGCACCGAGCCACCACATCAGACCACCCAGCAGAATGAACTGCGGCGCTGCCGACCATTCCAGGATTGTCTGGACGCCGGGATCCCAGATGTCGGGCGTCAGATACCGCTCCACAGCGGGCTGCAAGAGAAGAAGGCTTTCCCGGTGGACCTCCGCCCACCACCAGCCCAGCGCGCGGAGCTCAAAGCCACTCTCAGCAGGCCACAAGATCTCGACGCCCAAAATCCCAACCCCCACAAAGGTCAAGACTATTCCCAGAATTCGCACGATGAACATCGATCCCCCAAGCGGTCTGTACGACGACGTCTATAAGTGAGCCACCCGCGTCTGCCAAGCAATCAGACCCTTGCGCTGGAAAGCTGTTTCACGCTACTCACCCGCCACGGACAGGTGGCCGAGCGGTCGAAGGCGCACGCCTGGAAAGCGTGTATAGGGGCAACTCTATCGCGGGTTCGAATCCCGCTCTGTCCGCCA
>JBCDAS010000070.1:0-15069 GCA_039185235.1 Pseudomonadota bacterium
GAACATTCCGGGGATTTTGGTGAGCGACTCCTCGCCGAAAAGAATCTCTGATCCAAACAAGCCGATATCGAGGGTTGCGTTCATCTCGATATTTGTCCGCCGGAAGTCGGCCTCGGAGGCCTCCGAAAAAATGCTACTCAAGGGATTAAATACGACGTTAGAGATGCTGAGATCTCGCGGTCCGAGATCTGGCGCGTTGATGCGGATGTCTGTGGGAGCGGAAATTTGCGCCCCATCGATCGTGCTGTCGCCGTTGCGGGGTGCTGCAATCCCGACGGCATACCCATCCACGGTCGCGTTGCGAACGGTCAAATGGTTTGTAGCGGCAAAGTTATCCAGCGAAATCCCAACCGAAGCCTCGGCGCCGGAGCCGATGACATCGACATTCTGAAAGTTCAGCCGTCCCGAGTAATTCGCCTCAATTGCAGAAAGTGGGACATTCCAAGCTGTGTAGTTCGAGAACGTCGACTGAAGCTGATCTTCATAGGCTTGCGCGATAGGCAAGAGACGGTTCTCGGACTCTAGAAATGCATCCTGTTCTTCCCGTAAGTCAGTGTGAAGATAAGTGACATTCAAACCTTTGACCGTCGCGTATGCCGTGTTGTTGTCGAAGCTCGCCACTGGCATATGTTTGGTGCGCACCATGGCGTCCGGTGGCAATCCGGTTAGATGTCCATTTGGCAGATCCGAGACCCGGACCATCTTCTCACCAAGCCCTTGCTCAACGAGTCCGAGCCCCCAGTAGATATAGGCTCGCCCAGTGGCGCCGGAAACGATGTTGCCCTCGACCTCGACATTGGCACCGTGGAACCAGAAGCCATCGCCCTGCCAGCCGTAATCTTGGGTCGTGACCCGCTGCCCGGGCGCCTGATCGGGATCGAACGTGATGTCCGGCGGGTTCAGCCGTGCGGTCGGGCTGACCGTTCGGATAGCGATATTGTTGATGAAGGAGCCCTGCTCATCTCCTGCCTCGGTGTTATAGGCCGCACCAACGATATTGTGAGAGACGTTGTTGACGAAGTCTACATTGGAGGAATGGTTCACATAAGCCCAACCGGGATCGTCGCGGACGACCGAGCCATGGACCTGCGCTGGCTGGCCATCGAGACCGGCTTGGTGAAAGTGAACCGAGTATCTGCCACGCACATTGGTGCCGCCGAGCATCTCCAAGGTCATGTCTTCCGGAAGGATCGACTCCTCCGGGTTGCTGCTCAGCCGCCAATCATTCAGCCCCGCCGTCTTGTCCGAGCGTCCAAGTCCCTGAAAACTGACATAGCGCGCATCGACATTGTTCGTGTGCATGAACATCACATGGCCACGATTGAGCGCGCCCTCATTCTCCGAGGTGAAGGTGACATTCCGGGTGAGGTTGGCGATATGCACGTCCAGATCCGGGCGTGGCGCAATGTGATCGCGCACAAGGGCCGTCGAGAAGGCAAGTGTCACCGCACCATTGGCGCCTGGAGTGATCTCTCGAATGGTCACGATCTCATCGCTTGCGGGGTCTAGCGGATCTGTTCCGGCAATGACCAGCTCATCTCCGACCTGCCAGCCCGTCGGCAGACTGGTGAGCGTCACCGAGCCTGAACCTGCTGCGAGCCCTCCAGCCACACCGACAAATCCATCCTTCTGGGTGCCATAGATCGTCGTCTGTCCATGCAGGAGCGCACCCCGGCTCAGCAGGCCTGGGTCCCAACTGCGGTCGATGACACCATCATCGGCAAAGACGATCGATGCTGTGACATCGTCCGCGATCGGGTTCGTCGCCGTCCCCATGATCAGGTGGCCGGTCATGGTCGAGACCAGCGTATCGACCTTCAACTCCGTGTTCACATTGGTTGCGAAATCCAGAGTGCCGTCGAGACGAATTGTCTTGTACTCTGGCGCCAAAACTCCATCGACCGTAACCGTAATTCCAGCTGGGATGTGAACCTTGGCCCCCGGACCCGGCAGAGTGCCACCCCAAGTCGCTGGATCTGACCATGCCCCGCTCTGGGTCGCTGTGGCATCGACTTGATCCAGTGAAACCAGCCGCATCATAGGCGAGTCTTCGCTCATCTGATGACCCGAATGCCCAGTGTGTCCGCCGGTCGTTCCCGACCCACCCGTCATACCTGGCATCGTTGCTGTGGGCGTGTGGTTCATTCCATGTCCACTCATCCCGCTCATGCCCGAAAATTGATCCATGACGTCTTCTCCCAGTTGGTTGCCGAGAGACGCGTGCTCCGGCGGCATCTGTAGGCTCAAGGTCGCAAAAACGACTGAAGTGAAGAACGCAAGTCCAACAATAAGAGGGCGCAAGATCAGCAAATCACGGAGGTTTTCCTTCAACAGGCTAGACTGAAGCATTGGATTTACTTTCTGCTCGATCGATCCAGCAGAATTGATCGGACAAGCTAACAAGCAAACTATCTTGAAGGTTCCCCAAGTCCTTCTAATGACTTGGTATAACCTGTTTGCGAGAGGCCGGGGCTTACAATTCTGTCGCGTCAATCATACAGAATTGTATATCTCTGCTGTTATCGGGAAACTGATCACAAGAACCAGCCCAGATGCCCTTGGGTCGATAGTGATCTTTGCAGTATGGAGATCTGCAATCGCTTTCACGAGGCTTAGCCCAAGCCCATTTCCCGGGGTCGTGCGACTGGCATCTCCCCGAAAGAATCGCTCAAACAATCGGTCATGGTGCAACGGCGGAATTCCAGGGCCATCATCGCCGATCTCCAGCCTGGCGGTATAGCCATCTGCGGAGAGTTTGATCCAGGCCATAGCCCCATCGCGGGAATGGTCGATGATGTTCTCCAAGAGGTTACAGGCCATCTGGATCAACAGCGCCTCGTCACCTTGGATTGCAATCTCAGGATCCACCTGAACCGTCAGCTCTTTGTCAGCATCGACGAAGACAGGCACGAAGCTATCGGCCAGATCCCGCATCACCGAGGAGAGATCGACCCTTTCAAATCCCGAATGGCGCGATCCTGCCTCGACCTCGCCCAGGCGCAGCAAGGCGTTGAAGGTCTGCAATAGGGTTTCCATATGTTGCTCGGCCATCTCGATATGGCGCACCACCGCCTCGCGGTCTTCGATATCGCGGCCCATCAGCTGCAAACGCCCACGAATATTGCTGAGCGGCGTCTTGAGGTCATGGGCGACGCCGACGGTGACTTGCTCGATATTGCGGGTGAGTGCTTCCAGCCGGTCAAGCATCTGGTTCAGACTCATGGACAGACGCTCAAACTCATCTCCAGTCCCCGAAAGCGGTACCCGCTCTTCCATTCGTCCGGCTGTAACGCCTTCGACCGTAGACGCGAGGTCTGCCAATCGCCGATGAACGATCCAGGAAAGAAGAAGACCCGTTATGATCGCCAAGGGCAGCGCAATCACTCCAATCGCGATTGAAGCCGAGGCGGCAAAACCCCTCAAGTCCGTTAACTCGCTCGGAACGAAGAGGGCGAAGGTCGCTGTGTAGTCCTCATCAAGCGCGAACTGATAGGCGATCACTTGCTGGTCGATATCGACATAGTCGAGTTCACCTTCGGACCAACCCTTTGTGCCATAAAGCCCTGTGAACCCCGCAATCGGTTGATAGTCATGTCGGCGAAGCACACCAAAAAGCTCGCTTTCCGACCGGGCTACCGCCAGTTCTTCTCGGCCTTTAATCCGCTGCCCATCGGGAGCAATAATGTCTATGACACCGTCCAGACCACCCTGCTCGAACCGCAGCGCGGCGCGCTCCGCCTCTGCTTGGATCCGCGCCCGAAGCCCTTGTTCGCTCCAAGTGATGATCGCAAAACAGGCCAGCCAAAGCAGGCCAACGGCAATAATGGAGACCGAAGCAGAGGACAAAAGGGTAACGCGAAAAACGCTAGAACTCAGAAGTGCGCTAAGGCGCGGTGATGACATATCCCGATCCACGTATGGTCTTTATCAGTTCGGTCGGAAAGGATTTGTCCACCTTCGCCCGCAACCGGCTGATATGGGTCTGCACCAAGCTGGTCTTCGGATCAAACCGATAACCCCAAATCCGTTCGAGCAGCATGGTGCGGGTCACGATCTGCCCCTCGTTTAGCATCAGATACTCCAAGATCCGATATTCATGGGGCGAGAGGTCCAAAGTGACATTGCCCCGGCTCACGATACGTTTCAGGCGATCCAGATGAAGATCTGCGATGCGCAACTCGGTTGTATCCGCCGCGATCGGTGGCCGACGCAAAAGCGCATGGATGCGCGCCAACAGCTCTTCAAAGGCAAAGGGTTTGACCAGATAGTCATCTGCGCCGCCGCTCAACCCATCGACCCGATCGTCGATGCCAGAGCGGGCTGAGAGGATCAGAATCGGTGTCTCGACATGCGACGCCCGCAACAAGCGCACCGCATCCAACCCGTCCATCCCAGGCAACATTCGGTCAAAGATGATCACATCAAGGTCCTGATCAGCTGCGGCGATCAGAGCCTCCTTGGCATCGGTGCGATGCTCGACAACGGCGCCTTGTTCGGCCAGACCTCGCAAAATAAAGGCAGCCGTTTCATCGTTGTCCTCAACAAGCAGAACTTTCACGGACTGACATCACCTCCTAAGTCGCATCGCGCAACATGGCATGAATCCGAGCGCGCCGGAAACCTGATAAGACTTTTGCGAGAGCTTTGCGGTCAGTTATCGGCGGCATGCGCATGATCGCGCCCCAAGCACTTCCCGGAACACCCCGCACCTGCAAGGCGCGCTCGAGTTCGCCTATTCGCCGCTCCGCCTCCTCCTGGCGGTCAAGCCAACCTAGGGCGCAGAGCTCTGCGATCAGCGAGTGGATATCAAGATTTGAATTCCGATGCCCGGTCCGCGCTGCCGCAAGCGCTTCCTCATGGCGGTCCAACATGGTCAAGGCAAAGGCCCGACTCGCATGCATGGCCCATTGATAGGGATGCACAGGGTCGATGCGCAAACTGCGGTCGATATGTGCCAGCGCTTCTTCCGCACGGCCTGCGAGTAGTAGCGAAAGCCCTTTGAAGAAGTAGGGTTTGTAGAGTTCATCTGAGAGCTCAATGGCCTTGTCCGAGGCAGCAATCGCCTCCTCTGACTTTCCCACGACTTGAAAGTATCGAGTCAGCGCAAGCCAACCACCGGGGCGCAAAGGCTCAATCTGGATCGCTTTGCGCGCCTGTGTCTCTGCCTCCACAAGAAGCGCCGACCGGTTAGTCGGGAAATATGTGGCTTTCACGAGTAACGCCCGCGCGAGGCCCCCATAGGCGTCTGAAAAACCGGACTCCAGAACGATTGCGCGGCGGAAGCAGGAGATCGCGTGATCCATGGCTGTGTAGTCATGCTCGAAGAGATGCTTGAAGCCGAGTTGTGCGTTCTCCCAAGCATCCAGATCCTCTAACGGCTTTAAAGCCGCTCGACGTCGCTCGTTCAGCGCGACTTGGAACGGAACCGCGACTGCGATTGCAGCCGTGATCGCGTCCTGGGTTGCGGCCAAATCCTTGCTCGACTGATCGAACCGTTCGGCCCAGATACTAGTCCCCTTAATCGCATCCAGCAGTTGGACAGTGACCCTGAGCGATCCAGATACCAGTCGAACGCTCCCATCAAGTACGTAACGGGCGCCCGATCTCTGGCCAATCCCTAGAGCACTCGCACCTTCGTTGATCAGGGCGGGTGCGGCAGAAATATAGAGCGCTTTTGAAAGTTCGACATTGAGATCTGCCGTAAATCCAAGCGCGATATCTTCCGCGGAACCATCCAGTGTTGCATCCTGAATCCCGGTCAGGACAAGACGCGGGAACAGGCTGCGCGGTTCAGTCAAGGATGCGGCTGCAGTTTGTGACCACCCTTCATCCCGGTCGACCCATCTCAGGCCACGACCGTAAAACGTCCGGATCCATTTGTGCCCGCTCCCACTCTCGCCAATAGCCTTTCGGATATCGCGGATCGCTGAAGCAACCGCGCCATCCGAGATCGCGCGGCCTTCCCAAATCTGATCGACAATCTCATGCTTCGGAACCACCCGGTGCCGATTTGCGATCAGGTAAACCATAAGGGTAAAGGGCAGAGGCCGGAGGCGTACACGCCTCTGATCCCGGCTGACCGTTTGCTCGTCTGTATCTATCACAAGCTCGCCTAAGCGAATTACTGACGAACTGGTCGTATATGTCTTGGAACCCACAAACATCGTCTGACATGCCTGACCTTGGTATGACCACCGCTCCGTTTTGGGGAGGGGAACCCTTACAGTTCGCAAGGCTAGGCGCCGCGTCAAGCAGCCAGGGATCAAGGTTACAAACATGTAAATCAGCTGCAAAAGAGCCCGCGAGTTTGGCGCGCTCACAGCACCAAACCCGTTGCACCCCTGACTTCACAAAAGCAGTCAGGCGCTTCCGCCAGCGGACAGTAGTCTTGGATCTATACCCAGCTTCGCCAGGGCCTTGTTCCATTTGGTCTCGTTATCGGTGCCAAACAACAAGTCACGATCAGGGGCGCAGAGAAGCCAACCATTGGCCTGCAGTTCGACTTCAAGCTGGCCCGGCGACCACCCCGCATAGCCGAGCGCCACCATTCTTTGGCGCGGCCCATGACCCGCAGCCATCAGGTGCAAGATCTCCAAAGTCGCTGTCATCGAGATCTGGCTATCGACCCGCATGGTCGCCTCCGGCGCATAGTAATCGCCAGAATGCAGAACGAAGCCCCGGCCAGTCTCCACCGGACCGCCGAACCGGACGACTTCGTCGGGCAGGCCAGGCCGATGGGCGATGTCGAGACGTTCATAGAGATCGCTGACCTTCAAGGTCTCAGCCGGCTTATTGATGATCAGCCCCATAGCCCCGTCATGGGAATGTGCACAGAGGTAAACCACGGTCTTGTGGAACCTCGGATCGGTCATTCCAGGCATGGCGATGAGCAGATGCCCGTCCAGGAAGCTTGCATCGAGGTCGCCGGTTTCTGTCATGACCCAGATGATGACGGGCCGTGAGGGAAATCGCAACTCTGCGTGAGCTAGGCTGGCGCGAGTTCTGAGATTCGTCTATCTGGATCAAATGAAAGACTGCTTTGCTTGCACGCTCAGTGCTTTTGCGCTCTCAACCTGTCTCGCCAGTTCGGCGAGTGCTCAGGCTTTGGTGTCTACGGGGCAGTCCTTTGTCACATCAGAGCTTATTCCTGGCGCGCCTGATTTGGACGGGACCCGGATGATCGGGCTGGATCTGGTCTTAGCTGCGGACTGGAAGACCTATTGGCGCAGCCCGGGCGAGGCAGGGATCCCACCAGCAATCGACTGGGCTGGCTCGGAAAACCTGGCTACTGCAGAGATCTATTGGCCCGCACCCAGCGTTTTTCAAAGCTTTGGTATGACGACAATCGGCTATGAGACGCGTGTCACGCTACCGGTTCGGATCACACCAGTCGACGCGGCGCGGCCGATCGATCTGCAAGTTGCCATGGATCTGGGCGTCTGCCGGGAGATTTGTGTCTTGGAGCGCACGACGCTCCAAAGGTCGATACCAACCGATCTGGTCGAGGGATATGAACGGATCGCAGCTGCGATGGCATCGGTTCCAGTCTCAGGCGATGCACTGGGCCTCGAGCGCGCCGTATGTGCGTTCCAAGGTGCCGGAAAGGACCGCGCCTTTGACGCTCGTTTGACTTTCGAGGACACCATTGAACAGCCGACTGTTCTGCTGGAGGGTCCTGAGGGGATTTGGTTCCACTCAGCCGAAACAACCGGCTTTGGGGAAGACGTCGCTGTTCGAGCAACCATGTCACTTTTGTTTGATGATGCCTGGATCTCGCGCCAAGATGTTCGGATGACCCTTTTGGCCGAAGGTGTTGCCGCAGATATCCAAGGCTGCGAAGCGCCAAATGGTTGATCCTCTCACTGACGCGGAGCAAATCGAACCAAACGGTGTCGGCCCAAGGGCCGACGCGGCTATTTTTTAGCGTCGGCCAAGGCCGACGGGGCGCTCCAAACTAAGCGCTGACGCGAAGCATCCCTTTGTCAGAAGCGAGGCTCCGCATTTTCTTCTGGAGTTTCTCAAACGCACGCACCTCGATTTGGCGGATCCGTTCGCGGCTGACATTGTATTGCTGGGAGAGCTCTTCGAGTGTCACAGGATCTTCACGCAGACGCCGCTCGGTAAGGATATGGCTCTCGCGCTCATTGAGTCCTTCCATCGCGGCGATAAGCAACTCTTTCCGGGCTTCGAGTTCCTGGCTCTCAGCGTAAGTCGCGGCTTGATCGGCATCGTCATCCGCCAGCCAGTCCTGCCATTCCGAGCTGCCCTCGGTATCGCCTTTGAGCGGGACATTGAGCGAGCTATCACCGCCCCCGGACATGCGCCGGTTCATCGAGACCACTTCGTCTTCGGTGACGTTGAGATCATTGGCGATTTTCTCGACATGCTCAGGCCTAAGATCGCCGTCCTCAAGGGCGCCGATCTTCGATTTTGCTTTGCGGAGATTGAAGAAGAGCTTTTTCTGCGCCGCAGTGGTTCCAAGCTTGACCAGCGACCACGAGCGCAAAATGTACTCCTGGATCGAGGCGCGGATCCACCACATAGCGTAGGTCGCCAGCCGGAACCCTTTATCGGGGTCAAATCGTTTGACCGCTTGCATCAGGCCGACATTTGCTTCTGACACAACCTCCGCGGTCGGCAAGCCGTAGCCGCGATATCCCATAGCAATTTTTGCCGCGAGGCGCAGGTGGGACGTTACCAACTGATGCGCTGCATCCTTGTCACCGTGATCCACCCACGCCTTTGCCAGCATGAACTCCTGTTCCTGCTCCAACATCGGGAACTTACGGATTTCGGAGAGGTAGCGGCTCAGGCCTTGCTCGGGCGAAGGTGCCGGAAGCGTGGTATAGGTCGTCGTCATATCGGTCCCTTGTTCGGTTACCTTCCATATGGGGTGCCCACTCGATGCGTTCAATAATGAGGTTGGGCCTCACCCTTGCGATTGTGTTAACGTGGGAGCGGTTTTCACCGGGTGCAAGCGGCGATCAACTCTTTGAGATCCGATGGAAACATAACTTCGAAGTGGAGTTTTTCCCCTGAAATCGGATGCTTAAAACCAAGAATAGCAGCATGAAGCGCTTGGCGAGGGAAAGCTCTCAACACCGCACTTGATGCGTCTTTCATCGAGCCTCCGCCCTTTCGTCCATAGACAGGGTCACCAATCAAAGGATGGCCAAGATGGCTGCTATGAACCCTGATCTGGTGGGTGCGACCCGTTTCAAGCCGGCACTCGATGAGACTTGCGGGCCCCAGATTTTCGAGTGGGCGCAGATATGTGACAGCCCGGCGCCCCTCCCCTGGGCGCGCCAACACAGCCATGCGCTTGCGATCCGTTGGGTGCCGCCCGATCTGCGTCTCGATCCGGATCCAATCGGGCTTGAGAGAGACGCCCGCCAAACCGCTCAGCCTCGGATCATGTCGCTGAGGCTCTCCCCAACAAACAGCTCGATACAGTCGCTCGATATCATGTGCAGCGAAGAGCTGAGCAAGGCCTGCATGGGCGGCTTGGCTCTTTGCCGCCACTAAAAGACCCGAGGTGTCTTTGTCGATCCGATGCACGATTCCAGGTCGACGTTCTCCTCCAATCCCTTGCAGACTATCGCCACAATGATTCAGGAGTGCGTTGACGAGTGTCCCTGTTTCAGCACCAGGTGCGGGATGAACAACCATCCCAGCAGGCTTGTTCACGACAATCAGATCCGGGTCCTCGAAGACAACATCGAGTGGGATGTCTTCTGGTGCTGGCTCAGCGGGCATCGGAGGTGGGAGCATGAGAAGCCAGACCTCTCCCAGCTTGACTTTGCGTTTGACGTCGGTGACCGTCCGCCCGTCTGCGTCCTGCAAAGCACCGTTTGCGATGAGGTTCGCGATCCGGGAACGTGAAAGCCCGGGCATATCCGCTGCGGCCAAACCAAGCGCCTTGTCGAGCCGCTGTCCTGCCTCTGACTCACCGATCACGAGCCGGAGCACATCTGAATCGGCCTCCGAGGGGAACGCCATGTCATCTCCCTTGCAAGATCCAGAGGAAGACTTCGAGGAGCCGCCCCATCTACGCAGACTTCGACTGCTGGTCACGGTCCTCACTTCGGTTCTGATTTTCGGCATGCTAGCGATGGTGGCGATCTTTGTCATCCGGTTGGGGTTGCCAAGTGGTGTTGTGGGAGACACGCCAATCCAAGCCGAGCGGTTTGTTCTTCCTGAGGGAGAGGCAATCTCAGCTCTTGGCCGAGGCAGCAACACCGTTCTCATAACGGTGGACGGGCCAAAGGGTGAGGTTCTCTACAGTTTCGATGCAATGAGCGGTAAGCGCATTAGCGCCACACCGATTGCACGCGAGTAACCAAGCCTGACCACCGCGCAAGCGTCCCTGATCCCTGACGGGATTACGGCGGGCAAAGCCCGCCACCCATGCAAGCATGGGCAGGGACGCAAGGCGCCTAGCTCAAAGTTACGCGAAAGCAGTCCGACTGGGGCCAACGCGCCCGGGAGGGCGCCAGAATAGGTGCATGCGCGGGCTTGCCCGCGCATTCCGCTTGGTTGATCTGCTATAGATCGTGCCAAGCTGGGACTCCGGCGAGGGCCTTTGCTTCGTAGACCCCTCGCGTGATCGCTCGGGCCGTGCAATCGCCAGCCATCATTCCGAGCAGAGTGAGGCAGTGCATCGGATCAGGCAATTCAACTTCACCCGTCGCCATAACAAAAACACTATCGCCGTCCATAGGTGCGTGAACCGGCCGGATCGCGCGGGCGAGGCCATCTTGAGCCATCACCGCAAGCCGTCCGGCCTCGGACCAGCTCAAACTCGCATTTGTCGCCACCACAACCAGGGTCGTGTTCGCGCTTGACCCCTTCAACTTCATCTCGCTGAGATCGCCAAGGTCCTCAGGCGGGCCGAGCCCGCCAAACTCGGAGTTTTGTTCGAGAGCCCAAGCCCAGAAATGCCGGCTGCCGGGCATGGTGACCGAGCCGACTGGGTTTGCCACTGCCAGTGCACCGACAATCAGTTCTTTGGAGATCGCCGAAGCTGTACCCAGGCCGCCTTTTATTTGCCCTGCCGTTGCGCCCAAGCCAGCACCTGCATTGCCCAGAGCAAAGTCTTGCGCTGCTTGTCCCGCGGCCTGCCGACCCAGCTGCCACCAGGGCGGATGCTCCCAGACAGGCCCGGGCCCGATCAGCAGATCGAAAATGATTGCACTCGGAACGATCGGCACTTGGGCGGCACCTACTTGCACGCCCACACCGTTGCCTCTCAGAAAGTCCATCACGCCGCCCGCAGCATCCAGGCCAAAAGCCGAGCCACCAGAGAGGCAAACCGCGTGGGCCTGTTGAACCGATGCCAAAGGGGCCAACGCCTCGACATCCCGGACCCCGGGAGCGCCACCTCGGATGTCAGCGGCCGCGACCAATGGCTTCTCGCTCAAAACAACGGTTGTGCCCGTGATCAAGTCCCAGTCCTCGGCATTGCCCACAGTGATGCCGGGGACATCGGTGATCGCATTGAGAGGACCTGGACGGGACATGTCGTGACGATGGCGGGCTCTCAGCCCTCTTGCAAGTCTTCGACGCCCCCGCCAATCTCGCGAAAAACAACGGGGAGGGGCAGATGGCAGCACCGCTTGCAGGTCTGAGGATCATCGAGTTTGAGGGGATCGGGCCCGCGCCTTACGCTGGGATGCTCCTCGCTGATCTCGGCGCCGAGGTAATCCGGATTGCACGGCCAAAAGCCGCGCGGGGACCATTGATTGCTGATACCGGGGATCAAGTGATGCTGCGTGGTCGCACTGAAGTGATCCTTGATCTGAAAGATATGGATGACCTCGGCGAAGCAATCCGGCTGATCGCATCCGCCGACGGCCTCATCGAGGGTCTTCGTCCGGGCGCGATGGAGAAGCTCAAACTTGGGCCTGAGGCAATGCTCGCGCTTAACCCGGCGCTTGTCTACTGCCGCATCACTGGTTGGGGACAAGAAGGACCGCTCGCAAGAACCGCGGGGCATGACATCAATTATATCGCGCTCTCTGGTGCATTGGCGCTGATGGGTCCGGCAGATCGCCCTCCTTTGCCTCCGGCCAACTTGGTGGGGGATTTTGGTGGTGGCGGGTTGTTCGCCGCATTCGGAGTGCTCGCGGCTTTGATCGAGGCTGGCCGCACGGGTCGAGGTCAAGTCGTCGATGCTGCGATGTTGGACGGAGCGGCGAGCCAGATGAGTTTCCTCTATGCCTGGGCGGCGAGCGGCACATGGATCCGCGGGCGTGAGGCAAACCTGCTTGACGGGGCGGCGCCCTTCTACCGCTGCTATCGCTGCTCCTGCGGGCGGTTTGTCGCCGTTGGCGCGATTGAGCCCCAGTTTTTTGCAGCGCTGATGTCAGGGCTTGGCTTGGCGGAGGAAAACTGGGACCAGGCGGATCGGAGCATCTGGCCCAGGCTCGCAGACCGAATTGGCGACGTGTTCCTCAGAAACGACCGGGATCATTGGGCCAGGCTCTTCTCCCAGACCGATGCCTGTGTCACACCCGTGCTGGATATGTGGGAGGCGGCGGAGCACCCTCACAATGCCGCGCGCGGAACTTTCCTCCCCAACCCGACACAACCCGCGCCCGGGCCACGGATGCGCCCGATCGGTAATACGCACTAGCATTGCAAGATCGCTCCAGTAACCCTTCCAACTCCGGAGGCTTGTCCGAAGTCGCTTCGGTCTTCAAAGGCCAAGCATCCCCTGGCAGCCGATCGAAGCCCTAGATCTGACCGTCTCAGCAGTCTTTTTCGCGGGCAGCAGAAACTGATTGGCTGTTCGAAGCACTTCGATGCGTTCGTTTCCCGCAGTTGCGCGTTTGTCGCAGCTGAACGCGCGGTTTGCCGGTCCTCTGTCTCAACCTTGCATCACAAGCAACTCAGCATTTCGTTACCGCCTCTTTCGCCAGATCGAGGGGCGCCTACCTACACATCTATCGAGAAAACAACGGAGGTTCGGAGATGTTTGACCGGCTCTTCTGCATCCTGTCCCGCGACCGCGTGAAGACACAGGCTGCACATGATCTCAGCGGTCTGAGCGATAGCCAGCTCAGCGATATGGGATTACATCGCAGTCAGATAGAAGCTTTCCTTGGCGCAAAGAAACTCTGCGGTTGACGAGGCATCGAAACGAGCGGCCGAGGGGTGCCAGTCCTACGTCTTGAGTGGCATCCCCGTCTCGGCCAAACGGCCCCAGTAGGAACAGCCAAAGGGAATCGACTCATCGTCGAAGTCAAAAGCGGGGTGATGGCAATAGGCCGTATCTCCATTGCCGACAAAGATGAAAGCACCTGGCCGCGCGTTGAGCATAAACGAGAAATCCTCTGAGCCCAGTTGCGGGGGGCAGGCATCTTCTACCTTGCCCTCGCCAGCGACATCCAGAGCGACCTGGGCGGCAAAACCGGTTTCAGCGGCTGTGTTGACCGTGACAGGATAATGGCGTTCATAGTGCAGATCCGCCTCACCTCCGAACGCTTTCGCCAGATTTGTCACCATGACACCCATTCGGGCTTCAATCATATCTTGGACGTCGGGATCGAGCGTGCGCACTGTGCCCTTGATCCGGGCAGTCTCGGGGATCACGTTTGTTGCGGTACTGTCGACTTCGAAAAGCGTGCAGGAAACAACCGCCGACTTCACTGGATCCAAGTTCCGCGACACCAAGCTCTGCAGCGATTGTAGCATCTGAGCACCGATCAAGGTTGTATCCACGCATTCATTGGGATGAGCCGCATGCCCCCCAATGCCTTTGATCTGGATCTCAAATTCATCAGCAGATGCGAGAAGAGGACCGGGTCGGATCGCAAACTGACCCACTGGAACACCGGGAGCTGTGTGCATGCCATAGACTTCGGTGATGCCGAACCGATCCATCATTCCGTCATCAACCATCTCCTTGCCGCCGCCGCCGCCTTCTTCGGCGGGCTGAAAGATCACGGCTACAGCCCCATCGAAATTGCGGGTCTCGGAGAGGTACTTTGCTGCACCCAAAAGCATTGCCGTATGCCCGTCATGACCGCATGCATGCATTTTGCCGGGAACGGTCGACGCGTAGTCCTTACCCGTTTGCTCAAGGATCGGCAGGGCATCCATATCAGCGCGCATGCCCATCACTTTGCCGGAACTGGTCTCGCGCCCCTTGATCAACCCAACAACCCCCGTGCGGCCAATCCCTTCTACCACTTCGTCGCAACCAAACTCTCGCAGCTTACGGGCGACGATCCCCGCAGTCCGGTGCACATCGAATTGGAGTTCGGGGTTCATATGAAGATCCCGACGCCACCCGGTGATCTCATCCTGCAGGTCGGCGAAGCGATTGATGGTCGGCATGGGGAGATCTCCTGTTGCAGTGCAAACGTCTCTCCAAGCCTTAGGGCTGCCAGTCGACTGTGACAACCTCCAACCCGCTGCGTTGCTTGCTGGTGATGTACCATTGGCGCCGTTCTTCCGCTTCGGCTTCGGTCAGATAGGCCAGGACATCAGGTAAAACACCGCCATCACGCTCTTGCCAGGTCTCTACCACCAACCTCTCGAAGCCATCACAGAGACGCCCTTGAACAGGTTCAATCGAGGGTATGACCGGCGAGAAGTAGACCCGGCTCGCATAAAACTCGCACCAGACATAGCCCGAAGACGGGCGCTCTGGCGCAGTGCATGCGGCGAGGCTCAGAAAAACGATTGGCCATAAACGTCTGTGCATGTCACTCCCCAATAAATTCGGATCGAGTAAGCATCAACTTTGCGCGAGCCTGTCAAGGTGGGCCTCTTCAGGTTTACGCTGCACTGCAACCTTTGCTTGCCAAGCGGCCCTGGATGCAGTCTTAATCAAATTGCAACAGTTTCGACGGAGGGGTCGTTCTTGCTGGATGGCAGGCTGAACTGCGGTTCTCCCATGCTTGAGATCGCTGATCTTGAGACACCCTCTCTCACACAAGAATCCCTCTCGCAGGGCCCAGTTGCCTCATGCCACCTAACGGATGGCAGCTAATCCACCACTCAGCATCCAAACAACAGGGAGACCATAACCATGCTGACAAAACGCCTTTTGGCCGGGACCGC
>JBCDAS010000071.1:0-14927 GCA_039185235.1 Pseudomonadota bacterium
CCGAAATGGTGATGCCGGGCGACAATGTGAAAATGACCGTCCAACTGATCGCCCCGATCGCGATGGAAGAAAAGCTGCGCTTCGCCATCCGCGAAGGCGGCCGCACCGTCGGCGCAGGCGTGGTGGCGAAAATCATCGAGTGATCAATCAAATAATGGGGCCGGGTTGACCGGCCCCTCCTGACCAAGAGGCCTTAGAGGCAAGACAAAGATGCAAAGTCAGAACATTAGAATTCGGCTCAAGGCCTTTGATCACCGGGTGCTGGATGCCAGCACG
The DNA here is from genome assembly GCA_039185235.1 of Pseudomonadota bacterium. GTDB lineage: Bacteria > Pseudomonadota > Alphaproteobacteria > Rhodobacterales > Rhodobacteraceae > Thermohalobaculum. The sequence continues at coordinate 277 of JBCDAS010000071.1, forward strand.
CAGGAGATCGTAAATACAGCAAAACGGACCGGCGCCGATGTGCGCGGCCCGATCCCGCTGCCGAACAAGATCGAGAAGTTCACGGTTCTGCGTGGCCCCCACGTCGACAAGAAGAGCCGCGAGCAATTCGAGATCCGGACGCATAAGCGTCTTTTGGACATTGTGGATCCGACCCCTCAGACGGTGGACGCGCTGATGAAGCTCGATCTGGCCGCGGGTGTGGATGTCGAGATCAAGATCTGAGGAGGCGCAGATGCGCTCTGGTGTCATTGCGAAGAAACTGGGCATGACCCGGGTCTTCATGGAGGATGGACGGCAAGTGCCGGTCACGGTCCTCCAGATGGAGAACCTACAGGTCGTCGCTCAGCGCACGGGTGAGAAGGACGGCTATACCGCCGTTCAGCTTGGCGCAGGCGAGGCGAAAGCGAAGAACACCTCGCAGCCGATGCGCGGACATTTTGCGAAAGCCAATGTCGCGCCGAAACGCAAGCTGGTTGAGTTCCGGGTTGCCCCTGAGAACCTGATCGATGTGGGCGCGGAGATCACCGCTGACCACTACTTGCCAGGTCAGTATGTGGACGTGGCCGGGACTTCGATCGGCAAGGGCTTTGCCGGTGCTATGAAGCGGCACAATTTTGGCGGCCTGCGCGCCTCGCACGGTGTGTCGATCAGCCACCGCAGCCACGGCTCGACTGGTCAGTGTCAAGATCCGGGCCGGGTGTTCAAAGGCAAGAAGATGGCCGGTCATATGGGCGCCGTTCGGGTGACGACCCAGAATCTGGAAGTCGTTAGAACCGATGCGGAGCGCGGCTTGATCATGATCAAAGGCTCGGTCCCGGGATCGGCTGGCGGCTGGGTCACCATCAAGGACGCGGCCAAGCGCAAGGCGCCAGACGGTCTGCCAATGCCAGCGGCGATCCGCGCCGTTGCAGCGCCTGCCGAAGCTCCGGCCGAGGCGGCAGAGGCTCCGGAAGGAGGGGCTGAAGAATGAAACAGGACGTGATCAGCCTCGATACCTCATCGGCGGGATCGATTGACCTGCCCGAGGACATTTTCGGCCTCGAACCACGTGCAGACATACTGCACCGTGTGGTGCGCTGGCAGTTGGCAAAGCGCCAAGCTGGCACGCATAAGGTGAAGACCCGCTCCGAGACCTCGTATTCCTCGAAGAAGATCTACCGCCAAAAAGGGACAGGCGGCGCCCGCCACGGAGACCGGAACGCGCCGATCTTCCGGGGAGGCGGTGTCTATAAGGGCCCGAAAGTGCGCTCTCATGCGCATGATCTTCCAAAGAAAGTGCGCAAACTCGGCTTGAAACTCGCTCTATCGGCAAAAGCCAAGGCGGGCGAATTGGTGATTGTCGACGAAGCAAAGCTGGACGAAGGCAAAACCAAGGTCTTGGCGCAAAAGGCCGAAAAACTTGGTTGGTCCAAGGCATTGGTCATCGATGGGACTGAACTCGATGCGAATTTTGCCCGTGCCGCACAGAACCTTGACGGGATCGATGTGCTGCCGAGCCAGGGCGCCAATGTCTATGACATCCTGAATAAGGACACGCTGGTCGTGACCAAAGCAGGGATCGCAGCGCTGGAGGTGCGCTTGAAATGACCGAGAAAGCAGCGCTTTATGACGTGATCCAACGTCCGATTGTGACTGAGAAGTCGACCACCGCGGCTCAATTTAATGCGGTTGTGTTCGAAGTGCATCCGGATGCGAATAAGCCGTTGATTAAAGAAGCGGTCGAGACCCTCTTCAATGTGAAGGTCAAAGCGGTCAACACCACGGTGACCAAGGGTAAGGTCAAGCGCTTCCGGGGCCGTCCCGGCAAGCGCAAGGATGTGAAGAAAGCCTATGTGACCCTCGAGCAGGGGAACTTCATCGACGTGACGACCGGTCTGTGATCGGTCGCCAGGAACAAACAGAAGCGGAAGACAGAAACCAATGGCGTTGAAAACTTACAAACCGACTACGCCGGGCCAGCGCGGGCTGGTGCTGATCGACCGTTCGGATCTGTGGAAGGGCCGCCCGGTCAAACGCCTCACCGAGGGTTTGACTAAGAAGGGTGGTCGGAACAACACCGGACGGATCACGGCACGCCGCATTGGTGGCGGTGCGAAGCGGCTTTACCGGATCGTGGACTTCAAACGGCGCAAATTCGATGTGTCGGGCAAGGTTGAGCGGATCGAGTATGACCCGAACCGGACGGCGTTTATTGCGCTCATCGACTATGATGATGGCGAGCAGTCTTATATCCTCGCGCCACAGCGTGTAGCCGTAGGTGATACGGTGATTGCTGGCAAGAAGGTGGACGTCAAGCCAGGCAACGCGATGCCGTTCTCAGGCATGCCGATCGGCACGATTGTCCACAATGTCGAGATGAAGCCGGGCAAGGGTGGCCAGATCGCGCGCGCGGCCGGCACGTACGCCCAATTCGTTGGTCGCGATGGCGGCTACGCGCAGCTTCGCCTCGGCTCTGGCGAGATGCGCCTTGTGCACCAAGACTGCATGGCAACCGTTGGTGCGGTGTCGAACCCCGACAACTCGAACCAGAACTTTGGCAAGGCAGGCCGCACCCGGCACCAGGGCAAACGCCCCTCGGTTCGCGGCGTTGTTATGAACCCGATCGATCACCCGCATGGGGGTGGTGAGGGTCGGACCTCGGGCGGGCGTCACCCAGTGACCCCTTGGGGTAAACCTACGAAGGGTCGCCGCACCCGGTCGAACAAGACGACCGATAAGTACATCACCCGCTCGCGCCACGCGCGGAAGAAATAAGGGAGACGGAGAAACATGTCACGTTCCGTCTGGAAAGGCCCGTTTGTCGACGGGTACATGCTGAAGAAAGCCGCCAAGGCACAGGAGTCGGGTCGCAACGAGGTCATCAAGATCTGGTCGCGCCGCTCGACGATCCTGCCGCAATTCGTCGGCCTCACCTTTGGTGTCTACAACGGCCAGAAGCACATCCCGGTGAACGTTACCGAGGAGATGATTGGCCACAAGTTCGGCGAATTCTCGCCGACCCGGACCTATTACGGCCATGCCGCCGATAAAAAAGCGAGGCGGAAGTAACCATGGGCAAGGAAAAGAACCCGCGCCGTGTGGCTGAGAACGAGGCGATGGCGGTCAACCGCATGATGCGCATCAGCCCGCAGAAGCTGAACCTTGTGGCGCAGATGATCCGTGGCAAGAAAGCCGACATGGCGCTCAACATGCTGACATTCTCGAACAAGCGTGTAGCGCAGGACGTCAAGAAAACGCTCCAATCCGCGATCGCAAATGCCGAGAACAACCATGGCCTCGATGTCGACGAGCTCGTCGTGGCCGAAGCTTGGGTCGGCAAGAACATGGTCATGAAGCGGGGCCGTCCACGGGCGCGCGGCCGCTTTGGCCGGATCATGAAACCGTTCAGCCAGCTGACCATCAAAGTACGTCAGATCGAGGAGCAGGCCTAATGGGACATAAAGTCAATCCAATCGGCCTGCGCGTCGGTATCAACCGCACTTGGGACAGCCGCTGGTACGCGAACACGCGTGAGTTCGGTGACTTGCTGCACGAAGACCTCAAGATCCGCGCCTTCATCAAGAAGGAGTGCGCGCAAGCCGGTGTCAGCCGTGTCGTGATCGAACGCCCGCACCGCAAGTGCCGGGTGACCATCCACACCGCGCGCCCGGGCGTGATCATCGGCAAAAAAGGGGCTGATATCGAGAGCCTGCGCAAGAAAGTGGCGAACCTCACTGACAGCGAATTGCACTTGAACATCGTCGAGCTGCGCCGCCCCGAAGTCGACGCGATGTTGGTGGCCGAGAACATCTGCCAACAGCTGGAGCGCCGGGTCAGCTTCCGCCGCGCTATGAAGCGGGCGGTCCAGAATGCCATGCGGATGGGTGCTCAGGGGATCCGGATCAATGCTGCTGGCCGTCTGGGCGGTGCCGAGATCGCGCGGACTGAGTGGTATCGCGAGGGAAGGGTGCCGCTTCACACGCTGCGGGCGGATATCGACTATGCCCATGCCGAGGCGCTGACCGCCTATGGCATCATCGGTGTGAAGGTTTGGATTTTCAAAGGCGAGGTTATGGAGCACGACCCGATGGCTCGCGACAAGCGCCAGTCCGAAATGCAGGAAGGCAGTGGTCCGAGCGGTGGTCGTGGCGACCGGGGCGACCGCCCGCGCCGCGACGCACGCTGAGCGGATTTAAAGGAGAAGAGCGATGCTATCGCCGAAACGCACAAAGTTCCGCAAGCAGTTCAAAGGCCGCATCAAGGGTGAGGCCAAGGGCGGCTCGGATTTGAACTTCGGCTCCTATGGCCTGAAGGCCATCGAACCTGAGCGGATCACAGCGCGCCAAATCGAGGCTGCACGCCGTGCCATGACGCGTCACATGAAGCGTCAGGGCCGTGTGTGGATCCGGATCTTCCCGGACGTGCCAGTGACCAAGAAGCCCACCGAGGTTCGGATGGGTAAAGGTAAAGGTTCTGTCGAGTATTGGGCCGCCAAGGTCAAGCCGGGCCGGGTCATGTTTGAGATTGACGGTGTGGCCGAATCTGTGGCAGTGGAGGCGCTCCGTCTTGCAGCGATGAAGCTGCCGATCAAAACGCGCGTCGTTCAGCGCGAAGACTGGTAAGACTTCCGGCCCCGGCCATCAGGTGCGGGGCCGAACATGTTTGATGAATGATGCGAGAGGTCTCGCATATCTGTCAAAGGAGACACGTCGATGAAAGCCAGTGAGCTTCGCGACAAGACACCGGAAGAGCTGCGCGAGCAGCTGGAAGCGCTCAAGAAAGAGAGCTTCAACCTGCGCTTTCAGGGTGCGACCGGTCAGCTTGAGAATACCGCGCAAATGCGCAGCGTCCGCCGGGATACCGCGCGGGTAAAAACCCTTCTGAACGAAAAGGCGCGGGCTGCCGCCGCCGAGACGGTAGCGGAGTAACAGATGCCGAAACGCATTCTTCAAGGCACCGTGGTGAGCAACGAGAATGACCAGACGGTTACAGTGCTGGTCGAACGTCGCTTCACCCACCCGGTCCTCAAAAAGACGATCCGGAAGTCTAAGAAGTATCGTGCCCATGACGAGGGCAACCAAATCGAGAACGGGGCGACTGTCCGCATCCAGGAATGCGCTCCGAAATCAAAGACCAAGCGCTGGGAGGTTGTGGAAACGGTCGGCTGACCCCTCCATAGCTTCTCGGTTCATCGAAACCCCAGGGGAATTCCCCTGAAGGTCGGGAGAACTGCTTATGATCCAGATGCAGACCAATCTGGATGTTGCTGACAATTCAGGCGCCCGCCGCGTCCAGTGCATCAAGGTGCTGGGCGGCTCAAAGCGCAAATACGCATCCGTCGGCGACATCATCGTGGTATCCGTCAAAGAGGCGATCCCACGCGGCCGCGTGAAGAAAGGCGATGTCCGCAAGGCTGTTGTCGTGCGCACCGCCAAAGAAGTGCACCGCCCTGACGGCACCACCATTCGCTTTGACCGCAACGCAGCCGTCATGCTGAACAATGCAGGCGAGCCGATCGGCACCCGGATCTTCGGCCCGGTCGTGCGCGAGCTGCGGGCGAAGAACTTCATGAAAATCATCAGCCTTGCGCCGGAGGTGCTGTGATGGCCGCGAAGCTCAAAAAAGGCGACAAGGTCGTCGTGATCGCTGGCCGTGACAAGGGCAAGGAAGGCGAGATCCTGCGTATGATCCCGGCCGAGAATCGCGCGATCGTCTCAGGCGTGAACATGGTGATCCGTCACCAGCGCCAAACCCAGAACCAGCAGGGCGGTCGCCTCCCAAAGGAAGCGCCGATCCAGATCTCAAATATTGCCATGATCGACCCAAAAGAGGGCGGCCCGACCCGTGTCGGCTTCCGCATGGAAGATGGCGAGAAAGTGCGTTTCGCCAAGAAATCGGGGGAGACCATCGATGCCTGATGGAGCGACCTATATCCCGCGCCTGAAGACCGCCTATCGCGAGCGCATCCGTGCCGCAATCAAGGAAGAGTTTGGCCTCAAGAACGACATGATGATCCCAAAGCTCGAGAAAATCGTGCTGAACATGGGTGTCGGCGAAGCCGTGGGCGACTCGAAGAAAGTCAAAGCCGCCCATGACGATATGATGCAGATCGCCGGTCAGAAACCGGTGATCACGCGCGCCAAGAAGTCGATCGCGGGCTTTAAAGTGCGTGAGCAAATGCCACTCGGTGTCAAAGTCACGCTTCGCGGCGACCGCATGTATGATTTCCTGGATCGCCTGGTGACCATCGCAATGCCCCGGATCCGCGACTTCCGTGGCGTCTCAGGCAAGAGCTTTGATGGACATGGCAATTATGCCATGGGCATCAAGGAGCACATCGTCTTCCCCGAGATCGACTACGACAAGGTCGACCAGATCTGGGGCATGGACATCATCATCTGCACCACGGCGAGCGATGACGCTCAGGCAAAGGCGCTGTTGAAGCATTTCAACATGCCTTTCAACAGCTGAGCGGGAGGATCGAAGAATGGCAAAAGTTTGCATGATCGAACGCGAGAAAAAGCGTCAGAAGCTGGTCGAACAATACGCTGAAAAGCGGGCTGAGCTGAAGGCGATCGCGAAAAACGAAGACCTGCCGCGCGAGGAGCGCATGAAGGCACGCCTGCAGCTGGCGAAACTGCCCCGCAACTCCTCGCCGACCCGGCTGCACAACCGCTGCCAGGTCTCGGGTCGCCCGAAGGCGTACTACCGCAAGCTCAAGATGAGCCGTATCGCGCTCCGTGACCTGGCCTCGATAGGCCAGATCCCGGGCATGGTCAAATCGAGCTGGTAAGGGGGGAACGAGATGTCTGTTACTGATCCTCTCGGCGATATGCTGACCCGTATCCGCAACGCCGCGATGCGCAACAAGTCGACTGTCCGCACCCCGGCGTCGAAGCTGCGCGGCTGGGTTCTGGATGTGCTGGCGGATGAAGGCTACATTCGGGGCTATGAGCGCTCTGACGATGCAGCCGGTAAGCCGGAATTCGAAATTGCGCTGAAGTATTTTGACGGCCAGCCGGCCATCCGGGAAATCAAGCGTATCTCCACACCGGGCCGCCGGTCGTATATGGGGGCGAAAAGCATCCCCCAGGTGCGCAACGGTCTCGGCGTCGCCATCGTCTCCACGAACAAAGGTGTCATGTCTGATGCCAAAGCGCGTGCTGAGAATGTGGGCGGCGAAGTCCTCTGCACGATCTTCTAAGGGAGCTTACGATGTCACGTATCGGAAAACGCCCTATCGAAGCGCCAAGCGGCGTCGAGTGGAAGGTCGTCGGCCAGACGGTTGAGTGTAAAGGCCCAAAGGGTACCCGCAGCTTTACCGCGACCGATGATGTAGATCTCGTGCTCGAGGGCAACACCATCACCGTTAAACCGCGTGGGCTCTCAAAGCGTTCGCGCCAGCAATGGGGCATGACCCGCACCCAGATCGCCAATCTGGCTCAAGGTGTCACGGACGGCTTCAAGAAAGAGCTGGAGATTACCGGGGTCGGTTACCGGGCACAGGTTCAGGGCAAGACTCTGAAGCTGCAGCTTGGCTACAGCCACGATGTTGAGTTCGCGATCCCGGAAGGCATCGACATTAAATGTGCCAAGCCGACCGAGATCGAAATCACCGGCATCGACCAGCAACTCGTTGGCGAGACGGCCGCAAAGATCCGCGAGTGGCGCCGCCCAGAGCCTTACAAAGGCAAGGGTATCCGCCACAAGGGTGAGTTCATCTTCCGCAAGGAAGGCAAGAAGAAGTAAGGACCAGACAGATGGCTATGAAAAAGCGAGACTTGTTCCTGCGCCGCCGCCTGCGCGTCCGCAACAAGCTGAAGAAAATGTCCCGCGGCAAGCTGCGCATGTCGGTGCACCGCTCGTCCAAGAACATCTCGGTGCAGATCATCGACGATGTTCAGGGCGTGACCCTGGCCGCGGCGTCGAGCCTCGAGCCGAAACTGGGCGTCGTGGGCAAAAACAATGTCGAGGCAGCCGCCAAGGTGGGTGCCGCAATCGCCGAGCGCGCCAAAGAGAGAGAGATCGCAGAGGTCTATTTCGATCGTGGCGGCTTCCTGTTCCACGGGAAGGTGAAAGCGCTAGCCGATGCCGCCCGTGAGGGCGGTCTGAAATTCTGAGGAGGCTAACCGATGGCAGAACGTGAACAGCGTGGCGGCCGCGGCCGGCGCCGCGACCGGGAAGAAGAGACCCCGGAATTTCAGGATCGCCTGGTTGCGATCAACCGGGTGTCGAAAACGGTGAAGGGGGGCAAGCGCTTTGGCTTCGCAGCCCTCGTCGTGGTCGGCGATCAGAAGGGCCGTGTGGGCTATGGCTCGGGCAAGGCCAAAGAGGTGCCGGAGGCAATCCGCAAGGCAACCGAAGAGGCCAAACGCTCGATGATCCGCGTGCCGCTGCGTGAGGGCCGGACCCTGCATCACGACACAAAGGGCCGCTGGGGCGCTGGTAAAGTCGTCATGCGCACGGCACCGCAGGGGACCGGGATCATCGCTGGTGGCCCGTGCCGGGCTGTGTTCGAGATGCTGGGCATCCAAGATGTTGTCGCAAAGTCGACCGGTTCGTCGAACCCCTACAACATGGTTCGTGCGACTTTCGACGGCCTGCAACAGACCTTCAGCCCGCGTCAGGTTGCAGCCCGCCGTGGCAAAAAGGTAGGTGAGATCCTACCAAGCCGCGACGAGCCCGTGGCGGCAGAAGCTGCTCCGGCCGAAGCCTAAGGAGACCGGAACATGGCAAAGACCATCGTCGTCAAACAGATCGGCTCGCCGATCCGTCGCCCGGCCGACCAACGTGCAACGCTGGTGGGCCTTGGCCTCAACAAAATGCACAAGACCCGCGAGCTAGAGGACACACCTTCGATCCGCGGCATGGTGGCGAAGATCCCTCACTTGGTCGAGATCGTCGAAGAACGCGGCTGAAGCGAGGTTCAGAACAGCTAAGGGCTGGGCGGAGACGTCCGGCCCTTTTGCATTTTTCACTCCGTATGCGCGGCCCCATATCCGGCGGGCGGCCAGATGGCGCAACGTCCCTCTTCATCGCCAGTTATAAAACCTCCTGCGCCCCCATCCGGGCCGCCCCAACGGTCGGATTGGCCATTGTCGCGATAGTTGAAGAACAGATACCTGGTCTCGAGATCATAGCCATGGGCGATCGCTTCGGGGGTCAGCGCGCCACTCTCATCCACCCAACGATGGCCATTGGCGTCGAGGTAGTAATCGTCCGCCAAAACCCCATGCATCATCGCGTTACATGTATCGCCTGTACCGAAATCCCGGTCGTTCAGGCGTCGGCCGATCCGGGCGTTACAACTCGGCAAGATGCTGTTCATGCCGTTATAGGAGGCCTCCATATAGGGAGATCCATCCCACTCGATCAGATGACCCTCCTCATCGGTCGCAAAATGCCCTCCAGCGGAGTGGATCATCAGGAACCAGCCTTTGCCACCTTCCCGCGCCACGGTTTTCAGGTAGTCGCGATACCAGTTCACCGCATAGCCGTATTCGGTCCAGGGCCAGTTCTTGACCCCCGTTAGGCTCTGGCAATCGTAGTCGTCCGGCGCGCAAGTCCCGCCGCGCCCGGTCGTGTTATAATAGGCCCAACAGATGGTCGATTGCCCGATATCGGTATTGTCGTAGCGATACTGCAGGTCATAGAGATGCGCGTGCAGTGTCACATAGCGGATGCTCTCCAACAACTCAGGCGACGGATCGAGCGACATCGTCCCCGTTTCCGTGTCGATCGCCAGGGTCATTTTTCCGTTCACGTTGGGATCACCATTGGGCAGCCAGCCAGGCTCAAAGTTCGTCGGAGCACCGCAGACATCGAATGTATAGGTCTGGATCTCCGCCCGGCTCTGAGCTGCTGTGAGAAGCAGAAGCATAGCGAGCGTTCTGATCGGATTGCGCATGATGACCCCCAAGATCGGCCAATTCAGCTTGACGGGCGGGTCGAGGCTTGTCCACCTTTCGGCCCTGTCAGGAGGTGGGCGATGTCCAATCGGTTGCAGATTAGATCAAAGCTTTGGTGCATCGGTGCTGCCTTTGCCCTGCTTCTCCATCCCCCGGTCGCCCATGGCTCGGACCTCCCCAGCGCGGTCGAGATGGTGGATCGGTTCGCCGACACAACTCAGACATTGCGAGATGGATTGGCCTATTACTCGGCGAGCGGGACTTTGTTGGTGGTGATCAAGGATCAGCTCTCGGTCGGCAACTGGACCACTGCGGATGGCGGGCAGCTTTGTTGGGTTCTCAGGGATCGTACCGAGCCGTTCTGCGAAACCTATGCGCGCCTCTCTGGTGATTTACATGTGCTGCGCGATGGCGGCGTGACGCAGGCGGCAGAGCTCACGGCGGGCAACGTCCTGCAAGAGCGCGCGAATGCCGAGGCCTTGGCAGCGAGTGTCACGCTTTTGAGCCGGGAGGAAACGTTGGCTCTTCTCACCGGTCACACGGCACTGCGTTCCGAGGTCGGTCGGATGTACTACGCGCCCGACTTCACACTCAAGACGGTCTGGAACGGGGTGCAGAAAAGCGGGCTCTGGTCAGTTGATGCGCAAGGCGGTGTGTGCTGGCACATCGTCGGTTGGGGCGAGACCCCTTGCGAATACTACTTCCGCAACTCCGAAGGTCGTCTTTGGGCGCGGTTTCGAAACCGCGACTTGCCCGCACCAGACCATGTCAAAGGTGATCTGACGGGCGCGCGATAGCGCCGGTTTATCGCCCTCTTGCACCCTCGCCACGTTCCGTTTATACGCCCGCATCGGCCTCGCGAGGTCGATGATCAAAAAAACAAGAAATGCTGTGTCTGTCCGCCTTCGCTTCACGGGCAGTTCCAGCGAAGGAGAAGCGAGATGAAACTGAACGAACTCAGCGACAACCCGGGCGCTGCGAAGAAAAGGAAACGGGTCGGACGTGGTCCTGGCTCTGGCATCGGCAAGACCGGTGGCCGCGGCATCAAAGGTCAGAAATCCCGCTCAGGCGTGGCCATTAAGGGCTTCGAGGGTGGGCAGATGCCGATCCATATGCGCATGCCCAAGCGCGGCTTTAACAAGCCAAACCGCCTGGAATTTGCGATTGTCAACTTGGGCAGCCTCCAAAAATTCATCGATTCCGGCAAGCTGGATGCCAGCCAGCCAATCGATGAGGCAGCGCTTGTCGCATCTGGCCTGGTACGGCGCAAGAAAGACGGTGTGCGTGTGCTTGCAAGCGGCGAGTTTTCGGCCAAGGGCGTGAACCTGACCGTCACTGGCGCTTCGAAATCTGCGGTTGCCGCAGTTGAGGCCGCAGGTGGTTCAATAACGGTCACAAAGCCTGCGAAACCTGACGAAGCAGCAGCCGACGCTTGACCCGGGCCCTATCACCCATGATATCCAGGGTGGGCTAAACAGATATGCCGCTGCGGGCCCCGGCGCGCGGCGGTGTTTTATCAGAGAGAGACGTCCATGGCTTCAGCCGCCGAACAGATGGCCGCAAATATGAATTGGAGCTCCTTTGGCAAGGCCAAGGACCTCCATGCCCGCATCCTCTACGCGCTCGGCCTTCTGATCGTCTATCGCCTCGGCACCTTCATTCCGATGCCCGGCATCGACCCGGATCAGCTCAGGATCTTTATCGAACAGACCCAGGGCGGGATTTTGGGCGTTTTCAACCTTATCGGAGGTGGCGCGCTCAGTCGGATGGCGATCTTCACGCTGGGGATCATGCCCTATATCTCGGCCTCGATCATCATGCAGCTGGCGACCTCGATGATCCCTGAGCTGGAGAAGCTCAAGAAAGAGGGCGAGAGCGGGCGCAAGAAGATCAACCAATACACGCGTTACGGCACGGTTTTCCTGGCGACGATCCAGGCCTATGGCATCTCTGTCGGGCTCGAGGGTCAGGGGCTCGCCATCGATCCCGGCTATTTCTTCCGCGCCTCTGCCGTGATCACGCTTGTCGGCGGCACGATGTTCCTGATGTGGCTGGGTGAGCAGATCACCGCGCGCGGCATCGGCAACGGGATCTCGCTGATCATCTTTGTGGGCATCGTCGCAGAGCTACCCGGCGCCTTGGCCCAGTTCTTCGAGCTTGGCCGGACGGGTCAGCTGAACACGCTGGTCATGATCGGGATCATGTTCATGGCGGTCGCCGTGATCTACGCGGTTGTCTATATCGAGCGCGCCCAACGCCGCGTTCTGATCAGCTATCCAAAACGCCAAATCTCTGGCCAGAAGATGACGGGGGGTGAGAACCAGTTCCTGCCCTTGAAGCTGAACACCGCCGGGGTCATCCCGCCGATCTTTGCCTCATCGCTCCTGTTGTTACCAACCACGATCGCCAGCTTCTCGGCGGCTTCGGGCGATGCGGATGGCTGGCTGGGGACTGTGGCGGCGCTCTTGGGCCATGGCCAGCCGCTCTTCCTGGTTCTCTATGCCTCGCTGATCGTCTTCTTTGTGTTCTTCTACACAGCCGTGGTCTTCAATCCAGAGGACGTGGCGGACAATCTCAAAAAGCATGGCGGCTTTATTCCTGGCTACCGGCCTGGCAAGGCGACGGCGGATTACCTCGACTATATCCTGACCCGGCTTTCAGTGGTTGGTGCGGTCTATCTGGTGATCGTCTGTCTGATGCCCGAGCTTTTGATCGCGAACACTGGGGTGCCGTTCTATTTCGGTGGGACGTCATTGCTCATTGTGGTCTCGGTCACAATGGATACGATCACGCAGATTCAGAGCCACATGCTGGCCCATCAGTATGAGGGCTTGATCGAGAAATCACGGATCAGCGGTAAGGGACGCGGAAAAGCAAAAGGATCCCGCCGCAAGGCCTAAAGGGGGGCTAAAACCATGAACATCATTCTGTTGGGCCCTCCCGGGGCCGGCAAGGGTACTCAGGCGCGTCTCTTGGTCGAAAGACGGGGCATGGTCCAACTCTCAACTGGCGACATGTTGCGGGCAGCGGTTTCTGCAGGAACGGAGATTGGCAAGAAGGCCAAAGCGGTGATGGATGCGGGCGATCTGGTCTCGGACGAGATCGTCACCGGCATCGTCTCCGAACGCCTCGACGCGCCCGATGTGGCGAGCGGTGTGATCTTTGACGGCTACCCCCGGACCGCAGCCCAGGCGGATAGTCTGGATCAATTGCTTGCCGATAAAGGAATGAGCCTGGATGCCGTGGTCGTCATGGAAGTGGATGACGAGCTGATGGTCGACCGTGTCTCGGGCCGCTACACCTGCATCCAGTGCGGCGAGGGTTTCCATGACCGCACCAAGAAACCAACGGTGGACGGGATCTGTGACACCTGTGGCGCGACCGAGTTCAAACGCCGTGCCGACGACAATGCCGAAGCTGTGCGGGTGCGTCTTGGTGCCTATCACGGAGATACCGCTCCGCTGATCGCCTATTACGAGGGCCAAGGGAAGATCAAGCGGGTCGACGGGATGGCTCCAATCGATGACGTTACGGCAGCGATCGGCCAGGCGCTCGACGGCTGAGATAGCGTCATCAAAGGTTCAAACGCTGGGCTGTTGAAACACCATTGACATCGCAAGATTTCCTTAGTTTCGGGGGTTGACCCTGACCAATCCGCGAGTATAGTCGCGCCTCTCCTTAGACACGAGTCAGATGGGGTGAGCGGCGCGTAAGCGGTCGCTTTTTTCTTTGGCTAAGTCTCAGGCCCAGGTTTTCCGGTCCCGCGGGGCCTAGTAACGGAGCAAGGCATTGGCGCGCATTGCAGGCGTGAACATTCCGACCAACAAGCGCGTGCATATCGCGCTGACCTATATTCATGGCATCGGCCAGACTTCCGCGGCACAGATTTGCGAGGCGACCGGCGTTGATACGTCGCGCCGGGTCAATGAGTTGTCTGATGCTGAAGTGCTCGCTATTCGGGAGCATATCGACGCGAACTTCCAGGTCGAAGGTGACTTGCGTCGTGAGAAAGCGGTGAACATCAAGCGCCTCATGGATCTCGGCTGCTATCGCGGGCTGCGCCATCGTCGTGGTCTTCCGGTTCGTGGGCAGCGCACCCATACCAATGCTCGCACCCGCAAGGGCCCAGCCAAGCCGATTGCCGGCAAGAAGAAGTAAGAGGCTCGAATGGCACAGCAAAAGCGTCCGACCAAGCGCAAGGTCTCGAAGAACATCACGTCCGGCGTCGCCCACGTGAACTCGAGCTTCAACAACACGATGATCACAATCGCCGATGCCCAGGGCAATGCGATCTCGTGGTCCTCGGCCGGTATGATGGGCTTTAAAGGCTCTCGGAAATCGACCCCCTATGCCGCGCAGGTTGCCGCAGAAGATGCTGGCAAGAAAGCGCAAGAGCATGGCATGCGTACGCTTGAGGTTATGGTTCAAGGTCCCGGTTCGGGCCGTGAGTCGGCGCTTCGCGCCTTGCAGGCCGTGGGCTTCACAATTACTGCAATCAAAGACGTCACCCCGATCGCGCATAACGGCTGTCGCCCGCCAAAGCGTCGTCGCGTCTAAGGTCAGGTTTTTCCGATGGAAAGCCCGGCCAATTGCGGCTGGGCTTTTCGTCTTTCCTCGAGTGCGTTCCACCGCCCGGATCCGGCAGGACGCGAGAATGGAGGGCTAGAAGATGATCCACAAAAACTGGCAAGAACTGATCAAACCGACCAGCCTCGCCGTCAGCCCCGGCGTAGATCCTACCCG
>JBCDAS010000072.1:0-14801 GCA_039185235.1 Pseudomonadota bacterium
CTGTGCTGATGATCCGACCCCGCTCTGGCGGATCCGGGCGCGGCGGATCATCCATGACGAGGAGGACAAGCAGGTCCATTACGAGAATGCCTGGTTTGACGTCCTCGGCGTGCCGCTGTTCTGGACCCCCTATTTCCGGCACCCCGATCCAACGGTTGACCGGGCGAGCGGGTTCCTGGCGCCCTCGTTCAGCAATTCGACGAATTATGGGTTTGGAGTGCAGACGCCGTATTTCCTGGTGATCGACGATCAGTCGGACCTGACGATCGAGCCCTTCTTTACGACCAATGAGGGGGTGGTTGGGATTGCCGAGTATCGCCGCGCTTTCTCTTTCGGCAAGCTCTCCTTCCTGGCCTCGGCCATCCAGACCGACTTCACCGGCGAGGATGAGTTGCAGGGCCATATCGACACGCAAGCGGAGTTTTTCACACCGAATGACTTCAGGCTGGGTTGGGATGTCAAAGCCGTCACCGATGACGGCTATCTGAGTTACTTCGACTTCTCAAACGAGGACACGCTGGAGGCGGAAGGATTTGCCGAGAAGTATCGCGAGACCTGGTTTGTCGATACTCGGGTGGTGCGCTTCCAGTCGCTGCGCAACAACGAGCCCGCGGGCCAGATCCCCTTTGCAGTGCCGGATATCGATGCCCGCTACGAGTTGGACAACCCAGTCCTAGGCGGCGTGCTGGGGTTCGGTGCCTCGTCGCGGCTTTTGCTGCGCACCGATGGCGAGGACACGTCCCGGGTCTCGTTCGGCGCGGATTGGGAGCGTGAAGAGATCCTTCCCTTCGGCCTTGCGGTGACCGGTTTTGCCGAGGTCAGGGGCGACTTCTTCACCGTGCGCAACGACACCCAGTTTGCCGACAATGAGAGCCTGCGGCTGTCACCGGTGGCGGGCATTGAACTGCGCTATCCCCTGATCTGGGAGACGATGGGCGCGGGCACCCATATTATCGAGCCGATCGGGCAAGCCGTGATCGCCCCCTATGGCGGCAATGATCAAGCGGATTTCCAGAACGAAGACAGCCTGGTGACCGAGTTCGATGAGATCAACCTCTTCGACCGGACGCGTTTTAGCGGGCGGGATGGGTTCGAAGAAGGCCCGCGCTTTAACCTGGGCATAAAATATGCGGTCGAGACTCAAAGCGGCTTTGCCTTCAACACGACCGGCGGGCGGATTTTGCGCTTCGAGGATGCCGATGAGTTCTCCTCGGGCACCGGATTGGTCAATTCACAATCGGATTGGGTGGTGGGTTGGCAGGCGAGCCTTGACCCGCTTTTCACCGTCAGCCATCGGATGCGCCTGGCCGATGATGGCAGCCTCAGCCGGAACGATTTCACGGGCCGCCTGAGCTATGGGCGTTTCAATTTCGCAACCCAGTACACGTTTCTGGAGGCGGACCCAGATATTGGCCAGGACGATGATCGAGAAGAGATCTCGATGGGCGGTTCGATCCGCTTGTCGCCTAATTGGCGGATCCGGGCCTCGATGCGCCGCGACCTGGAGCTTGATGAATTTGTGAACCTCGGATCTGGAATTTCCTATGCAAATGAGTGTTGCGAGGTTGATTTGTTCGTCAACCGAAGCTTTACAGACTCCGAAAATGTTCCGGCATCGACCTCCTTCGGGATTCAGATCAGGTTGATCACACTTGGCACCTCGGACCCTGGGTTCTTCGACTTTGCCGGTGCAAACGACTCGTTTGAGACCGTGACCGCGCCTGACCGATAAGGTCGGTGGCGCCGCCGCGGAAGAGGAGAGCGATGAGAACGGTATATCGGATTTGGCTTTGGGCCTTTGCGTGGCTCGCGCTCTGCGTGCCTATGACCACGGCGCAAACGGTGTTCAAACCTGTGGCGGTGGTGAACGAGTCGGTGATTACCGGCTACGACCTCTCCCAACGGGCGCAGCTTCTGGCGACGATGGAGGCGCGCGGCCGCTCTGCTGAACAGATGCGCCGACAGGCCCTCGAGAGCCTGATCGTCGATCGGTTGAAGCTGCAGGCGGGCAGTTCGGTTGGTCTGGCACCGACCGAGGAAGTCATCAATCTTGGCTTCGATCTTTTTGCCCAGCAGAACGGCCAACAGCCCGACGAGCTACGAACGCGCCTCAACGGGTTGGGGATCAGCAACCAGGCGATCAACGATTTCGTTGCGGCAGAGACGATCTGGCGGGAGGTGGTCCGGGCGCGGTTTCTGACCCGGGCCGAACCCTCGCAAACGCGCATTGACGAGGAACTCAGGCTCAGCGCGGACCTGACCAATACGAGCTACCGTTTGAAGGAGCTCGGCGTCGTCTTCACCGGCAACCAAGCGCAGGACCGGGCGAAGCGCAATCAGATCGTGGAACTCTATAACCAGCTGCAGTTCGGTGGCGACTTTGATGCCGCGGTCCGTGAGTTCTCAGAAACACCCAGTGCGGCCCAAGGCGGTCAGTTGGGATGGGTGCCGGGCAGCCGCCTGCCCTTGAACCTAGTGCGCGATCTCAACCGGCTGGAGGCAGGGCAGATCACCCGGCCGCTGTCGATCCAAAACGGCTTGGCAATTTTGCAACTGGTCGAGCGCCGGTCTGACGGTCAGACCAACGCGGTTGAGGCCTCCGCAGAGCAGCGCGAACAGGTTCGACAGCGCCTCCTGACCGAGGAGGTGACCCGCTTGGCCGAGGGCTATATGCAAGAGATCCGCCGGGATGCGCTGATCGAGCTTCGGTGACATGAGCACCGCCCCGATCGCGCTCAGCATGGGCGATCCTGCGGGAATAGGCCCGGAGCTGGTCGGATCGCTCTGGAGTGATCGTGCGGACCTGCCTCCATTCCTTTTCATCGGCGCGCCGGACGTGCTGCCAGAGGGCTTGCCGATCGCGGTTGTCACAGATCCGGCGGAGGCAACGCATCACTTTGCCCATGCCCTGCCAGTCCTACCCCTCACGCTCCCCTGCCCGGTCTCACCCGGACGGCCCGCGCCAGAGAATGCAGCCATCACCGTTGAGGCAATTCGCCTTGGTGCGGCGCTGGCGAGCGAGGGGCGTTGCCAGGCGCTGGTGACCAATCCGATCAACAAGAAAGCGCTTTATGAAGGCGCAGATTTCGCGTTTCCGGGCCACACGGAATACCTCGCCGATCTGGCGGGCGTGCAGCGCTCGGTCATGATGCTGGCCGGGCCGAGCCTGCGCGTGGTTCCGGTCACGATCCACATCCCCCTCAAAGATGTCCCGGGCCAGCTTACGCAAGAGGAGATTATCGAGACCGTTCTGATAACCGACCAAGCGCTCAAGACTGATTTTGGGCTCCGCGCGCCCCGGATCGCGGTCGCGGGTCTCAACCCCCATGCGGGCGAAGCAGGTGCGATGGGGCAAGAGGAGGTCGAGATCATCGCCCCGGCGATCACCGCTCTCCGCCAGGAGGGGTTGGAGATCACAGGCCCCCTGCCCGCTGACACGATGTTTCATGCGGCGGCTCGGGCGCGCTATGATGTGGCGATCACGATGTATCACGACCAAGGGCTGATCCCGATCAAAGCGCTGGATTTCGATCAGGGTGTGAATGTGACGCTGGGCCTGCCCTTTATCCGCACATCGCCGGATCATGGCACGGCCTATGACATTGCAGGCAAGGGGATCGCCGATCCATCCAGCCTGCGGGCTGCGCTTGTCATGGCGGATCAGATGGCCAAGACCCGGGCGGGCGAGTGAGCCTGGCACCGGATGGTCTGCCCCCGTTGCGCGAGGTAATCGCGCGTCACGGGTTGTCGGCCAAGAAAGCCTTGGGCCAGAATTTCCTTTTGGATCTCAATTTGACCGGACGGATTGCCCGGGCCTCGGGGCCGTTGGAGGGCGCGACCGTGATCGAAGTCGGCCCGGGCCCGGGCGGCTTGACCCGGGCGCTTTTGTTCGAAGGGGCTGCCCGCGTGGTTGCGATTGAGCGGGACCAGCGGTGCCTCGCGGCCTTGGCTGAGATCGCGGCGCAATACCCGGGGCGCCTTGAGATTGTTTCGGGCGATGCGCTTGAGGTCGACCTGACGCCCTATCTCGACCAGAACCCGCGGATCGTTGCGAACCTGCCCTACAATGTCGGGACAGAGCTTTTGGTCCGTTGGCTGACACCCCCGCGATGGCCACCCTGGTGGCAGAGCCTTACCTTGATGTTCCAACGGGAAGTGGCCGAGCGGATCACGGCCGAGCCGGGCAGCAAAGCCTATGGGCGTCTCTCGGTCCTGGCGCAGTGGCGGAGCCGCGCGCAACTGCGGTTTGATGTGAACCCGAGCGCGTTCACCCCGCCGCCCAAAGTGACCTCATCGGTCGTGCATATTATACCTGATGAAGCACCGCCTGACATTGACCCCGAACGTCTCGAGCGCCTTGTGGCGGCTGCGTTTTCTCAACGGCGGAAAATGCTGCGGCAATCGCTGAAACGCGCATTGGCATCGCCGGAGCAAACGCTGGAGGCGGCGGGCATCGCTCCGACCCGGCGGGCGGAGACGGTGACGGTCGCGGAGTATTTGGCCCTGACCCGGGTGGTGGCTCAGACCTCGGGTTGAGGGGCTGCGTCTTCCTGAGGTTCTTCCTCGGGCGCCCGGTCGCGGCCATTGCGCCGCTTCTTGCGCGGCTCGCTGGAAAGATCGTCTTCCAACAACGTGCCGTTACTATGCTCGGCGCCGGCATCTATGGTCGTCAGCCCGCTCACCTCGGCTACCGCAGGCGGTTGCGCCTCGGCAGCGCCGTTTTCGACCGCTGGCTGAGGCTCTTCCGCTGGATCCGGCTGTTCCTCGCGCCGCTGTTCTTGCTGCGGCTGAGAGGCCATGGCCAGGATCAAGATACGCTGATAGTGCTCGGCGTGTTGGAGAAAGTTCTCCGCCACCACACGGTCGCCCGAGGTTTGGGCATCGCGCGCAAGCGTGAGATACTTCTCGATGATCTGCTGCGGTGTTCCCCGAACTTTTCCCTCGGGACCCGTGCTCTCGTAAACTCGATTTGCCGAGTTACCGTTGTTCTTGCCACGTCCACGTCCACGGGACCGGTTGTTCTTCTGCGGTGATCTCATTTTGTCCTGATCGCTACTGTTGTCGAGCGTCACCCGGCCTGTGCCGGGCCCTGTGCAATCGTGTCATCGATAAACGCGATTGCGATGCGTTCTCACGATGTCCTTGCTTTTGCATATCGCCGCTCCCTCCAACCATCGATCCAATTCGATGGAAGCGGCTGGGACTAGTTATAGTCATTTGCATCGGCCGGACAAGCCGTAAAGCGCGTTTGTCAAGAATCCGTTGCTATTTGGCCGGTAATCATCCGGTCGCGACCATCCAAATCGGTGTGTTTTGCCAGATCAGAGAAGCCCGCTTGAGCCATTAAAGCCATCACATCTTTGGCCTGGCTTGCGCCGATCTCGAGCAAAAGCCGCCCTTTTGGAGCCAGCGCGTCAGCCGCCGGTGGGATCAGGGCGCGGTAAGCATCGAGCCCGTCCCCACCTGGCGAGAGCGCTTTGTCCGGTTCGTAGTGCAGCTCTGGTTGACGCGCATCCATCTCCACCTCGCTGAGATAAGGCGGGTTCGAGACAATTAGATCATAGGGGCCCGGCGGGATATCCGCCCAGGAGCCAAGACAGAAAGCCGCGCTGTCAAGCAGCCCCAGCCTGGCCGCGTTCTCAGCCGCGACGCCGAGCGCTTCGGAACTGATATCGAGGCCAATCCCGGTCGATCCTGGGAGATCCGCCAACAGGCTGAGCAGGATGCAACCCGTTCCCGTGCCGAGATCCAAGATCTTTTGTGGCGCGCCGATCAAGCCCTCGGCGACCAGCATCTCGGTCTCGGGTCGCGGGTCCAGCACATCGGGCGTGACGCGGAAGCACCGGCCCCAGAACGCGCGCATACCCGTGATATGGGAGACCGGATGGCGGGCCTCGCGCGCGGCAACCGCTCTGCCGAACCGGTCGAGTTCTTCCTGGGGCGCGATCTCGGTCAAATTGGCTTGCAGTCCCGCGCCACTCAGCCCAGCCGCCCAGCGATAGAGGAGCCGTGCATCCCGCTCGGCTCCGGGGACACCGGCCGCGCCCAGACGCAAGACAGCGGCGGCGATTGCATCGGCGCGGATCACGCCTCCATCTCGGCGAGCTTTTCGGCCTGGTCAGCCGCGATCAAGGCATCGATCACCTCGTCCAAATCGCCTTGGATGACCTGATCGAGGCGGTAGAGCGTCAGATTGATCCGGTGATCGGTCACCCGTCCCTGCGGGAAGTTATACGTCCGGATGCGCTCAGACCGGTCGCCAGAGCCGACCTGGCCCTTGCGCTCGGCGGCGCGTTCTTGATCGGCCTTTTGGCGCTCAAGATCGTAGAGCCGGGTGCGCAGAACCTCCATGGCCCGTGCCCGGTTCAGGTGCTGAGACTTCTCCGAGCTGGTGACCACGATGCCGCTTGGAATATGGGTGATCCGAACGGCGCTGTCGGTCGTGTTCACGTGCTGCCCACCAGCGCCAGAGGCGCGCATTGTGTCGATGCGGATATCACCCGCGGGGATCTCCACATCGATCTCTTGCGCCTCGGGTAGAACTGCGACAGTGGCGGCGGAGGTGTGGATCCGGCCCTGGCTTTCGGTTTCGGGCACGCGTTGGACCCGATGGACGCCGCTTTCGAATTTGAGGCGGGCAAAGACGGCCTCGCCGCGGATCGCGATGACAACCTCCTTAAAGCCGCCCAATTCGGCCGGGCTTTCCTCCAACACCTCGACGGTCCAGCCAGATGTCTCGGCATAACGGGCATACATGCGGTAGAGATCGCCTGCGAAAAGCGCTGCCTCGTCGCCACCGGTCCCGGGCCGGATCTCGAGGATCGCTGGTCGTTGATCGGCCGCATCGCGCGGGATCAGGGCGCGCTTGACCGCCTCGATCCGATCTGGCCGGGCGGCTTCCAATTCGGCGATTTCCTCCTCGGCGAGCACGACCATATCGGGATCATCCAACATCTCGCGCGCTTCCCGGAGCGCGGCCTCTGCCGATTGCCAATCCCGGATCACTTCGACCACGTCTTTGAGGCCCGCATAGTCACGGGCAACCGACACGATCTCGGTCGGATCGGTGATCTCGTTCATCTTGGCCTCGAGGAAGGCAAAGCGTTCGAGGATCTCGTTCAGGCGCGTCTCTGGGATCATCAGATGCCTCTGCCAATAGAGCAGCGGCAGGTCAAGCCTGCGACGACGCGCCTACATTGTCTCATTCACCCAGCACGTGTAGGGTCTCTATATGTTGTATCGAATCATCATCGCGAGCGGGTTCTATGCGGCAAGCGTGGCTGTCGCGGGTGCTGGCGAAGCACAATCCGTTCAAGCCTTCAACCCGCCTCCTGCAAAGGACGGCTACTCATACCCTGACTGCTTTTGCACCGATAGCGAGGGGGAACGCGTCGAACTTGGCGATCATGTCTGCCTCCAGATCGGATCGCGTCAAGTTTGGGCCTATTGCGACATGTCGCAAAACAACCCAACATGGCGACATCAAGAGGGCGGATGCCCTTCGGTCTGATTGGGCTCCTTACTCGGGCAGGGCAACAAGGACATAGAGAAACGCGGCCACTTTGGACATCTCGAATGTGCCAAACGCTTTCTCGATATCTTCGAACACCACCCGGCTGAGGAAGATCCGCGAGAGCGCGCGATCGGTCTCGAGCCGCAAGCGCCGTTCGCCGCCCTTCATCGCGATTGAGTACGGCTCGTAGGAGAACTGCTCGGGCAGAACGGTGATTGGGATCAGCCGATCCTCTGCCTTGAGAACCGAGAGCTGGTAGAGCAGCAGCCCCTGGTCCCCGAAATAGATGTCGATCTCACCGCGACCGAGCGCGCGCAAACCCTGTTCGTGAGAATCGAACGCGATCACCTTTGATCCGACGGGCTCGGCCATCAACTGTGCCAAAGGAACCGCTGTCGTGCCTTTCAAAGCGCCAACCGGCTGGCCGTCGAGCTCCGCCACATCCTGAACCCCGTCGCGGCGCAAGGCCGGGCTGATCCCGTCCATGAAATAGGGGATCGAGAAATCGAGCTCCTTGCGCCGCTGCAGCGTCTGCGTCATCGGCCCGCAATGCATGTCGACCACTTCCTCATCGATCGCCGAGAAGCGGGTCTTGGAGTTGACATAGACATACTCGATCGTGAGTTCCTTGAGCTTGTATTCCTGCTTGATCGCCTGAGCCACGCGTTGGCAGAGCGAGACGGCCAGCCCCGCCGGTTGCCCGTTCTCATCTTTGTAGGAGAACGGCGCCGAGCTCATCCGCACGCCCAGCCGGATGGTTTCACGATCGACGATCCGCTCCAGCGCATCCGCCAAAGCCAGTTGGGCCGGAAGAAGAAAAGCCAGGAGGACTGCGACGGCTCGTGATGGACGCATAGCGCGCTCCGCTCTAAGGGTACGCCCTAGCGTAGTCGCGTGCGCTGCAAGAGGCAATCTTTGGTCAAAGACGGGAGGTCCAGCTCTCCACCCGTTTGCGGTTCACACCCCAGTCGCTATAGCCGTATTGCGAGCGGGAATAGACGACCAAGCTGGCGCCCCCTTCGACCGCCACTGCTTTGACCGAGATATAGTCGGGAAAGCCCATCAAAGCGGATCGTTGAACAAAGGTACGGTAGTCCGCCGCGCCCGTTGTCAGTTCGCGAACCCTGGGGGCCGCCAAGGCGATCTCGGCGAAGCGGGCAATGAGCGCCTCCGGCACGTCGTCAAAAACCGCCGCCTCGAGATCCGGCGCGTTAATGCCAGCCGGCGCATATACGATGTTGTTGGGAGCGGTCGAGCGTTTCGCCGTTGCCGGGTCTTGGTGCCAGCGTTGCGGATCGATCGGCATGAAGTTGATCCAGATCCAGGCCACAACGCCCAGGACCGCAAGCAGGGCGATCCCGTAGCCAAGCAAGCGCATCATTCGGCGGCGACCTCGGCCGCCTTGGCTTGAGCGCGTTCGGCCTCCAGTTCCTCGGCCTTCTTCTCGACGAGTTCGACGATGTGGTCGATCATCGACGCGTTGTCTTTCTTATGGTCCTGCTTACCCGCGAGATAGACCATGCCATGGCCCGCGCCGCCGCCGGTCCAGCCAACATCGGTCATCAGCGCCTCGCCCGGTCCGTTCACAACGCATCCGATGATTGAGAGGCTCATCGGCGTTTTGATATGCTCAAGCCGCTCCTCCAAGATCTCGACCGTTTTGATCACGTTGAAGCCTTGGCGGGCGCAGGACGGGCAAGAGATGATGTTCACTCCGCGATGGCGCAGGCCGAGCGATTTGAGGATCTCGAACCCAACTTTGATCTCTTGCACAGGATCGGCCGAGAGGCTGACGCGCATCGTATCTCCGATGCCCATCCAAAGCAGATTGCCGAGCCCGATCGCCGATTTGATGGTGCCAGAGACAAAGCCACCTGCCTCGGTGATGCCGAGATGGATGGGCGCATCACAGGCCTCCGCCAAACCTTGGTAGGCGGCGGCGGAGAGAAAGACATCTGAGGCTTTGACCGAAATCTTGAATTCGTGGAAATCGTTATCCTGCAGGATCCTCATGTGATCCAAGCCGGACTCGATCATCGCTTCGGGGCAAGGCTCGCCATACTTCTCCAGGAGATGCTTCTCAAGCGAGCCCGCATTCACCCCGATCCGCATCGAGCAGCCATAGTCGCGGGCGGCCTTGATGACCTCCTTCACACGCTTCTCATTGCCGATATTGCCAGGGTTGATGCGCAGACAGGCCGCACCCGCTTCTGCGGCCTCGATCCCGCGTTTGTAGTGGAAGTGAATATCGGCGACGATCGGCACCTCGGCGTATTTGCAGATCTCCCTCATCGCATGCGCCGAAGCCTCATCGGGCACCGAAACACGGACAATGTCGGCGCCAACTTCGACGCACTCCTCGATCTGCTTCAGGGTCGCTTTTGCGTCCGTCGTCAGCGTATTGGTCATGGTCTGCACGCTGATCGGCGCATCACCGCCAACCGGCACGCTGCCCACCATGATCTTGCGGCTTTCGCGGCGGTAGATGTTACGCCAGGGGCGTACGTGGTTGAGCGACATCAGCGGTCTCCTGCTTGGGCTAGCTGATATGTAAATCTTGCAGGGGGGCGTGTCGAGCGATCCGCAAGAAACTCGTGGTTGCTGGCTGGAATTTGTGACCGAGGGGCCGCGTCAGTCCAGGTTGACAGCGGCGGTTTGCGCACGGCCTGCGGTTTGAGCTTGTTCGAAACCATCGCCCTCTACCTTTGGGAAGCGCGCCCGGATCGTCTCGGCTTTGAGCTGCAAGTCTTTGATGACGCGGCCCGGTTCGCCGATTGGACCATAGGTGATGCCGTTGACCCGGATATAGACGCCGCCCGCATTGCCGGCTCGGATTGTCGGGGATGCAACCGTTTCCGGCACTTCGAAGCTTTGACCCGGGCCGAGGATGCCTTGGAAGAGCACAACATCCGGGTCATCGATGATCCGAACCCAGGCTTCTTCCGCTGCGTGAACGGCGATGCCCGTTTCAATGACGGCTTCTGGTGGTGGAGGCGGTGCTTCGGTCTGCTGACCTTCGACCCGAATGGCGTCATCAGCAGAATCAATGGGCTGTTCGCGCGTGGGAACAGTAGGAGCAGGTTCAGGGGCCGCGAAGACGCCATAGTTCATCGGATCGATCGCGGAGATTGGGCCATCCCTTCGGGTCAGGGCGAGCGTGGTCGATGGCTCACGATCCGCCCGGCCCGCCAGAGCTCCCGTTCCCTCGTAATCCGCCGCGTTCGGTGCGCGGAGCGTTTGATCACTGCTTGGCAGGGTGATCTCCGGGGCTTCGACGACCACATCGGGCGCCTCGATCTCGGGCGCGATTTCGACGCGCTGAATGCCTTGCAGAACGGAGTAGCCACCATAGCCCAGACCGACCAGTGTCGCGATCAAAGCGAAGGAGGAAAAGACTGTACCGAGCGAGATTGAGACATGCGCGCGCGGGGCGGTTGGCGGGGCCGAGAACCGCGATGCTTCCAACGGGGCGCCTGCCGGGCTCAGGGGATCGGGCGCGCTGCGCTTCGCTGCTCCACCACCGCCAGCCAAGGCTACCGCGGATTTGTACCCCGATTCCTCACAGAACTGCTGGTAGCATCGCTTCTCATCAAGGTTGAGATAGCGCGCATAGCTGCGAACATAGCCGGGTATCACGCTCTGACTGGGGAACTTTGAGAGGTCACATTCTTCGATCGCGACGATGACCGAACTTTTGATCCGAAGATCATTCTCGACATCTTCGAGGGACTTGCCAAGAGATGCACGCTCCCCGCGCAACTCGTCGCCGAGTTTGATCTCATAGGCATCGAAACCCCGAAGTTCCATCGGGATGCTCCTGCTCTGACGGCCTCGTTTCGCGATTGAGTACGCGATTACCTTTTTGTCACTCCACTATCGCAAAAGCGACCCCGGATTTCAACGACGGCCACAAATCTGGCAACCAACGCGCAGTCCGACACAAAATCAGGTCGAGAATGCGGCAGGATGCCCGAACCAGCGGTCATTTCAGCACGTTTGGTCTGAAAAATATGTAAATCAACGGGAAACAGGGTTTTCTTACTCTAGCGATGGGCGAATAGACTTGGCGCGAGACGCGAGTTTTCTGATCATCATTGTGTTTTTGGAGGATCGACCTAGTTGTCCCGCGAATCAGTCGGTATCGAGGAACACTCCGGATGTTGCCATCAACGCTCTATCTCGCGCCTTTGGCCGTTGCCATGGTTGGGTTTTTGGCGCTTTGGCCATTGAGCGTGCTGCGCAAGGATGCGAGCTTGGTTGATGCTTGGTGGGGGCCCGGGTTCTTTGCGCAGGCGGTTTGTGCTGCGCTGCTCATCGGGACCGTCGGAGCGCACCAGATCCTGCTGCTGGGGTTGATTGGCCTCTGGTCTGCTCGTCTGGGTTTCGTGCTGATCCGCCGCCGGGTCCGCGAGGGCCATGAGGATCCGCGTTACACCTCGCTGCGGGACGCTTGGGACCCCGGATTTTGGTGGAAGAGCCTGTTTGTGGTGTTCCTGCTGCAAAGCGTGATCCAGTGGGCGATCATGCTGGGACCGATCACGGCCTTTCTTACGGGGTCGACCGATCTGGGCTTTGTTGCGATGATTGGTGCAGCCCTTGGTGTTATGGGGCTGTGGATCGAGACCCGGTCAGATCACGAACTTGACGTCTTCAAGCGCGATGCGCCGACCGGGGCGCTCTGCGAAACCGGTCTGCGAGCCCATGTTCGCCACCCAAACTACTCGGGAGAAATTCTGTTCTGGATCGGGGTTGGGCTGGTTGTCTCAGAGATCAGCATCTTCGCCGGGCTGATCTCGCCGGTCTTGATCACGGTCTTGCTGACCAAGGTCTCCGGCGCGCCCATGCTCGATGAGCGGCTTTTGGCTTCAAGGCCCAGCTATGCCGCGTATCGCGACCGGGTGCCGGGCTTTATCCCGCGTTTGAGAAAGCTCTCAATCGCCTGAAATCAATAGATATATCGGATCTCTTCGGTCCAGTAGCGCTCGACCGATCTGAGATCGGCGTTCATACCAGCGATCCCCTCGGGCCGCAGCCGCTCAGAGCTTGCCAGATCATCCGCATGCCGGGCGAACAACTCCGCGATCACCTCGTGAACAGCGATCCCCTTATCCGTCAGACGAACGCGGACCGAGCGTCGATCAACATCCGAACGTTGATGGTCGATATAGCCCAATTCCACCAGCTTCTTGAGATTATAGGAGACGTTCGAGCCCTGGTAGTATCCGCGGTTCTTCAATTCACCCGCCGTCATCGTCTTGCGCCCGATATTAAAGACCAAGAGCGCTTGCACAGCATTGATATCGAACTGGCGCAGCCGCTCAAACTCATCCTTGATCACATCGAGAAGGAGCCGGTGGAGCCGTTCGACCAGTGAGAGGGTTTCGAGATATCCCGAGAGTAGGTTCGGGCCTGCTTCGTCATTATAGACCGGGCTCACCAACACGCTGTTGCTCATACCAAGCTCCTCACAATTTACGGCTGGCGCGGACTGTGGGGATAATCTCAAAACAATCGGTTAATCGCGGCGTGTTTTGATTAACTTTTCTGTATTTTTAAGAAATCTCGTGAAACGACTGAATTTGTTGAATAATTTTTGCATGCTCTATTGGGCCTCCCTGGGCGCCCGAGACCCAGAGGTAGAGATCATTGTCGTTCTCTGCCATGAGTTTCTCCAATGCGAGCAGCTCTGGATCGGTCAATTTGGTCGCCTCGGCATCCACAAATGCCCCCAGAATCAGGTCCATTTCCTTGGTGCCACGATGCCAAGCTCGCATCCGGAGGCGTTTCAGGCGGGGGTCGGTTAGCTGGGGTGTCATCTCGCGTCCTCCTCTGGCCAGAGCCAACATGCCCCAATCACACCGGCGCTGTCTCCGAGACGATTGCGCGCAATCCGGGTCCTGAGACAGTCCGAGAAGATATGGGGCCGCATGGCCTGGGGCAGATCATGATAGAGATGACCCAGGTTCGACAAGCCCCCGCCGAGGATGATCACCTCGGGATCGACGATATTGATAACCATGGCAAGCGCACGGGCGAGCCGGTCAAGATGGGCCACCAGTGTCGCTTGAGCCGCTGGATCGGTCGTGGCCGCGGTGCAGATCTCCTCTGGCGTTCGCGTCTCGCCAGTGCGCCGGGTGTGATCTGCCGCAAGCCCCGGCCCCGAGCACCAGGTCTCGACACAGCCATAGCGACCGCAATAGCAGGCAGGACCTGGGCGTTCATCGTCATGGGGCAGCGGCAAGGGTGTGTGCCCCCACTCCCCCGCGATCCGGTTCGGACCGGAGAGCAATTGGCCATCGATCACAAAGCCACCTCCAACACCGGTCCCGAGGATCACACCAAACACCGAG
This sequence comes from Pseudomonadota bacterium, assembly GCA_039185235.1. Taxonomy (GTDB): domain Bacteria; phylum Pseudomonadota; class Alphaproteobacteria; order Rhodobacterales; family Rhodobacteraceae; genus Thermohalobaculum. Next base: position 13,864 of record JBCDAS010000072.1, read on the forward strand.
CGCGCGCCCACCCCGGCGCCTGCCATCGCCTCGGCCAATGCAAAGCAATCCGCATCATTGGCCAGGCGCAGGGGTCGAGACGTCACCTCTTGCAGATCCCGGTCAAACGGCATGTCGTTGAGGATCGTCGAATTGGAGTTTCTCAGAAGCCCAGTTTCCGGGCTGATCGCGCCGGGCGTGCCGATCCCCAAGGGCAAGGCGCGGGCCGGATCGAGGCTATCGGCGAGGTCTCTGATCGCGTCCAAGGTCGAGCGGTACGCCCCCTGGGGTGTGTCGACACGGCGGCGCTCGAGCACCTCACCCCCCTGCCCCAACAGAACCGCTTCGATCTTTGTCCCGCCGAGATCGACGCCCAGGCGCATGGCTCAGGCCGCGATATGCGCGACCGCATCGCCGAGTGCTTCCGACACTCTCTCACCCAGACCATCAGCAGGCGGCATCAGCGGCAAGCGGGTGTTTCGCCAACGAGGCTCACCCAGCCGATACGCCAAGAGCGCCTTCATCGCGGGGATCAAGCCCGCATCCTGGACAATCTTGCGGGTTGACTTGACCGAGGCATCAAGGGCTGTCACATCCTCGCCCGCCCGAGCGGTATCATAGAGCCGCCGGATCTCTGCGACATTGATATTGCAGGTGGCTGAGATACAGCCGACGCCGCCGACAGCAAGGCCTTTGGTCAAAAACGCCTCTGAGCCCGGAAAGACCGAGAGCCCAGGGGCGGCTGCGATCACTGCCTCGGTATTCGACCAATCGCCGGAGCTGTCCTTGTAACCCAGCACCACATCGGGAAATGCTGTGTTCAGCCGTGCCGCAAGGCTTGGCGAGATCCCGACACCTGCATGGGACGGTATATGGTAGAGGACCAGCTTGAGATCCTTTGCCCCGACAGTGGCGATCAGCTCGGCAAAGTAAGCGGCCAGACCGTCTTCATCTGCGCC
>JBCDAS010000073.1:0-14800 GCA_039185235.1 Pseudomonadota bacterium
TCCTGCATGATCCGCAGTTTCTCAGCAGCCTCTCTTGCGGCGATCTCTGCTTCCTGAACCGAGAGATCACGAGCGACTTCTTGTTCCCGGGTTTGTTGCTCATTGTCGATGCGCGCCGCTGTCACCGCTCGTTCTTGGGCAATGCGGGCCTGTTCGACCTCTTCTCGGGCGGAAATCCCAGCTGCATCAATCGCTTTCTGCCGCTCAATCTCGTCGGATTGAGTTGTCCGGTCTCGGGCGATCCGGGCTTGTTCGACCGATTGCTCTTGTGCGATCCGGGCACGTTCCACGGATTCTCGGGCCGCGATTTCAGCTGCATCAGTTTCGCGCTGGGTATTGATCCGCTCTTCCGTGACGACCTTTTCTTGGGCGATCCGGGCCTTCTCCACTGCTTCGCGAGTCGCGATCTCCGCCTCTTCGACAACTCTTTGGCGTTCGATCTCCCGCTGGCGGACTTCGCGTTCAGATGCGATGCGCGCCTCGGCGATCTGACGCTCTTGGGCGATCCGAGCCGTCTCGATCGCTTCCCTGTTCGCCAATGTTGCCTGCTCTCCATCCCGTTCACGTTCCGAGCGTTCGCGGGCGAGTTCGGCGCGCTGTTGGGCACGGCGGAACTCGATATCGCGCTCCTGCTCCAAACGCGCCTCTTCCGACTGGCGCTCGATATCCAAAGCTTCTTTTTCAGCTTGCAGGTTACGGGCGCGGATCTTGATCATCGCATCTTGTTCGATGTCGTTGCGCAGCTTCCGACGGCTCTCGACCGCTTCGATCACCTGGGTCAGACCTTCTGCATCAAAACGGTTCGAAGGGTTGAAGTACTCGATCCCAGTTTGATCGATATCGGTGATCGCGACGCCTTCAAGCTCCAGCCCGTTGGCGTCGAGACCTTCCTGCGCCATGTCCTTGACCCGGGCGACATAGGCATTGCGGTCCTCATGCACCTCCTCCAGCGTCATCTGGCTGGCGACCGTGCGGAGCGCCGAGATGAACTTGCCCGAGAGCAGCGAGTGGATCCGCTCCGGCTCCAGCGTCCGGCGACCCAGGGTGGAGGCTGCCAATGACACAGCCTCGCGGGTTTGCTTGACCCGCACATAGAACTCAGCATCCACATCGATGCGCATCCTGTCCCGGGTGATCAGCGCCTCATCCCGTTCCCGCACCACCTCAAGCTGGAGCGAGTTCATACTGACCGGTGTAATGTCGTGGATGATCGGCCAGACGAAGGCACCCCCGTTGATCACCACCTTCTCGCCCAGAAAACCGGTTCTAACGAACGCGACCTCTTTGGTTGAGCGGCGGTAGAGCCAGTGCATCACCCAATAGAGGATGAAGATCACGATCACGGCCATGATGAGCCACAGGATCAGTTGTCCGATGAGTTCTCCGGTCATTTCCTTCTCCCTCAGCGCCCGATCTGTTTGAACTTTCGGGTCTGTTCGGTTAGCGCGACTTCGGTCGGCAGGCGCTCCATCGAGGAAGCGCCATAGAAGCCGTGGCAGTTCTTGGTGTTCTTGAGCACGAAATCGGCGTCATCCGGCATGGCGACAGGCCCGCCGTGAACCAGCACGATGGCGTCGGGGTTCACCTCCAACGCAGCACCGGCCCAGCGGTCGACCGTCTTGGGGCAATTCTCCAAGGTCAGGGCAGTCTCAGCCCCGATCGAGCCGCCGGTGGTCAGGCCCAGATGCACGACGATGATGTCCGCGCCTGCCTTTGCCATGGCGGCGGCGCTCCCCTCGTCAAACACGTAAGGCGTTGTGAGCATGTCCTTTTCGCTCGCCATGGCGACGAGATCGACCTCGTGGTCATAGCCCATCCCCGTCTCCTCCAGATTGGCCCGGAAGGTGCCGTCGATCAGGCCAACGGTGGGGAAGTTCTGGATACCGGAGAAGCCTGCCGCCTTCACCTCATCGAGGAACTTGTCCATCAGACGAAACGGATCCGAGGCGCAGACCCCGGCGAGAACCGGCGTGTTCTTCACCACCGGCAGCACTTCACCCGCCATCTCCATGACAACCGCGTTGGCATCACCGTAAGGCATCAACCCGGCGAGCGATCCGCGCCCCGCCATCCGGTAGCGGCCGGAGTTGTAGATGACAATCAGGTCGATCCCGCCCGCCTCCTCGCATTTTGCCGAGAGGCCGGTGCCCGCGCCGCCGCCGATGATGGGCTCGCCACGGTCACGCATGGCGCGGAACTTGGTCATGAGGTCGTTACGGTCGAACATTTATTCTCCTGCTGCGCGGGCGCGCGGGCTGCCATGCAAGCTGCGGAAGGTCTGGACAACCAGGGCCGCAAACTCAGGGTCGTTGATGTTATGTGGCGTGCTGATCAGCTGCCGGTTCGAGGTTTCGTTCACCGTCTGGCGAAGCGCGGCGAACAGCGCGCGGTTCGCTTCGGGGTCGTGGAAGGCCATGCCCGGCGCATCGAGCAGGCTGACCCCGCCTTCCGGCAGGAAGAACCGGACGGGCCCGGTCATCTGGTTGAGCCGCTCGCCGATCCATTCGCCCATTTTGGTGTTCTCCTCAGGCGTCGTGCGCATGAGGGTGATCTGCGGGTTGTGCTCGTAGAGGTTCCGATGGCGGTAATGCTCGGGCACCGTCTCAGGCGCATTGAAGTTCACCATATCGAGCGCTCCGCAAGCGCCGATATAGGGCAGGCCGGAACGGATCGCTGCGCCAAAGCGGTCCTGATCAGCGGCAAAGACCCCACCGGCGATCATATCGCAGATCTCGGTGGTCGTGAGGTCCAACACACCCGCAAGCATGCCGCTGTCCAAGAGCTTCTCCATCGCTCTCCCACCCGTGCCCGTGGCATGGAAGACCAAACAGTCATACTCGGCATCAAGCTCGGCCATAACCTGCTGCACGCAAGGCGTGGTCACCCCGAACATGGTCAGCCCGATAGCCGGCTTGTCGACGGCAGGTTGGGCGGCATTCGCGGCGGAGGTCCGTGATTTGACCATCCCAGCCAGAGCTGAGGCCCCGTTGCGCAACACCTCTCGCGTGATCGAGTTGATGCCTTGCACATCAGCGACTGAGTGCAGCATCAGCATATCCGACGGGCCGACATACTGGCTGACATTGCCGCTCGCGACGGTTGAGATCATGACCTTCGGCACTCCAACCGGCAGCGATCGGAACGCGGGAGAGACGAGAGCTGTCCCGCCCGAGCCGCCCGCACCAATCACACCTGCGACATTCTCCTGAGCCTGCATCCAACGCTCAAATGCCAGCGTCATGCCTGCGACAGCCGTGCCTCGATCATCGGTGAACACGCCAGCACTCCCGCGAGGGTGCATCGAGGCGACGGTCTGCGCCGAGACTTCCGCCTCTCGCATACCGCTTGTGGTGGAGAGATCGACCAGAGCAACGTTCAACCCTTCAGCCTTCAGGACATCGCGCATGAAGCGCAGCTCGTTCCCCTTCGTGTCGAGTGTTCCACAAACATAGACGGTCATGCGTCCTCCCCGCCCTATCCGGCGTATTGGTGTGATGTTGGAGTTTGCGGCAAGGCCAACCGGGGTGGTCGTGCGCGCCGAGGCCTCGATTACTCGCACCGCAACGGGCTGTGACCAGCGCGTCGGGATTTTTGGATTGGAGATATAGATGCGGGTTGGAGCGGTCGGCCGCGCGACCTCCTCGGTTTTCGTGGTCGCAACCGGATCAGGCGTCTCGTCATGGGCATGCCGACCGACGCCCAGAAGCGCTTGCTGCAGATCTCGATCTCCTGAGAGTAGCGCCGAGTCCATGACGCGATTGATCCGACCGTTGACCATGATCGCGACCTGCTCGGCGACCGCGCAGGCCACACCTATGTTTTGCTCGATCACGAGCACATCGACATCGCCCTCCTCGCCCAGGCGGATGAGCATGTCCTCGACCTGTTGGACGATGACGGGGGCCAAGCCTTCCGTCGGCTCATCCATTACGAGCAGGCGCGGATTCAGCAGGAGCGCGCGGGAGATCGCGAGCATTTGCTGCTCCCCGCCCGACAACTGTGCACCGCCATTGCTCCGCCGCTCTGCAAGGCGAGGAAACGTCCCGTATATCCGCTCGATCGTCCAGGCACCGCCACGTTTCTCGACCAAGCGCAAATGCTCATCGACGGTCAGCGAGCGCCAGAGCCTGCGCCCTTGCGGCACATACCCAATGCCCATCCGCGCAATTTGAGCGGGCGTACATCCGTTCAACGACTGGCCATCCATGGTGATCGTGCCGGAGGCCACCGGCTCCAACCCCATGATCGCCTTGCAAAGCGTGGTCTTGCCCATCCCGTTACGCCCAACGACCGAGAGGACACCATGATCGAGCGACAGATCCACACCCTGCAAGGCATGGGACTGCCCGTAATAGACATTCAGGTCACGGATCTGGAGGTTCGCCGGATTAGGCATGGCCATCCCCCAGATAAAGGGCCTGGACCTCCTCATCCTCCTCAATCTCGGCTGGTTTGCCCTCTTTGAAGATGCGCCCGTTATGCATCATCGTGACACTCTCGGCGACGCGAAGCGCCACATCCATGTCATGCTCGATGATGATGTAGCCCATGTGACTGGGCAGGCCGGTGAGGATCTCGATCAACTCGGCGCGTTCGGTCGGGGAAAGACCCGCCGCTGGCTCATCAAACAGGATAAAGCGCGGTGCACCCGCCAGCGCCATGGCAATCTCGAGCTGGCGTTGCTGGCCATAGGCAAGCTCGGCGACGACCGTATCGCGAACCGCGTCCAGATGGACGACGCGAACCAGGTTCTCCGCTGCGGCCATCAGTGCATCGTCCCGGCGCGCCCTCAGAAACGAAAAACGCGACCGTGAAACACCGACCGAGGCCAGATAGATGTTGTCGACCACTGAGAGCCCAGTGAACAGCAAGCTGATTTGATAGGTGCGCCTCAACCCACGCCGGATTCGCTCATGCGGCGGGAATTGGGTGATGTCCTCTCCGAAAAACCGGATCGAGCCGCTGCTGGCCGGGAAGTCGCCGGTGATGCAGTTGAAGAGGGTTGTCTTTCCCGCGCCGTTCGAGCCAAGGACCGCGCGGCGCTCTCCCGGGCCGACGGTGATGTTGATGTCCTGCATTGCCGCAAGTGCACCGAAGAACTTTGAGACCCCCCGTAGCTCTAGCGCATTCGCCGTTCCGGTGGCGCCCAAGCGATCAGAGATGGACATCGGTGCGTTCATGGCGTGTCCCTCTCTCGATCGAGGAGGGGATCGCGATCGCGCATCGCGCGGGCTTTCTCCCATAGGCCAAGGACGCCATCGGGTGAGAAAAAGACGATAAGCAGGAAGCCAAGCCCGATGAGCAGTTGGAACCGGTCCCCAGACAGACCGACGGCAATTAGCGCATCGCGGGCAAAGATCTCGAGGATCACAAAGATAAACGCCCCGATGAAAGGTCCGATCGGGTGGCGCAGGCCACCAATCACCGTGACAATCAGGACGTTGATCGCCTGATCAATCCCGGCCGTGCCTGGCGAGATCTGTGCGAGGTTCCAGGTTTGGAGAATGCCGCCAGTTCCAGCAAGTAGCGCAGCAAATGAGTAGGCAGCAACCCGATGGGCGGTGACATTGAAACCCAATGCAGCCATCCGTCTGGGATTATCCCGCACACCTTGAAGCGCCAATCCAAAGGGGGCTCGACTGAGGTATAAGACGGCGAGAAACGCCGCAACCGCCCAGAACAGAGTGAGGTAGTAATAGGCGGTATCCTTGCTCCAATCCACGCCAAACAAGGTTGGAGGCAGAACTCCGTTGAACCCGGAGAACCCGTTGAAAATAACATAGTTCTGCCGTGTGAAGTAGAAGAAGGCCGCAGCGATCGCGAGGGTGATCATGATCGTGTAGATACCCTCGGTTCGGACAGCCAACCATCCCACCACGGTCCCAAAGAGCACTGCCACCAGCAGCGCCATTGGGATCGAGACGTACCAAGGCCAACCCAGCGAGATCGTATCAATCGCCGAGACACCGAAGATTGCGACCATATAGCCACCGATCCCAGCGACGCTCATCTGTGCCAGGCTGACCATGCCACCATAGCCACCCAGAAACATCAGGCTGAGCGCGATAATCCCAAGCGTGAAGGTTCGCCCGAAGATATCATTCAAAACGAAGTTGCCAGCAAAAGCTGGCATTGCGAGTAAGAGCAGACCGAGCACCCAGTAACTGGCGGGAATACGCTCGGCCCAGCTCGCGCGGGTTTCGTCTCTATCAAGACCAAGAGGAGAGTCGGTGACCGCCATTCAAGCCCTCCCCATCAGGCCTTGAGGCCGGAAAGCGAGGACGACGACCATGATCAGAAAGGTCAGCACAACCGCGTAAGTCGGCATGTAGACAGATCCGAACTGGTCTGCCAGCCCGATCAAAAGCGCACCAATCGCGGCTCCTGGGATCGAACCCATCCCTCCGACGATCACGACGATCAGCGAGTACAGCAGGAAGCGGACATCCTCGCCCGGAGCAAGCGCCTGAAAGGTGCCACCGACCACGCCCGCCAAGCCCGCAAGCCCAGCTCCGAATGCGAAAACCGCGGCAAAGACAAGCTGGATCTGGACACCCGTCGCCGACAGCATGTCGCGATCATCGACCCCCGCCCTGATGAGCATACCAATCCGGGTGCGGTTCAACAGCAACCACATGGCAATGCCGATTGCCACAGCGGCCAGAAAGATCACGATCCTGACCATTGGATATTTAAGATAGATCAGATCGCCCGAGGACCGTTTTACACCCGTGACAAGGATCGTCTCCAGCGGGCCAGAGAGCCAACTGGGGGTTAGAACCTGGTAGAAATCCCCGCCCCAGACCCAGAGCATCAGATCCGCGAGAACGATCGAGATGCCGATTGTCACCAGAGTCTGCCGGAGATCCTGCCCCTCCATCCGCCGAAAGACGACAAACTGCAGCAGGACGCCGAAGGCGCCGACAAGGACAAAGGCCACCGGGAAGGCGATCAGCCAATAGCCGGTCAAGTTCGCGACCTCATAGCCGATGTAGCCGCCCAGCAGATAAAGCGAGCCATGAGCCAGATTGACGTTGCGCATCAGCCCAAAAATCAGAGTGAAGCCCGATGCAACCAGGAAATAGAGCCCTCCCAATGTGATCCCGTTGAAGAGCGCGTTCAGGAAAATCTTTTTCCGCCCGATTAGATCGACCAGCCATGCGGGCCAAAGCGCGAAGATCATCCAAAGCAAGACGGCCGCGAGGATCACAAGGATCGCGGTCCAAATCGGGTGCCGCTGGGCAAAAGCGCTCATCTGGTTTGAGCTCCACGAATTCAGTCACCTGAGGCTAGTTGGTTGCGACACCACCAGCGTATCTTAGCGTCTGATCGAGTTCCCTCAGATCGGCAAAAGCCCACTCATCGATCAGACGAAATGGGCGACTCGACGGTAATCCGTTGGAGGGATCCCAACATTCGACGTGAAAAAGCGTGTGAAGCTCGCTTGGCTTGAGAACCCGAGGTTGAGGCCGATCTCAGTTACCGACTGCGATGAGGTCATCAACTCATCGATCGCGTGTTCCGCGCGCAGGGTATTGAGATAGAGGTTCGGTGTGATCCCGGTTTGCATCTTGAACAGCTTGAAGAAATGCGGGCGCGAGAGGCCAACCTCCCGGGCGAGATCGTCAATTCCGGTGTCTTCGGTGTAATGTTCCTGCATCACTCTTAGGGACCGACGCACCCGGAAGTCATTAAATCGATGCTGGATGTTTCTGAGGCATGAGCGCTCGTTAATTCCTTGCCACGATTGATCAAAACAGGCGCGTGTCGTCTCGAACAAGAAGCCGTCAAAGCGCTCAGAGGGTTGGTCATCCAGCAGAAGCGACGTTAGGCGTCCCACCCACATCTCCACCGTCGGTGTCATCTCGATATTGGGCCGCCCGAAGTTGAGCGCAAACTCGGCCGACCGCGAGTTCTCCAGGAACCACATCGGTTTGATATAGAGGGTGAGGACGTAGCAATCCTCGTCTTCATTGACTGGTGTGAAGCTGTGCGGCTCCCACGGGCTGACAGCGACACCTTGGTTCTCATGCAAAAACAGGTCCGTCTCGCCGACGCGCAAACGCGCCTTGCTACCACCTAGGTAGAAGATCAGATGACCTTCACGATGGGCATGCGTGATCAGTGGTTTATTGAGCTCGTAGAGCGTTGCGCGCCCAAAAGAGCCGTGATGAACCGAGATCGCTCTCGCCATCCGTGTATCCTCCCTATCGGCGGGCCGCTTAAGCCGGAGCAGTGCAGCCTCTGCGACAAACTGTGCGCCCGATTCGGAAGCTTTGGCAACCGAAAGGGTGCTTATATGAGACTTTGGGGTACGTGATCGCCTTTTGGTCCCGCCTCACGCATTTGCGGTCTTCTTCGCTTCAAGCTGGCCATGGGCGGCCTCAAGCATGGCCCGGATGCGCCTAGCGCTCAAGTGTAGCGGCGCATTTGCAATTGCGCGATCCCGCGCTGCAAGATCGGCCGCCCTTGCCAGACTGGTATCGGAGACGCCCAAATCGCTTAGACTCTGCGCGAGGGGGAGGCTGGCGACAATGCGCGTCAATCCATCTGAAAGTTCTTCGCCCCTGGCGAGCGACAGGCTGTTGCGCAGCTCCGCGACCCGGTTCACTCCAGCTTGCTCATAGGTCCGCGCGAGCTGCGGAATGAGGACCCCGCCAAGTGCGCTCGGATCGATCGGATTGGATGAGACCGCAGCAACCGCGTTGCAAATTGCATGGACAGCGCGGGGCCCATTGTGAAGCGCAAGCGAGCTGTTCAAGCCACTGGCCATCATTTCTCTGCGTGCTTTCAGATCATCATCCTGGACGACCCTCTGAACATTGTCGACAACGCGCCTGAGCGCGTCCAACGCCATCCCATCGGCTGGTGGGTTGTAGCTGGGAGAGAGATATCCATCGACGCTACGCGCCAGGATGCCCGCCGCCGCACAGGCGCTCTGCTCGGGCGACGCGCCGATCGTCAGTGTGGGATCACAAATCGCCACGGTCGGGATCAGATGACGCGAAGAGAGCAAAACCTGCCCGCCATGATCGACTTTTACTCGCGTATAATCCGTAATCGCCGAGGCAAAGCCAAGGATACTAGGCACCGAGTAGAGATCGGGGAGGAGGTCCGTAATCCTCTGCGCCCCGCCCTCTTCGGTCGATAGGGCCTCGATAGGCTCGTCATAGGCGATCGCAACCCGCGCAACCTTGGCCAAGTCCATTGCGCGGTTTGATCCATAGGCAATCAGAAGATCGCAACCCGACTGACGATAGAGCTCGGCTATACTGCGGGCGGCGGTTTCGCTCGCCCGATGCGGCACGGCCGAGAAACACTCAGCACGGACACGAATTGGAAAGCTGGAGAGGAACCGGTCCGACATATCGCCTGTGATATGCGGCTCTTCGGCAATGATCAGCGGGCGGCGCTTGCCATTCAGCTCCATTTCTGAGCGCAGCGCCTCTTCGAGGACGCCATCGGCGAAATGAACGCGCGTTCTATAGGTGATCAGGGTCATCGCTGCCTGCTCTTGCGAGGATCGCGACAGAGTTCGGCCCGGGCGCAACCGCCCGGGCCGGGAGAAAACAGTCTCTCAGTACTGTTGCTTGCAGGTTGGGTTCTCACGGCTCGGCAGGCCGATCGATGCAAACTTCTCGGCGTCAATGCCCAGGTTCTGCGGCACTGCCGGATCGAGCGAGATGAACTTGTTCACCAGATTGCCATCCTCGTTCTCGATCACCTCTGAGATGAAGGTCGCCGCAACGGCCTGACGGTTCTCATCCAGCGTCACTTTACCGATCGGGCTATCCAACTCGAGATTGGCCAAGCATTGACGGAAAGCAGCGTGACCGTCTGACAGATCCGCATTGACCTCATCCAGGCAGGTCAAAGTCGCAGACATGTTGTTGTAATAGAGCGTCGACAGAAGGGATGGCGCAGGGAAGCGCTGTTCCGGCGGGAACGTGTCTTGGTAGAGCTTCACATACTCCTTCCAAGTTGGATCATCCCAAGTATCCGCCTGTGGCCCAGCCGACGGCGTACCGATCAGCGCGCGCTTCGCATCGCCCTTTGAGTTGAGAACCGTCCCATCGACCATGATTGAGCCGCCGATCAGGTTCGCATCACCACCGGCTTGCTGGTACTGGTTGAGGAAATTGACAGCATCGCCACCCCCCAGACCCAGATAGATCGCATCCACATCATCCGGCAACGCCGCGATGATCGAGCCAAAGTCCTTGGTGCCCAGCGGCACCCAGAAACGCTCGGTGATCTCACCACCCGCCTGACAGAAGTCGAGCGCGAAACCGAAGACCTGTGTGTAGATGAAGGAGTAATCCTCACCGATCGTTGCAACCGTCTCATAGCCCTTCACGTCATGGACGTACTTGCCGAGGCCCCAAGACCACTGCGCCCCGTCAGAGTTGAAGCGGAAGAAGTTTTCCGACGGATTGACATAGGTTGTCTCCTGAGCGCCCGAGGAGCCATTAATGAATGTCGTCTGCGGCTGTGTCTTCGAGTAGTCTCGGATAGCAATGCCTTCGGACCCCGAGAGCGGCCCCACAACAACATCAAGACCATCTTGCTCAACCAGTTTACGAGCCGCACGCACCGCGCTGTCAGGCGATGCATCGGTGGATTGGATGACAAGCTCAACATCACGCCCAGCAACTTTGCCACCAAAGGCCGCAAGCGCTGTCTTCACACCGCGAACACCATCCTCACCAAGCACTGTATAGGTGCCTTCAAGGGTCGCCATGATGCCAATCTTGATCGGCTCGTCCGCCTGCGCGGCCGAAAACCCTGTGATCAGAGCAAGTGCCGAGGCAGCGCCAAGAATCTTCATTTTCATTGAGACCTCCCAAAATACGTTTGTATCCAACGCCTCATGTCTCGGCGTCTTGGACTGGTCAGTCTGAACGAAACTGTGCGTGGTGCGATCTCAGGACATCTATCCAATATATCCTGAAGTCTGCATTTCTGGGGTGACCATTTCACAGGAATAACGGCCTTGGCTTTCCTTTAAAATCTGGAGTGCCCCCATTGGAACTTTGCGAAGTCATCCGGCGGATCGCATCCGACCGACGCCGTTTTGGTTTTCGCCGTATCCACGTCATGCTGCTCCGTGAAGGGTTCAAGGCGAACATCCAGAAGTTCGGCGCATCTATGCCGAGGAGCGGCTCCAGGTGCGCCGCAGTGGCGGTAGGAAACGTGCTCTGGGCACACGTAGGCCCATGGTGCTGCCGGATCGGCCGAACCAGCGTTGGAGCCTGGATTTTATCTCCGACCGGTTCACAGACGCACGCCGGTTCCGCATTCTGGCCGTGGTCGATGACTTCGCTCGCGAGAACCTTGCGCTGGTCCGGGATACCTCGTTGTCGGGCCTGCTCATGACACGCGAGCCGAGCACGATCGCCGCCAGTCGCGGCCTGCCTGGCACAATCGCTTCCGAAAACGGCACGGAGATGACCAGGATGGCCATGCTGCGCTGGCGCCAGGAAACCGGTGTCGATTGGCACTACATCGCACCCGGCAAGCCGACCCAGAACGCATTCATCGCGAGCTTCAACGGACGGATGCGGGACGAGTTCCTGAATGAAACCTTGTTCTCGTCGCTCCGCAATGCACGGGCAGGACCGGAAGAATGGAGGCACGACTACAATCAAAACAGACCGAACTCAGCGCTCAGCAATCTGGCAACGTTGTAAATTGCAGAGAAGATAACCATGGACAGGATCGCAGCGCAGCGCCATCAAACCGAAACAAAGGACTCTCCGAACGCCGGAGGAAACTTGGGGCTAAGGCCACAGGTGCGCACGAAGAAGCGCAGAAAGCTGCAGCGTCGTAATCGGATCGAGCCCATGGTGCCAGAGCGGCACATGCAAAGACTGTCTCTGGACTTCATGACTGACCAACTCGTCGACTATCTTTAGTTCCGGATCTCAACAGTGTCGATGACCATAGCAAGTTCTGTCCCGGGCAGATCGTGGACGTGTCTATCACCGATGCCAGGCCGGCTAGATACCTCGATGATCTTACCTTGCTGAATGGTCTTCCGGAAGGGATCGTCCTCGACAATGGCCCTGAGGGTAAGAGCCGAGCGATGGTCGATTGGTCGGACAGGACCGGTGTGCTCCTGCGTTTCATCGAGCTAGGCAAGCCGATGCAGAATGCCTTCGTCGAGAGTTTCAACGGCAAAACCCGCGACGAGTGCCTGAACCTTCACTGGCTCAATTCCCGTCGTCCATTAGGCTCGAAGCAATGGCGCCTCCAATGCACAACCACGCCCGCGACGAAATTGCCCGTTGGCGCGTTCGCGGCAACACCCGGCGGCCACACTCGGCGCTTCGGTACCGCAGACCCATGGAGGTCCTGATCGACACCACTCCTCCTCCGTTCGAGACTCTATCGGTCTCGTCGCAGGCGCTCAGCTCATCAACTCAACCGGAGAATTCGGTCGCGGATTGGCCCTAACTGAAGAGAGAAGGTCAAGAGAACTAAATATTTGAACACTATATTTTCCAATATGCTGGATCGCTTCAGAGGGTCTGGTCTGCTAAATTTGCTAATCTTTCTCCTAACTTTAGCAGGTTGGCAGATTTAGGAGGGGATGGATCTCGAATTCTGATTTGTGTTGGAGCAAAGGCCCGAAGCAAATCGAGCAATGCCAGTAGTCTCGGGCGGGATTGTAAGCCGTGGAGCCGGGCCGATAGGGCAGCCTTCTCGTGGTGGATAGTCAAACGAACTAAGAAGTAAGTCTTTCGTTCACACTCCCATGCGTAACTCTGTCGAGAGTTCACAATGGAAACGAAGATGCACACCCAATCCCGAAGACCAATAACCACTTGGAAAAGCATATCCACAAAAATCTACGCGGCAATCGGCGCCTGCCTGCTCGGCTTGATCCTGGTCGCGGGGATCGGCGTTCACCAGTTCAAGGAGATTGGGAAACAGCTCGCGAATATCGCTGAAGTGGATGCACCGCTCGCCGCGTCGATGGCAGAGCTCACCATACACCAGCTTGAGCAGGCCATCATGTTCGAACGCGCCATTCGCTCTGGCGAGGTCATGGCACAATACCCCGAAGCGGCAGCGGACTTCGATGCCAGTGTCGCAAAGTTCACAGACTACAATCGAATGGTCGACATTGAGATTGCCGAGGCGCTCACATTCGTGAATTCCGTTGATCGTCAGCGATTCTCAGCTGTTGAGATCGCTGTCTTCGACCAAGTAAGCGCTGAGCTTGAGCAAGTTAAGCAGGAGCATAAGACTTACTACGCGACGGCTGTCGAGGCCTTCGAACTGGCTCGACTAGATGATAGAGAAGCTCTTGTAAGGAGCGCGACCGAAACGGCCCGTGCCGAAGATAAACTTGATGCGAAGGTCGAAAACCTCCTTCTCGTCGTCGAGGAGCTAACCGTGCTAGCCGCTCAGAAAGCGGAGAAGCACGAGCGGGCCGCTCTCGACCAAATGCTCATCATCTCTGCGACTGTCCTCGTTGTGAGTGCTTCTCTCGCTTGGTGGATCGTTAGCAGGCTGGTTCTTACGCCGCTCAACACAGTCTCGGATACGGTGGAACGTCTCGTAGCGGGTGACTACGATATCGAGATTGAAAAGGCCCGTCATGACGAGATTGGGCGTATCTCGGATGGCCTGAAAGTGTTCCGAGACAATGAGCGAAGCGCCATCAAGCTGCGCGAGGAAGGGCGAAAGGCGCGTATGGCCTCAGAAGAAGCTCGGGCGGAGATGATGACACAGCTGCGCGCGGACTTTAGCGATGTGGTGAACGCGGCCATTCGCGGTGACTTCAACGGTCGCGTTCCAGAGCAACCCTCAGACGAGGAACTCAATGAGCTCGCCGATGGGATCAACAAGCTCGTCGCGACCGTGGACCAAGGCCTCGGCGAAACCACAAGTGTCTTGGATGCGTTCTCGAAGGGTGACTTGACCGCACGTATGGATGGCCAATACGAGGGGTCATTCCTAAGGCTGAAGGAGAACGTGAATTCATCGATCGATCTGCTCGGGAGCATTGTCGTTGAGATACGCAAGGTCAGCGGCGAAGTTGCTGAAAACGGCAACTCGATGCGCACCAACTCTGACAGACTGGCAGAGCGCACCGAGAACCAGGCAGCAACAATTGAGCAAACCTCTGCCACAATGGAGGAAATGGCAGCGTCTATCCGATCTAACTCCGATGGCTCGGATCGCGCCCGCGAGCAGGCTTCCGAGGCCGCGCGCCAGGCGCGAAGCGGTAGCGAGGTTGTCGAGAACGCGGTTGCAGCGATGAACAGCATCGAAGAAGGATCGAAGCGGATCAGCGACATTGTCAGTGTGATCGACAGCATCGCCTTCCAAACGAACTTGCTCGCATTGAATGCTGCCGTTGAGGCGGCACGCGCGGGCGATGCAGGCAAAGGTTTCGCGGTCGTCGCCTCGGAAGTTCGAAGCCTCGCGCAGCGGTCGTCGAAATCGTCCGAAGAGATACGCGGCCTGATTGCCGAGAGCGCCGAACAGGTTCACCGCGGCGTGGGACTGGTCACAGACTCTGGCCTCGCCTTTGTCGAACTGGTCGGCCTTATCGAGCAGGTGGAAAACGTGATCGGAGACATCGCCAGCGCAACCAGCGAGCAGGCAACGGGCGCTAGGGAGATTGCGAGCGCGATCAACCATATGGATCAGATCACACAAGAGAACGCAAATCTCGCTCAACGCGGTTCTACCAATGCGAAAGACCTCGCTTTCGGTTCCCAGAAACTCCTGGAACTGATCGCGTTCTTTGAAAGCTCTCGGAGCGCTGCTGCCCACGGTCAATCCA
>JBCDAS010000074.1:0-14684 GCA_039185235.1 Pseudomonadota bacterium
CGGCAGGCCTCTTCGAAAGAAATCGCTTCTCCTTCTGGAGTGTCATCGACCAGCAGGAATTCCTCATTAGGCATTACGAGACGCGCGGCATGTCGGATTTCGCGACCATAGCCGCCCGCATTATAGATCAGTTTCATTTCTGCTCCGGTGCATTTCCGCGGAAGGCCGTCATGGTCGCCTCCCCCTTCGCCGAGACGCCATCGCGCTTCAGCACCACCATGACGGTCATCACAAGAATCCGAAGGTCGAGGAGGAGTGACCGATTATCGACATACCAAACATCATGCGCAAACCGCTCCTGCCAGGTCAACGCATTGCGCCCATTGACCTGCGCCCAGCCTGTCAGCCCGGGCAAGACATCGTGCCTGCGGGCCTGCTCGGGCGAGTAAAGCGGCAAGTATTCCATCAAGAGCGGGCGCGGGCCGACCAGGCTCATCTCCCCTTTTGCGATGTTGATCAGCTCAGGCAATTCATCCAGCGAGGTCGCTCTTAGAAACCGGCCCAAAGGGGTCAGCCGATCCGCGTCGGCGCCGTCACCCTCGGCCATTGTCCGGAATTTCAGAAGCTCGAATGGGGCCTCCCGCAAACCGGGCCTGGTTTGGCGAAAGAAGACCGGCGCACCCATTTTGATCCGAATCGCCCCTGCAATGCCAACCAGAAGCGGCGCCAAGGCGATCAGAGCAGTCAGACTAACGATCAAGTCGATCAGGCGTTTCATGCCACCCTCTCCGGCAGTCGCGCTCTTAAATCACATCATCGCCTCGGTTTCATCCCCCAGGATCCAGACAAGAAAAAGGCCCGACCACCGAAATGGTCGAGCCCGAAAAGCCCCAATCAGCGGTTGTCAGCTGCTGACCAACCGTTGATCGCGCAACGTGGTAAGGATTGCGTTAATGGCGGTCCGCGCTTGGTTGTCGACAACCCCACCACCCGAGGGATTGCTGATCGCACCGCCAGGGGTTGGTACACCAATCTCCGAGTAGTTCAGCCTCCAATTGTTCTCATTGCGGTAGTGGCGCAGGAAGACATAGAGAGGGTTGGGAGTGCTCGGCAGGACAAACGAGTTCTGGCCATTAATCGTCACCCCACGCGCCAACTCGCTCGATGTAGGCTCGATGGTCAGGGTTCCGGTCGGCTGGTTATTCGCTCCGTTGCCAAATGCGAAAACCTCCACATCGGTCCGACCATAAAGCCGGTCGAGATCCTCGATATAGTCCAAAAGGACCAAGGACATCCCTTGGCCGGTCATGAACCGATTTTCGCCCGGACGGTTTGACACGATCACGCTCGACGGCGCCGCGGTGAAGGCCCGTTGTAAGTTGGGTGTATAGATCCGGTCCGACACGATCGTAACCCCGGGCAGCTCAGGCTGCAGCGGAAGGTTGTTGGTATCATGCGGCGTGAGGCGGGTGACTTTCGCGAAGTCCAGAGCAAACGGCGCCTCGATCACCACATTGGCCGCAAACGAGCCCGTGTGGATGATGTGGTGCGGGGTACTTTCGAAATACGCCCCTCCGATCTCGCTTCTACGCCCTGAGCTTAGCGGCGCATGACCGATCTGAATGCCAACACCAACAAAGTCGCAGTGGAACTTGCCAACCGAAAGACCGTAGAGGGCACCAATCCGCAGCGTTGTCCCCAGCCTGAGCGAGGTGATGCTGTCCATCCAGGTCAACCCACCATCGCTGCCCAGCGTCGACACGCCCCCGCCCTGATAGCAGACGATCGGGCCGGAGTTCACTTCGATTGGCGGCCTCGGATAGACCTCGAGCTGGTTGCCATTTATCGCCGTGATCAAAAGCGGGCGCCCGCCGATTTCAACCAGATCCGAAACTTCGATAAAGTCCGGTATGCTGGTCACTGTGAGGGTGGATCGCTGACCAAATCCGACCTCTCCATTGTCCGAGCGCGCCGTGAAGGTCATTTCGAAATCGGCCCCCGGCGCGGTCGGCCCAACCGAGCCACAATCGGTGATGTTCACATCGCCCAAATTGACGTGGTTGTTATTGCCAGTCGGGCCGAGGCGAACGCCAAACCTCTGAAATCCTTCGCAGAAGATCTTGTCAAACTTCGCGACGCGGGCGCCATTGAGAAACAGCCCGTTCTTGATCATCCGATTGGAGAACTGGAACCGCGAGCCGATAACAACCCCGATCAACTGCAAGGTCCCGTCGAAGTTCTTGTTCTCGCCACTGACAACGACCAAGTCGTCCATCGGCGCCATTCCCAAGATCTTGCCACAGGTAAAGCGCGTCGGCGCGGTCCCACCGATATTGATCGTGCTCGAGACCGCCCAGCTGCCCATGAAATCCCCGATGATCTCAGGGCGCGTGCTCATATAGTCAAAGAACTTCTGCAACGGCACAAAGTCATCCGTCGCCCCATCTCCGACAGCGCCGAACATATGCGGCGTGACCCGCTGCACTGAGAGCTCAAAAAAGCTGCCATCGGCGACCTGCAAGACACCATCATGGCCTGGATCCGATGCGACGCGAGCGTAAAGTGCGCCGCCACCATCTCCGGCCGATGCATAACCAGCCGTGCGTAGGAAGTCCCCTGTGGGGGTGCTGGCCTGAGCCTCGGCAAAGGTCGCGAAATCGGGCAGATCAAGCTGCCCGGACAACGCATCCAATCGGCTCTTATCGGCAGCACTCAACACCCCCGCATTGGTCGCGGTTGCCCCTGGGATGACCGCATCGATGCCGGAGGAGGAGAGAACCAGAACCGAGCCCGCACTGGAAACAGCGGTGAGGTCCGTCGACCCCCCGCCTTGAGACGCATTCGGCGCGCCAAAGCCTGGATTGAAAACACTCATGTGTTCGTCTCCTCAATGAAGGAGATCCGGAAGCCAGGCTGAACGCCAATCGTCGCGGTCGCAAAGCTGGTCGACAGCATTGGCTTTGCGCGCGGAGAGGTCGCGTCCTCACCGCTCCCAACCGGCAAGATCCGGTAGCGCACCGGGATCTGCGATTCGATAACTGCCACATAGGCCTCCTCAGGCGCCGCCCCCGAGGACACAGCGCTCCCGCCGACGGTCATCTCTTCATAGGCGATTTCGGGCTCGTTGATCAGCGGCGTCGGCTGATAGCGAGCATCCCTGGTCGAGCCATCATGCCACCAGATCTTAATCGTTCCCGGCATTGGTTTGCCTCCGTAGTTGATCCGCGCCATCCCGCGCGGAAGCGTCAATTCGTAATCATTGAACCGGAGGGCAGCCCCTGCGCCGAGCCCATGCCTCCGGCGCGCGGTCATCCACACTCTCGGAGCAAGGGCCCTCAGTTGGGCCGGGAAACAGCCTTAAGGAGATTATCTTAAATTTCCGTAAAATTGTCTCGGAAACCTCCTGCATCTTGGGTAGTTTCTTTCAGTCTCGGCTTTGGGAGATCACGCAGATGCGCCGCCTGTTTCGCCTGATCAGCCGCCTTTTGGGCATTGTCATCATCGTTGTCGTCTTGGCGATAGCCGGTGTCGCAGGCGCATATTACAGCGGAACCCGCTTGCCGATCGTCAGCGATATCACCCGCGTTCCCTATCAAAACTGGACCCAGACCCGCGATCTGGCGGCCGATTTGACCTATGACAGCTCCTTCCAGCGCAAGGAGGGGCGGCTCTTTATCACCGTTGATCTCGCGCTGCCTGAAACAGTCCAAAGGCTCCGTGACTATCTCGATGGTGGACGGCGCCAGGTGGTCGATTGCGGGCAGATCGACCTCTTCCTCCATGGTCTGCAATCCGCAGCGCTCAGCGTCGACAAGCCGATGATCCGGATGTCTGGCAATATTGATATGGAGCTCCAGGGCCTGATCAATGCCCGCGACGACTGGCCGGTGAGCGCGCTGGTTAGGACCGGCCATACCCGCGAGACCCTCTGGGCTGAGATGGTGGATCTCGAGATCGCGAACGTCCCGAAACCGATCAGCGATGCTGTCCTCGCCGATCTCTCCCGCACGACCTATACGCGTGAGCAAGTCCTTGATCTGGCGTCCGATTCCCTGTCCGCAAATCTCCGCACTCTGCTGCAAAACAACCGCGACGCCCTGGATCTGGCCTTCGAAGACATCACTCCCAGAAAGCAAGGCGAAGCACTGGAAATCGACGCGACTTTCTCGATTGATGAGCAAGCTGCCTTCGGCATCGCCCGCGAGGTAATCTTCGCCCGCGCAGCCCACAGCGCCCAAACACTCGCCCGCTTGGTCTCGCCAAACGAGGCACAGGCGCAGCTTTTCGACACGCTCAAGGAACTGACCGATCAGATCGATCCAGAGCAAGGGATCGGCGAAGTCCTTCAAGGCATCCAAGAAGGCAAATCGCCCGAGGAAATCCTCCAGCAAACCCTGGCCGGGCTCAATGACTGCAAGGCGGTCTTCTAGACCAAAGTGCAGATCTGGCTAAAGCAGTCAGATCCCTGGATTTCGCTCTAGCCTTTTGGTCTAGTCCGGCTTCGCCCGCATCAGCATCCCGAACAGATCCCGCGGGTCATCCGGATCGGCCAAGAGATCCAGCTTCTCGTAATGCCCCGTCTCCGGCAGCCGGTCGCGCAAGTAGCGCAGGGCCGAGAAATCCTCGACCGCGAAACCAACACTGTCAAAAAGCGTGATCTGATCGCCCGAGACCCGCCCTGCAACCTGATCGGTCATCACTTGCCAAAGCTCGGTGACCGGATGATCCTCGGCCAATTGCTGGATCTCCCCTTCGATCCGCGTTTGCGGCGGATATTCGACGAAGATGTCAGAGCGCAGCAGAATGTCCTTATGCAGCTCGGTCTTGCCCGGGCAATCGCCACCGACGGCGTTGATATGCTGTCCGGTGCCGATCATGTTGTCGGTCAGGATCGTTGCGTATTGCTTATCCGCCGTACAGGTCGTGACGATCTCAACACCCTCGACCGCGTCTTGCTTGGCAGCGCAAATCGTGACGTCAAACCCCCATTCGCTCATGTTCTGGGCACAGCGCTCAGACGCCGCCGGGTCGATGTCGTAAAGCCTCAGCTTCTCCACCCCCACCAACCGGCGAAACGCCAGCGCCTGAAACTCGGACTGGGCGCCATTGCCAATCAGCGCCATCCCGCGAGAGCTCTTTGGTGCCAGATACTTAGCAGCCAGAGAGGACATCGCCGCCGTGCGCAGCGCGGTCAGCATCGTCATCTCGGTGATCAGCACTGGGTAACCCGTATCCACCTCCGCCATCACCCCAAACGCGGTCACCGTCTGGCGCCCCTCCTTGGTGTTCTTGGGGTGACCATTGACGTATTTGAACCCATAGGAAATCCCGTCCGAGGTCGGCATCAACTCGATGACACCTTCCTTCGAATGGCTCGCCACCCGGGGGGTCTTGTCAAACAAGGGCCAGCGCTTGAAGTCTTCCTCGATATAGCCCGCAAGCTCGGCCATAAACGTCTCCACCCCGATCCGGTGGACGATCTTCATCATGTTCTCGACACTGACGAAAGGAACGAGCGCAAGCTCGGACGGGGCATAGGACATGAGCACTCCAGCGGTTCGTCAAACCCGCTTAGTTCTTATAGTATCCCTTGCCAACCTTGTAGTATTGGCCATAGCCGCCATAGCCATATTTCGAGGCTTTGTTCACATCGATCTGGGTCAGCGCCAGGCCGATCATCGGCACATTGACCTCACGGAATTGGTTGAGCCCCGCACGCACCACATCGCGCGATGTCCGATCCCAGGCCACCGAGTAAATCAGCGCATCGCCCAGCGAGGCGATCAGTCGGGCATCCGGCACGGCCATCACGGGCGGCGTGTCGATGATGATAAAGTCATAATGCTCGCGCATCGCCTCGATGAACTGGCCAAACTGCAGCGAGGAGAACACATCCGCCGCGTTCACCGGGCTCTCCTCGCCCGGCAAAACATCAAAGCCCCCCAGCTCATCATGCAACACGACATCGGCGAAATCCGCCTCGCCATAAAGGACCGAGATCAAGCCGCGCTGATCTTTCGAGCCGCCGAAATAGGCATCCAGCGTCCGCTTACGCAGATCGCATTCCACCACCAGCACCCGTTTGCCGAGGGCTGCCGAGTTCTGCGCCAACAAAACCGTCAGCGTGGTCTTGCCCTCCTTTGGAACCGAGGAAGACGAGACAATCACCTGCGGCGGCGCATGCATATCCGCGAGCAGCAGCGAGGTTCTCAGATCGCGTACCGATTCCGCCAGGCTCGAGGACGGTTTCTTGATCACATAGTTCAGCAAATCCCGGCGGCGGCGGATTGGGGCGCGCGGGATATTGCCCAGAACCCGAACTCCGGTCGCCTTCTCCAGATCTTCGGCCGAGCGGAAGGTCGATGTCCGCGACTCACGCCATAACGCCCAGCCGGTGCCCGTCATCCCGCCCAGCAAAAGCGCCAGCATCAGGGTCTGGCCCCATCTGGGATAGGACGGCCGGGTCTTCGGGATTGCGGCGCTCAGCACCCTTGCATCGGCGCTTTGAATGCCTTCTTGGACCGAGATCTCCTTCATCCGCGCCAGGAAATGCTCGTAAATCAGGCGGCTCGCCTCGGCTTCGCGCATCAGTTGACGCAGGATCACCAGATCTTTGCCCTGCTGCTCGATCTTGGCTTCGAACTCGGCGACGGCTGGGCCAGAGGCCTCCGCTTGGCTGCGCAGCCGCTCACGTTGTTGGCGGAGCTGGATCAGCTGATTCTCAACCTCATTCCAATAGTTGGTGAGGGCAAGCGTCCGCCGCTGCCTGGCCTGTTGGCTGTCCCCCTGGATCGACGCGACCTGCCTTGCCGCGCGCATGACCCGGGGCGAGGCCAGCAATTCAGTGATCCGGTCGATATCCTGCGCCGCCCTCGCCTCGGTGATCTTATCGAGTTTCACCTGGGTTTCATTGGCCTGGACGATGTATTGATCGGCCCGGTCCCGCAGCTCCTTCAAGGCCCGCGATTCAAGCTCCAGCTCTTCTTCGCTGATCAGTTGCGTGGTCGCGCTGAACGCCTCGACCTTCGCCTCCGCCCGCTCCAGCGAAATCTTAAGATCCGCAACCCGGCCGCTCAGCCAAGTCGTCGCCGCCTGGGTCGCGTCGAATTTCGCCTCCAATTGCTCGAGGATATAGAGATCCGACAACCGGTTGATCAGCCGGGCCGACTTCTCGCGATCCGGCGTCGAGATCGACAACTTGAAGACATAGGTCGCGGAGATATTCGACACATTCAACCGATCGATCAAAAAGTCGATCGTGCGGTCGCGTTGCACGTCGAGTGGAACCACGGGCAGCTCCACCGGCTCATTGGGCAGCCCAAGAAGCGTGCGCGCCTGCATCAACAGCGTCGGCTGGGTGTTCTGCCGCGCCCGGAGGATCACGTTGAAATCGGGATCCTCGACCAGTTTCATATCATCCACCAGGCGCCCGATCAGGCGGCGGGACTTGAGGACCTCGACTTCCGTATTGATCGCGAAATAGTCGCTGGAAAGCCCGGTCGAGACCGCTTGGATATCGATTACCTGATCATCCTTGGTGTCCAGGACCACCGTCGCCTCGGCTGGATAGAGCGGCGTGACCGACCGCAGGTGCCAAACCGCAAGCGCGACAAAGACAGTGGTGATCAGAATGACGCTCCATTTGCGCCGCTGAAGCGCTGTGAGCATGGCGTTGAAGTCCAGCCCCGCGCGATCAATCTCGGCCATCTCGAACAGCGAATGCAATTCACGGCGCACACCGGCGCGCGGTGCTCCACCGCCCGGTCGCTCCAGAGTTCGCTTGTTCACCTCTCGGTTCAAACCGCCACACCCTATCTCAAAACTCGATCCGTCTTACAGACAGAGCCAACCTTTATCAAAGGCTAAGACCTTGCAATTTGGCGTGATTGGCCCGGATTTCACCCGTCGACCAGCTCCACGGCGCGGGTCAGATCAACCGAGACCAGTTGGCTCACCCCGCGCTCGACCATTGTAACACCAAAAAGCCGGTCCATACGGCTCATTGTGATCGCATGGTGTGTTATGATCATAAAACGTGTCTCAGTTCGGCGCACCATTTCGTCGAGCAAGTCGCAGAACCGGTTGACATTGCTGTCATCAAGCGGCGCGTCCACCTCATCCAGCACACAGATCGGGGCAGGATTCGATAGAAAGACCGCAAAAATCAGGCTCATGGCGGTCAAGGTCTGCTCGCCCCCCGAAAGCAGCGAGAGGGTAGAGAGCTTCTTGCCCGGCGGTTGGCACAGGATCTCGAGCCCCGCATCCAGCGGATCATCGCTCTCCACCATGACCAGACGCGCCTCGCCCCCGCCAAACAGATGGCGGAACAGGCCCGAGAACTTCTCATTGACCTGCTCAAAGGCTTCTATGATCCGCTGACGCCCTTCGCGGTTCAGCTCTCCGATCCCCGCGCGCAGTTTGGCAATTGCAGTGTCGAGATCTTCTTTCTCGGCGGCAAGTGCGTCGCGTTCCTCCCGGATTTCCTTGGCATCTTCCTCGGCCCGCAGGTTCACAGCGCCCAGGCTGTCACGCTGCCGGCGCAGCTTGGTCACTTCCGCCTCGGCCCGCCCTGCCTCTGGCATCTCATCCGGGTCAAGGCCCGTCGCCTCCAACAATGCCTGCGGTGTGGTCTCCAGGTCCGCCTCGATTTGCGCAGCGGATTCCTCGACCTTTCCCAACGCCGCATCGCGCAGCGCCTCGGCCCGGGCCCGCGCCTCCCGCCGCTCCGATGCATCGCGCTCCGCCTCGCGTGCCACAGCTTCCGCTTGGCGCAGCGCCGTCTCCCCGACCGAAAGCGCATCCGCCGCCGCCCGGCGCCGCGCTTCCGCCTCTTCCAGGCGAGACTTCAACGTCGCCCGCTTCTCAGCCAGCTCGCCCGGCTTGCCCGATGCCGCCTGAAGCTGCGCTTCGGCCTCCTCGATCCGGCGTGCGAATTCCGCGATCCGGGTCGCCGCATTGTCCCGCCGATCGATCCAACCGGCCCGCTCGCGCTGAATATCGGCGATACGCTTCTCCCGCGCGATCCCCTGACGGCGGAGCTCATCGGCTACCGATCTGGCAGACAGCATCGCGGTGCGCGCCAGATCGACCTCCCCGCGCTGGACTTCCACGGCCTTGCGCGCCTCGGCCACGTCTTCCAGCTCATCGAGCGCGGCCAGCGCCTCCTGAACCGCCGCCTCTGCGGCCTGCAACTCGGTTTGCCGGGCACCAAGTGCGGCGTCTTGGGTCTCCAACCGGCCCCGGCGCATATCCAGATCCGCCTCAGCACGAGAGATCGCCCGCACCGCCTCGGCCAGGTCCTGATCCGCCGCGCGCCGCGCCTCGCGGCTCGCCTTCTCGGTCTCCACGGCCGAGAGGAGATCGGAATTTACGCCCTGATAAGCCGCCTCTGCCTCAGCCAGACGGGTTTGCGCCTCCGCCAACGCCGCTTTTTGCGCGGCCAACTGATTGCGCTGCTGCAACCGGTGCGCAGCGGTCGAGGTCGCATCATCGGCCCGGATCCGCACGCCATCCCAACGCCAAAGATCGCCTTCGCGGCTTACCAATCGCTGGCCGGGCAACAAGCCCGCTTGCGCCAGATCGCCCGCCGCGCGATCCGCAACCAAGCCAACGCGCGCCAATCGGCGGTCGAGAACCGCAGGACCGGTGACATAATCCGCCAGCGGCTCGGCGATCTCACCTCCCACGATGGGGCTCAAATCCCGCCAGCCGGAGCCCTGATCCGCGCGGCCAAGGCGCAAATCATCGCCCAGCGCCACGCCCAAAGCCGCCTCAAACCCTGCTTTTACCTGAACCTGGTCGATCAGTTGGGCGGTCTCCGAGGCATCCCGCTCCAACAGCTTCTCCAGCGCCTGGACCTCCGCCGCCAGGGCGCCGACACCACCTTTGGCCTCTGACAGGGCCGAGCGGGCCTCCGCATCCGCCGTCTGCGCCGCCGCCCGCCTGGCCTCGGCCATGGCCAGCGCCGCCTCGGCCGCTTCGGCTGACCCGCGCTGAGAACCCTCGGTCTCACGCGCCGAGGTCAAAGCCGCCTCGGCCGCGCCGATCTCCGCCACCAATGTCTCTTGCTGCGCCTCGACCGAGGCGATGTCGCGGGTGATCCGGTCGGTCGCCGCCCGTGCCTCATCGCGCCGCCGCTCCGCAGCCGAGGTCCGGGCGGCCAGCCGCGCCGCGGTCTCAGTCAACCGATCAAGCGCCGTCTCTTGCTCGGACAAAGCATCGCCCGCCGCCCGCGCCTTTTCCAGCGCATCCGAGACCGCTTCTGGATGGCCTTCATGCTCACCCGCCAAAGCATCCGCCTCATCATCCAAACGCCCGATCGTCTCGGTCGCATCACCGCCCAGTGTCTTCTCGCGATCCATATCGAGGCCCATGGTGCGGATCCGGCCCTCGAGCCCTTCCAACTCCTTGACCGCCCGGCGCTCGGCCTCGCCCAATTGCTCTCCCTCGATGGCGAGGCGTTGATGGGCGGCGGCTGCGATCATCTCCTCTTCGCGCAACGGCGGCAGGGCTGCATCGGCTTCCTCGCGCGCTTGGTTGGCCTGAAGCACCGCGCCCTCGGCCCGTGCTGCAATGGTCATCGTCTCGGTCAGGCGCGCCTCGGCCGCGACCCGCTCCTGATCCGCCAGATACCAGCGCAGGAACAAAAGCACCGCCTCGGCCCGGCGCAGCTCCTCGGCAATCTCGCGATACCGCCGCGCCTGATTGGCCTGGCGTTCCAGACTGCGCAATTGGCCATCCAGGTTCTCAAGCACATCCTCAACGCGGGCCAGATTTGTCTCGGCCCCGTTCAGCTTCAGCTCCGCCTCATGACGCCGCTGGTAGAGGCCCGAGATCCCCGCCGCCTCCTCCAAAATCCGCCGCCGCGCCTTTGGCTTCGCGTTGATCAGCTCCGCGATCTGGCCCTGGCGCACCAGCGCAGGCGAATGCGCGCCGGTCGAGGCATCGGCAAACAGCATCTGCACATCGCGCATCCGCACATTCTTGCCATTCAGCGTATAGGCCGAGCCGATATCGCGGGTAATCCGGCGGCTCACCTCCAACTGATCGCTGTCATTGAAGGCGGCCGGGGCCAGCCTGTCCGAGTTATCGAGGATCAAATCCACCGAAGCACTGTTACGGGCAGGCCTGCTTTCAGCCCCAGCGAAGATCACATCTTCCATACCATCGCCACGCATCTGCTTGGCGCGGTTCTCGCCCATCACCCAGCGCAACGCTTCGAGCAGGTTCGACTTCCCACAGCCATTCGGCCCAACAACGCCCGTAAGCCCGGTCGAGATCACGAGATCTGTCGGATCGACGAAGGATTTGAAGCCTTGGAGCCTGAGGCGGGTGAACTGCACGATTGCCCTCTATGTCTTGCCTTGGGCAGACAATCTCGGTGACTCGGAGGGCGGGAGTCAACGGAATTGGCGGCTCATCTAGGGGTTATCCACAGATGAGCCACCAAATATGGCCAAGATCAGGTCACTCGGTCAAGCATTCGAGCGTAGCAGCATCAACCTTCGCGGGCCGGTTGAACAGCCGCGGCCAGCGGATTCGCTTGCGCTTATAGGTATCACAGCTCGATGGCAGCGGCTCCATCAGGACCGGGTCCAACCGGGTCGCGATCATCAGGGATTGGGCCAAGATCATCATCTTCAAGTCCTCCAAAGCTTGGTTTGCGTCTGAATGGAACATGGGCGATCGGGCCAAAACTTGCGAGACAAATGCCCTGAGCATATGTAATCTCAGCTAACAGTTCTTGGAGCTCATATGGATTGGAAAGGCCTCCCCCCGCTCGCCTCGCTGCGCGCCTTTGAAGCCTCGGCCCGGCGGCTAAATCACACAGCCGCAGCCGAGGAGTTGGGCGTCACCCACGCCGCCATCGCCCAACAGGTCCGCTTGCTGGAGCAACATCTCGGCCTCAAGCTGATGACCCGCTCCGGGCGCGGCATGGCGCTGACGCAAGAGGGCGCTTTCCTCGCCGACCACCTCACCGGCGGGTTCGGCCAGATCGCCACCGCGGTCGAGAAACTCCGCAATGAGGAACAAGACCGCCCGCTCAACATCTCAATGACCCCCAGTTTCGCGGTCAGCTGGTTCATGCCTCGGATGAGCAGCTTCCACGCCAGCCACCCGGATATCGAAGTGCATATCAACCCCACGGCAAAACTGATCGACATGGCGGCCGACCGGATCGACGCCGCGATCCGGTTCTGCCAACTCCCCTGCCCCGGTCACGAGGCCGAACGGCTGGTCGAGGCCAATTTCGTGATTGCAGGCACGCCAGAGCTGGTCGGCGACCGGCAGATCACCGGCCCTGAGAGCCTGTTGGACCTGCCCTGGCTGCAAGAGGCAGAGACGCGCGAGGTTGAGCGTTGGCTCATCGATCAGGGCATCAACACCCCGCCAAAGGGTCTGATCTCCGAGATGCCGGGCTATCTGATGATCGCTGCCCTACGCGCGGGCCAAGGGATCGCCGCGACCACGCGGTTTTTTATCGAGGACGATATCAGGGCGGGGCGGCTGATCGTTTTGTTTGAGGAAACGGGCGAAGGCGCCCGCTCCTACAACCTCGTCACACTGCCAGGCGCGCAACGCCCAGCGCTGAAAACCTTCATCCGCTGGATCCGACGCGAGGCCGGAACCGCTTAGAGATGTTTGTCGACAATGGCCGAGAACTCGGCATAGCCGCGATTGCCCACGACCTTCTCACCATTGATGATGAAGGTCGGGGTCGAGTTCACCCCATCCGCCTGGGCTTTGCTATGGGAATCCTCAAACACCGCCCGCGCATAGGTTTGATCTGAGAGGCAAGCCTCCACCGCATCGGGGCTCAGCCCATTCAGCTTACCGATCTTACGGATCTCATCGGCCATCTGAGCAGGCGGCACACTGGTCCACTCGCCCTGCTTCTTGAAGAACTGGTCCACCATCGGGGCATAGCCCTGATGCCCGCCACAGCGCGCCACCAAACCAGCCCAGAAGCCAGGCTCGTTCAGGAACACATCGCGCATGACGAAGCGGACTTTGCCCGTGTCGACATAGTTCTTCTTGAACTCCGGCCAGGTGGAGGTGTGGAAGCGTTTGCAATGCGGGCAGGTGAGCGAGAGGTACTCGATCACCGTGACAGGCGCGTTTGGCTCACCGATCACAATATCGCCCACGCGTGGATCGTCGCTCGCAAACACCGTCAGGGGCAGGCCAAGGGCAGGTGCCGCGGCAGCACAGCCGAGCAATCTGCGGCGGGAAATCGTCATCATGAAGAGCTCTCCTGATCAGTCGCATTTGAATGTGTTGGGGTTTTCGAGAGGACCCAAGCGCCCATGCGGCTGACCGCCGCGCGCAAGCCTGGGTCTTTGATATCGCTGGCCAGCGCCGCAGCCGCTTTGGTCGCCGCTCGCGTCGGTCCACCGGGTGCGGCCGGTCCGTCAAAAGCCACCTGCGCCTCGGCAAAGCCGCGCTGGCCGGTCGCCTGGGTGATCTTCAGCCGAGAGATCGCGCGATAGCCGTAGAAGCTGTTGATCCGCTCGATGATCTGCATCTTCGAATGCTCGACCGCAGGCGCATGGCCGCTATCAGTGCGCACCAACAGCGTCGCGCCGATCGAGCCGGAATAGGAGACCTTCACCGGCTGGCAAATGCCCGAAAGCGCCGGGCCCACAGCCTCGGCCCAGCGCAGCAGAACGTCCGGCTCGGCAAACCCGTTATTCTGGGCGATCGAGCGAACCCGGCCCCTGGCGGCCCGCGCCGGACGATGGAACGGCTTGCCGATCCGCGGGCGCTCTTGCCCCGCACTCTCGGATTTACCCTTGCCGTCTGAGCCGGTCTTCGCCATGCCTCTCCCTGTTCGGTCGCAAATCTGAACCTATCTTTGCTGTCGAAGATAGAGCCCGCGCTGATCATAAGAAAGAGAGCATGTTACAAGAACCGCTCACAAAAACGACAACTCGCGCGCTATTGGAGTGGTATGACCGCCACCATCGCACCCTGCCCTGGCGGATCAGCCCGGCGGATCGCCTGGCTGGCGCGGTGCCCGACCCGTATCGCATCTGGCTCTCCGAGGTGATGCTGCAACAGACCACGGTCGCGGCGGTCAAAAGCTATTTCGAAGCCTTCCTCGCCCGCTGGCCAAGGGTCGAGGATCTGGCGGCGGCCTCCAACGAAGACGTCATGGCCGCTTGGGCGGGGCTCGGCTATTACAGCCGGGCGCGCAATCTCCATGCCTGCGCCAAGAAGGTCGCGGCGCGCGGCGGCTTCCCGACAACGGCGGAGGAGCTGATCAAGCTTCCCGGCATCGGCCCCTATACGGCAGCCGCCATCGCCGCGATCGCCTTTGATGAACCGGCCACCGTTATGGATGGCAATGTCGAGCGTGTGATGGCGCGCTACTTCGCCGTGACCGATCCGCTCCCCGGCTCGAAAGAGACCTTGAGGGCCCATGCGGCCCGCCTGACGCCCAGGGCGCGCCCCGGCGATTATGCCCAGGCGGTGATGGATCTGGGCGCCACCATCTGCACCCCGCGCCGGCCGGCCTGCGCACTCTGCCCATGCAGACCAAGCTGCCAGGCTCATGCCGACGGGATAGCCGAGACCCTGCCGCAAAAAGCGCCTAAAAAGGTCAAACCGATCCGTCGCGGGGCGGTCTATATCGCGCAATCCGCAAGCCATGTTCTGACCGAAAGACGGCCCGAGAAAGGCCTGCTCGGCGGAATGCTGGCGCTGCCCTCGACCGACTGGGCCGAGGCGGAACCGCTCCCCAA
>JBCDAS010000075.1:0-14667 GCA_039185235.1 Pseudomonadota bacterium
ACAAAGCGTTCGAGCCTGCATTTTGCCGCGACCACGACGCCCGCATTGATCTGACATCCCTCAGCCATCTCCAGATCATCCGCCAAAACGGCGCTCGGATCGGCAAAGGGGGGCAGTTCACTCAACCCAGCCGCCGCCAACTCCGCCGCGATCGTCTTGCGGTGGCCCGGGGTCATCAGCGGCACCAGAACCGCCATGCCGCGCAGCCCGGCATCAATCGCCTCTGGCGTGAGGAGGGGCTCCAGATCCCCCGGTGCGCCGGGCCCGGGCATATTGTCGACAAAGGCGCCGATCCGATCGCCCGCGCGCCGGATCGAGGCGGCGGCGTCATAGACATAGCTCGACCTCACGCCATAAAGGATCCAGCTTCGCGCCATCCGTCACTCCTCGGTCTTGTTTGGGCCCGCGCCTTCTGCCAGATGCAGCGTCTCGATCAGAAATCGCTCCCGCACCTGATGCATGCTCTCATGGGTGTGCCGGCCTGCAAAGGTCAAGGCCTCGCGTCCCATCTCATGCATTCGCTCAGGCGCCTCAGCGATCTCGATCAGCCGATCCGCCAGCGAGGCAGCATCGCCCGGTTTGAACAGCAATCCGGTCTGCCCCTCGGTCACTGTCTCGCGGGTCGCGATCGTATCGCTCGCGAGACAGGGCAACCCCTGGCTGAGAGCGTCATAAAGGATCCGCGGCTGCCCCGTCTCTTGCAACGACGCCACGATCAACCCGTCATAAGCATGCAGAAACGCAAAGAAATCCGCGCCATAGGGCATTGGCTCCAACACCTGGGTCAGGATCTCGGGATGCGCCTTGGCCGTCTGCCTGCAGGTTTCTGCCAGATCTCCGGCCCCCATGATATGGATCTCGGGCGCCGTGGCCCCGCGTTCAGCGCAGAGCCGTATGGCATCCAGGAGCGACTGCACCCCTTTGTCCGGGACCAGACGCGACGGAAAGATCAAGCGCACCCGGCGCGGGCCTGTGGGCGCGCGCGCGGCATGCGCCTCTGATGACCGCCGGTCCTTCTCCTTCACCCAAACGACCGGCGCGATCAACGCGGCCGCCTTGTGGCCCAGGAACAGCTCGCGAAAGGTCTCGGTGCTAAACACCCGCGCATCAGCGCTGCGGACGCATCGGCGCACCAGCCAGCTGTTCAAATGATGCGAGAGCATCTGGCGCAGGGTCGGCTTGCCAAACTTCGGCATGCGAAAAAACGCCGATTCAACGATGACCACCCATTTGACCCGCACCAACGGGCGCAGAAGCCAGATGTAGTAGGAGAGCGGGAACGGCCATCCCGCCCCGTCCGAATGAGCGATCTCGGTCGTCT
Source organism: Pseudomonadota bacterium (assembly GCA_039185235.1). GTDB lineage: Bacteria > Pseudomonadota > Alphaproteobacteria > Rhodobacterales > Rhodobacteraceae > Thermohalobaculum. The sequence goes on from JBCDAS010000075.1 coordinate 1,322, forward strand.
TTAGGGCCCGGTAGACGCCGAGCCCATTGGGTATGAGATTGCGCAAGACCGCAAGCCAACCCGGACCCGCCCGCAAGGCCAGGACGTTACGGTCCGATAGGGTGCTAAGCTCGGCCAATTCAGGCGCAAGCACCTCCACCTGGATCACCGGGCAACAGAGCCTCAATTGGGCGATATAATCGAAATGCCGCTCGAGATCCCATTGCCACATCGGATCGGTCGCATAACGCCCTTGGGCGTCCCGGTAAATCGGGATCCGCGAGAACAGAGTATATGCCTCCGCGATCATGCCTGTATCACACTTGCCTCACCCTCAACCGGCCCGCGTCAGCGGCCAAGGCGTTTGCTTACGCACCCCTTCACCACTTTGCCAGCAAAGTATAACCGATCTGCCCCGGAACCCGTTGTTGCCCCGTTAAGACGCGCACAGCCCAATGTGACCTGCGCCAAAGGTTGCAAAGTCCTCGATTGTGCTCAACCTATTGGCAGGCCTAATCCAAAATTCGTCCGAACTGCCGCCGGACCGATATGTTCTAAAACAGATGCACAAGCCGCGCCCGCACCGCGCAGAGGAGATAAAGTCGCGATGAATGATGAGACACTTGAAAAGTTCTTGGGCGAACTCGGCGCCCTCAACCCAACGATCCAAGCGATCTCACGCGGTGAAGACCCGTCCAGCTGGTATATCTCGATGGGCGAAGATGACGAAGCCGAAACGATCGCTGTCGGCGTCTATCATCGGGAGGAAGAGCGTAAGTTGGTCCTGATCGCGGGCCTCGTCGTTCCCGATGAACAGAACGAACATGCGACATACGAAGCGCTGCTCACCTTCAACAGCCTTTGGACCGAAACGAGCGGCCAGCGCATGGCGCTCGATGAAGACGGGCTGCCGACCCTTCTGATGGACATCACGCTACCGGGCCTGACGGCCGAGGCGCTCTCGGAAGCGGTCGAGGAGTTCGCCATCAGGGCGCTCTCCTGGGCCTTCATGCTCATGGATGGCGGAGTTTCGGAGGCCGAGGAACCACAAGACGCAGAGGTTGAACAGACTACACCGGAAAACGTGCTCCGAGTTTGAAGTCACCACGAGAGTTATAGGAGGTAAAAGATGGACAATATCGGCAGCAAACAAAGCTATCTCGACCAGATGGTCGATAAACTGGAAGCTGAGTACATTCAGAATAACTCGAAAAAGTACAAAGATGGGAAAATCTCCGACAAACAAGCTCAGAAAATTTTTGTAAAGCTCCATGACTCGGGCAAGACCAAAAATAAGGGCTTGAAAGCCCAAATGAATGCTAAAAACGACGATTTAGGATACGGCATTAAGCTAAGCCATAAAAAAAGGCGCTTGGGAAATACAGACGGTGTTACTGGAGCAGGAACTAAGCTTAAGAACGCGTTCAAGCATCAGTTAAAAGACAACCATTTATCTTCCCAGGAGGTTGCCAATGACTCCTCTTACAAAAGCCTGAAAAACGCGCTCGTTGCTAAAAAAAGCAAAGCTTACATTACACTTGCCGAGCTGCGCGAGCTGAAAAATAATGCGAATAAAAGCGTCAATAGCCACAAAGTAAAAAAATCGATATCTGAGGCAGATAATACGATCAAAGGGCTGAAAAGTAACATCCAGAGCTTAACGCAGAGCGACAATAAAAAAGTAGCAAATCACGCCAAAAAAGTGATTGAGCAGATAGAAGCAAAGTTTACGGATGTTAAAGAAGGTAAGTGGGACTATATGACCCAAAGAAGGCATAAGAATAGGGATGATATTCAAAACCTGTCGGATTTGAAGGGAATTGTTAAATTCGCAAAGACTCAACAAACAAAACTGGACAGCCTAGTCGCGAAAAGCTTTGAGCAAACCCAAGTTAACGAACAGCACCAGTTGGTCACGCAGCAAAACAAGCTTCAGATGATCAAGGCTGCGAAGCAGGTTCTGCCCTTGAAGCAGCCGGCTGGCTTTAACAACAATGACCTGACGTTGAAGCTCAATTCCCACACCAATTTGGCCAAGAGTACGCAGCGTACAGATGACCAATCCTGTGCACTCCACGCGATGAACAGCTTCTTTCAGGGTCACACGGTCGACGATCAGTCGATGCACCAGTCCTACAAACAAGTGTACAACTTGAAGGCCACGAACTTCCAAAATGAAGTGAAGGATTGGGAAGATATCGGCTTGATCAACATGAAAAAGCCAAAGCCCGAGAATGTAAATTCGGGTTTTGAAACCGACTCGGTGCAGTGGCACTTGCACAATCTGGGCGTCGAGACCGAAAGCATCCGGGTCGACACACCGATCTCTACAAAGCTGGATAAGCCCGGCTCGAAAGGGGAAACTCAGGACCAGAAAAACTTCATGGCGAAGTACGGCAACCACATGGTGAAGTCTGGTCGAACTAAAAATGAAATCCAAATTGCCTATGCCAACTACCTCAGCATGCAGGCAATCGGCAAAGCCGTTGAAAAGCTTGATGAGAGCTGTGCGGACCGGGTGATGGTGAATTCCGGCACAGGTAACGGCACGCATTGGGTGTCGCTGCATAAAAGCGGTGATGATTGGTATCTGCTCGACAGTTTGGTCAAGGGTCAGCCCAAGATGGACCTGCAAACCTTCCTCGAAGGTCGCCAGGAAGTCTTCAGGAAAAAGGGCCTTGTGATGAACGCCCAAGTCCTCGTGCCGCGCGAGACGAAGCAGCCGGAGTTGAACGAGTCGCGTGATGCCCTCAACGACAAGGCCAAACTGATCGCATGGAACCTCAAGTCCGAAGGGTGGCAAGACGGCGCCACGGTCACGGTCGATCAACTGAAGTCGAGCATGAAGACCATCACCGATACGCTGGCTAAAAAAGAGTTCGAGATCATGCAAAATCTCGGCGCCATGCGGGATGCGATCCAGACGGTGAGCGACTATATCGACAATCCTGGTAATTTCTCGATCCTGCAGGAGAGCATCAACGACCTGAACGATCTCAAAGCCGCCGCAAAGGTCTTCTTCACCGCCTATAGCTAAAAGCCGGCTGGCCGCCCGTGAAGCGATCAAGTTGCGGATGGCCTGTAAGCCGGGTTCTGTCCTTGCAACGCAAGGGATGGCCATTCATCTGGGAGGCCCGTCGCCGGGCCCCTCGAGCGATCTACCCGGGAGGCGGGCTGCGGGACCCTGAGTTGCCTCGCGCCTCCCCTATCTGATCTTGCACCGGGTGGGGCTTGCCGTGCCGGTCCTGTTGCCAGGCCCGCGGTGGGCTCTTACCCCACCTTTTCACCCTTGCCGGAGGGTCTCCCCGGCGGTCTGGTCTCTGTGGCGCTTTCCCTGGGGTTACCCCCGCCGGGCGTTACCCGGCACCCTTTCCGCATGGTGCCCGGACTTTCCTCCCCCGGGACGGGCCCGAGAGCGGCCATCCGGCCATCCGCGCGGCTCTCTTAGGAATTGGAGCGCCCGCGGTCAATCCGGGGCTTTGCAAAATGCCGATCATCGGACACCCTGTCGGCCATGCAATTTTCGCGTGAAGACCCCATGGTTCTGGGCATCTATGCTTGTTCGCTCGCCTCCTTCGGGGTCTGGGCGCTGGCTTACGGATTGGGCCTGACCGAACCGCCCGTGGATCTGGCCCAGGGCATCGCCTTCACCACTTATTTCGAGGCGATTAATTGGTGGCCGTTCCCGGCCTTCTTCCTGTTGATGATCCCGGCCATGCGGCTGACTTGGGCGGGCTTCACAGCGGCCTGGCGCGATCTGGTGCGCACCGAGGTGCTCTACCGGCCTGACGGCGCCCCGGTCAGCGAGGCGGATCTGCGCCTTCTCGCAGATGCACTCCAACGCCGCCGCCGCTTTGCCTATGGCGCAGCACTGGCCGCAACGCTTTTGGTCAGCGCAATCGACGCTGCTCCCATGGCCAAAGTCATCATCGGCGACGCCTCCTCGGTCGAGCAGATGGCCCATGCCTGCCAGCACAAGGAGATCTGGACCAAATGGCTTTGGGAGGTGCCGGAATTCGAGGGCACGAATCCCTGCACCGTGCCGCTCCCGATCGCGAAACCCCGGCTCGAGCCTCCACCGGGTGCGATTGTCTTTTGGCTCACCACCGTGCTCCAGCAAGGGTTGCTTATCTTCTTCATCGCGGCTGCCCTGGCCCAGCTCATGCTCCACACCGCGCTGTTCGGCGCGTTTCGCCGCTTGCTGCCAGAGCTGACGCAAGCAGGGCTCGACATCCGGCTCAACGCCGCCTCACCGGTCAGCGAGTTCGGGCTCGAGCATTGGAACTATGTGCTCAACAACTTCTACTGGTTTAGCTGCCCCGTGCTTCTGATGGTCTTCTTCTCGCGCGGTGCGGTGGAGGAGGATCTCTACCAGCCGGGACAAGAGATGCTGGGCGTGGTCGTGCCGGCGCTCTTGCTCCTGCCTATGGTTGCGACCATCTTCTCGCGCCAGGCCCATCTGCCTGCGGTCTGGCACAGGCTGGAGGAGGATGGCCAGGACGGCTATGCGCGCCAACAGCTCTGGCCGTTGGATCGCAACTGGTCGTCGAAACTGGGGATCATCCTTGCCTTCAGCTTGGCCGCGCTTTCGCTCGGCTACCAAGTCCAACAGTTCCTGGGCGTTGCCTAAAGCTGGCTCGGCCAGCGCTCGGCCAGCCGCTCAAGATGCCTTGTGGCGGCCGCGGACGGGTCGCCACGATGGATTTGCGGCAGGAACCGCATGGCAAAGGCCGCCCAGACAGCGCGGGTCTCGGCGCACCATTGGCCGCCATCGGGGGTGAAATAGCCGAACTTGCGCGCAGCCTCCTGAAATCGGGCTGCATCGGGCAGGGGGCTCTGGGCCGGGATCGCCTCCTCCGGGTCAAGCCAGATCGAGGCGCCGCTCAGCGCCAGCCGCCGCCAGTCGAATTTCGGGCCCGGATCGATCTTGCGCCCCGGCGCGACACAGGCATGGCCCACCACCCGCTCCGCCGGGATCGAGAAGCGGCCCATCAGATGCAAGAGCAACGCCTCCAACTGCGCGATCTGCGCTTCGGGGAAAGGCGCGTAATCCGGCCCCGCGCCGCGATTGACCAGCTCGATCCCGATCGAGTGGGAGTTCACATCCTGCACCCCACCCCAGCAACTGACCCCCGCATGCCAGGCCCGATGGCGGGGCCTGACCAGCTTGGACCGAGCGCCGTCGAGATCGATCAGGTAGTGGCAGCTCACCTCCGCCTCGGGATCGGAAAGCCGCGCCAAAGCAGCCTCGGCGCTCTCCATCGCCGTATAGTGCAAAACGATCATATCGGGCCGGTCCACACCCCGCCGCTCGCCAAAATTGGGCGAGGGATGGTCGAGGGCTTTTGGCATCCAAGGCATCAAGAGCGTCCGTTTTGCAAGGGATCAGTTCGAACTGGGGCGATACTCAATCGGGACGACAATCTTGATCGGAAAGGTTTCGATCTCGTCGGGCGGATTGGGAAATTGGCCGATCCGGTCGAAGATCTCTAGCATTTCCTTGTCCAGAAGCGCATTGCCGGTGGAGCGACGAAGCGATTTCGCAACGATGTCACCGGCCTGATCCAGCGCGAAGTAAACGCTGCCTTTTCCCCCGATCCTTCTTGCCCGTGCTTTAGCCGGATAGCGTTTGTAGAAGATGATGATCCCCTCCACCAACCGCAGATATCTCAACTGCGCGGTTTTTGAGATGTCCGGTGTCTCCCTGACTGCCGCGCCCTCCTCCACCGTGTCTTCAAGGACCGGCAGCGTCAGCGGCGGCGGGTCGTCACGCTCGGCCAATCCAGCAGATGGGGCAATGATAAGAGAGAGAGCACAAAGCGCGCAGGCGGGGCCCAGAAAAGTCTTCATCAAACACGATCCTCAGTCTTTTCGCTTCCGCGCATAGCCCAGCTCCGGTTTGAATTTCCCGCCTCTGGTAACGCAAGAGCGATGCAAAAAGCGAATTTGGCTTAACGTCTTCGCCTTGGGGTGCTAGAAAATAAAAAGAGCACGGCTAATCAAGCCGGAATGAGGGGAAGCAGGGGATTTATCATGCGGTTACTCGCAATTGCAGTGGCGCTGACCATGCTGTCGAGCTGTGGGCTTGTCTATACCGCGCCCAATGTCAGCGATGGCTCGGTCTATGGTGATACGGATACAGGCTATGACGTCAAAATCGTGCGCATGACGCCCGAGAGCACGATCGCGGCCAATCTTGAAGAATATGTGCCGGCCCGGCTGCCGGCGGCGTTCCAGCCGGCCTCGGCCGATCTGGTTTCGAAATCGGCGCCCAGCGGGCAGAGCACGGGGCGTTTCCCGCCTCTCGGCACGGCGCGGCCCTACACGTTGGGGATCGGTGATGTGGTGCTGCTGGCGATCAATGCGGGCGCGACGCTCGAGAACTTGCCGGATCTGATCACCGCACAATCCAAACGCCAGGGTTTCATCGTGCAAGATGACGGCGCGATCGCGGTGCCCGATGTGGGCCGGGTTCGGGTCTCGGGTCTAAGCCTCGGCGATGCCGAGGCGGAGGTGTTCCAGGCCATGCTGGCCGCTGGGATCGATCCGCAATTCACCATGGAGATCGCCGAGTTCAACTCCCAACGCGTCGCAGTGGGCGGGGAGGTCGGTGAGCCTTCGCTGGTCCCGATCACGCTGAAGACGCTCTATCTGCACGAGGCGGTGCAGCTTGCAGGCGGCGCAAGGGTCAGCGACCCGATGGGCGCCCGGGTCCAGCTCACCCGGTTCGGCACGACCTATTCGCTGCCGCTCGATCGCTTCAACACCGACCCGCGGGCGCTTCGGATCGTTCTGCAGGATGGCGACAGTGTCTTTGTCGGCTCTGATGATCGCGACGAGTCGACCGCGCGTTCCGTCTTCAAAGACCGGCTCGATCTCGGCGCGGTGGAGCGTCACTACGCCTATCTGACCGGCGAGATCCGGGTCTCGCGCAAGTTCGAACTGCCCTTCGAGCGGACCGCGACCCTTGCCGAATTGCTGTTCGACAACACCCTCGTCTCGATCCAAACAGCGGATTTCGAGGAGATCTATGTGCTGCGCCTCAACACCAACCCGGCCGAGGCGGGCGGTCTTGTGGCCTATAACCTCGACGCCTCGAACGCGGTGAACCTGGCTTTGGCGAGCCAGTTTGAACTGCGCCACAATGATGTGGTGTTCATCGCCGAGCAGCCGATTACCTCGTGGAACCGGGTCCTCAGCCAGTTGCTGCCGAACCTGTTCCTGAGCACGGCGAACATCGTGGCGACGGGTCTCTGATCCGCCGCCAAGCCAGCTCTCAGAACAAGAAAAGAGCGCCCGGCGGGCGCTCTTTTTGTGTCTGCGGTCGCGACGCGCCGCCGCGTTTAACCGCTACCAATCCTGATTGTACATTTCCTGGTATTTGGGGTCGATTTCGGCCTCCTCAGCCTCAGCCACCTCGGCCTCGGTCTTGGCTTTGGCCTCAGCTTCTGCCTTGGCTTCCGCTTCGGCGGCAGCGGCTGCTTCCTCCCGGGCTTTGGTCTTGGCAAAGAGGTTCTCATTCCAGAAGCCGCCCTGGCTCTCAGCGGCGTCTTCGGTTTCGGTCACCTCGGATTCAGCCTCTTCCTTGGCCTCCTCAACCACCTCTGCGGGGGTGTTGTTGAAGCCATTGTTGAAATACGTCCCAAGCGTCTGAGCCGAAGCGCTGGTCGCGAACAGAGTACCCAAGATGGCATAGGCAAAACAACGTGTCGTCATAGTCCAGGTCTCCACTTGTTCCTCCTCAAAGACTAACACGATTAACGTAACCAATTCCTGATGCCGTCGATAGGGGATTGATTGAAGCTTGTCTAGATGCGGCCAAAGAAGATACCCGCGAGCGCGAGCCATCACCCCACCAAGTGGGACTCCCGTTGGTGCGCGCCGCCCCCCACCCCAGGTTTTTTCTGACGTCGAAGCCACCCCCCACCCCTCCTCCCCACCCAACCACCGAGCCTACGACCGAGGTGAAGCTCGGTGGTTGGGTGGGGAGGAGGGGTGGGGGGTGGCCCGCACCAACGGGACTCCCATTTGGCGAGGTGGGGGGTGGCTTCGACCTTAGAAAAACCATGGGCTGAATGGCGCCTTCCACCTCAGACGGATCCTTGTCGCCAGGCGGTCCGGTCGAGCTCTCACCTCGGCTGCAAAACCGTGATCCCCACGGCCCCGGCACGGGCCTCTTCATCGGACATCGACATTGGGATCATATCTCCCCTCGCCCAAAGATCGGCCAGATGGTCGTACCAGCGGCTGAACGGATGGCCCGATTGCCCAGTCGAGATCATCCAGACCGAGCGGTTCAGATCGGCAAAATCATAGACCACCCGCAGGCCGGAGGCGTGCACATTCTCATAAGGCCGCTCGCCCCGGCTTGCGGACAGGCCGCGCATCAGGGTGAAATTCCCGCCCGAGGTCTCGTGGCTGATATTGAACAGAATCCCCAAAGGCTCGATCAGGCCAAAGGGCTGGTGGCGGTGCACGGCATTATGCGCACGGCCCCAACGCCAGGCCTCGATCTGCGCGCCATACGCATCCGTCAACGCCTCCAGCGCATCGTCAAAGGCAAGCTCGGCAATCTGGGCGCAGCTCTCCACGGCGGAGGTCTTGTCGATATCGCACCAGATGCCAGCCCCATCGATATCGCGAAAGACCCGCTCGACGAAAAGCGGCCGCGGCCCCTCGATCTCGGGGAAGAGCGGCCCCAACTCGTCCAGCGTCAGCCGCCGGGTCAATTGGCGCATCCATTCCGAGAAGATCAGCGGCTCCGGCCCGTATTGGTTCATCTCGCCGGTCCAGTTGCGCAGCGCCTCCAACGCCCGCTCCTTTTGCTCCGAACGGCCCGTGCGGTCGCCCCACCACATATCCTGCGCCACCAGAGGCAGGACCGAACGGGCCATCTCGCTGACCGTGTCATTCTGCAGCGCCACGAAGCTGTCGCGCGAATGAAATGCCCGGCTGGAGAGCTCTTTGGTCAGGCGCTGGATCCGATAGGGATAGCCCCAGTCAAACGAGAGATGCTCGGGAAAGGGCGCATCGGTCACCCGGTTATTCGCATTGGCGACCGCGCCTTCGACCGGGCGCAGGATCACAGGGGCCTCCTCGGGCGGCTGGAACCCCTGCCAATCATTCTCCGCCAGCCAACCGGGCGAGGGGATGCGCCCCTGGCTCCGGCTATTGGAGAGCCGCTTCGGGATCGCGCCCGAGACGATCATGCCAACCCCTGTCGCATCCGCCACGGTGACATTCTGCGCCGGGGCAATCGCCAGTGCGGAGGCCGTGACCACATCCTCCAGTGAGCCAGCCGCCATCAGTTGGATCAGACCGGACAGGGTCGTGTCCTCGCGCGACAGCCCGGTCCAGGCGAGCGCGGCCACATGGCCCTCGGGCGTCACCCGATGAGCGTCCAACTGCTCGCCCTCCAGCACCGGGCCATGGCGGGTCTCGCGGATCTCCTCGCTGATCTTCGGCCCATCGGCCACATCGATCCGAATGGCCCGGGTCATAAAGCGCGCCCATCCCTCGGGCGTCAGATACTCCTTTGGGTTCTCCGGGTTCAGCTTCTCGATAAAGACATCCTGATCATCGACCCCCGTGGTCGAGAGCCCCCAACCAACCGTCCCATTATGCCCAATCAGAATGGCCGGAATGCCTGGGATCGCGCCCCCGATCGCTTGCAGCGCACCGCCACGCAGATCCGCGAGATGCCAGATCGAGGGCGCCTGCAGCCAAAGATGCGGGTCAGAGGCCAAAAGCGGCCGCCCGCTCGAGGTGCGTGAGCCATTCACCGCCCAGGCATTCGAGGCACCGGCGAATTCCGGCCGATGGGCCGGCATCCAGGGCAGATCCACGGCCTCTGCCGGCCCGGTCTCGGCAAAGCGCAAACCTGGGAAAAGTTCCGAGAACCGCGGCGCCGTGGTCGCAGCGCCCGCCGGATAGTCCGGCAGGACATCGCGCACCCGCTCAGGCTCCAGGTTCAGCTGGAACAGCCCCCGCCGGATCTCCCGGCGCGCCGAGCCCGACAGGTTCAGCGCCAGCATCTTCAAAATCGCCAGGCTGTCCTGCGGCACCCAAGGCGTCAGCCCATCGGTGAAGACGAAAAACTCCGGTGCCCCGCGTCCCAAAGCCTCCTGATTGATCACGCGGATCCAAGCATTCACGCCCTTGGCATAGGCCTCCAGCACCGCGCGCGCCTGGGGCGTCTGATGGCTGAGCGAGGCGCTCGCCCGGCCATAGATATCCAGCGTCTTGACCAGCCGATCGAGCGGGACTGTCTCCTGCCCAAAATACGCGCTCAGCCGCCCCTGCGCCGCGCGGCGCGCCAGCTCCATCTGCCAGAGCCGGTCCTGCGCGTGCACCAGGCCCAGCGCAAACCACGCATCCGCTTCGCTCGCGGCCCGGATATGCGGCACCGCATTGGCGTCGCGGATCACCGTCACCTCGGCACCCAATCCGCTGACCTGCCAATCCCGGTCATATTGCGGCAGAGAGCCCGAGATCAGGTACCACGCCCCGCCAGCCCCGATCGCCAGAACCGCCACAACCAACACCAACAGGCGCAGCAGATATTTCAAAACCCATGTCACCGAACGCGCTCCATCAGCCGCGCTTGACCTCGCCCAAGCCATCGCGCAGGTTGACCATCAGTCAAACCGCCCTGTTTCAACCAGAAGCTGCTGCCCGGTTCAACCACCGGGGGCCAGAACAGGGCCAATCCGAGAGAGATGGAGGATAAAATGGCCAAGGTTTCCTTCCTGGGGCTGGGCGTTATGGGCTATCCAATGGCGGGCCATTTGGCCGCCAAAGGCCACGAGGTGACGGTCTATAACAGGACGGTGGCAAAGGCGGAAAAATGGGTGGGTGCGCATGGCGGCAAACTGGCGCAGACCCCTGCCGAGGCCGCAAAAGGCGCCGAGTTCGTGATGGCCTGCGTCGGCAATGACGACGATCTGCGCGGCGTGGTGAGCGGAGAGGCCGGCGCGCTCGCCACCATGGCCTCGGGCACGGTCTTCGTCGATCACACCACCGCCTCGGCCGCCGTCGCGCGGGAGCTCCATGCCGAAGCCAGCGACAAAGGTATCGGCTTCATCGACGCGCCCGTCTCGGGCGGGCAAGCGGGTGCTGAGAATGGCGTGCTCACCGTGATGTGCGGCGGCGATGAGGCGGCTTATGCCAGCGCCGAGCCGGTGATCATGGCCTATGCCCGCGCCTGCAAGCGGATGGGCGGGCCGGGAGCGGGCCAGCTCACCAAAATGGTCAACCAGATCTGCATCGCGGGCCTGGTCCAAGGCCTCGCCGAAGGGGTGATGTTCGCCCAAAAAGCAGGCCTCGACGGCGAGGCAGTGTTCGACGTGATCGGCAAAGGCGCTGCGGGCTCCTGGCAAATGGACAACCGCCACAAGACCATGCTGGCCGACGAGTTCGACTTCGGCTTTGCCGTGGATTGGATGCGCAAAGACCTCGGCATGTGCCTGGAGGAGGCCAAATCCAACGGCGCCCGCCTGCCGGTCACCGCCCTGGTCGACCAATTCTACGGCGAAGTCCAACAAATGGGCGGCGGCCGCTGGGACACCTCCAGCCTGCTGCGCCGCATGACAAAATAATCGCCCTACCTCCGCTCCGGTGCTAAGCTGCCGGAGCGGAGGATTTGAGATGCCGAATTGGGATTTGCTTGATTGGATTACCGTAGTTGGCGTGGTGGCAACTGTCATAGCCCTGGTCATCGCCTGGCGGAGGGGTCGTAGTTCCCCGGACGGAACGAAATCCAAGATCACCATCAAGAACTCTCCCGGCGCGAAAGTGGCAGGCCGGAACATAGGAACCTCTGGCGGTGACAAAACACCGACCGATACCGTGATCGAGGTCACCGACTCAAAAGACGCAGAGGCAGCGGGCCGTGACCTCAAGCGATAGAACCAACAGTCGGATCAGCATTAAAGACTCCGATCGGGCAAAAGCCGCCGGGCGCGACTATTATGAAGGTATCACCTTTGAGGAGTTCCAAGCCGCCTTGAAGGATCGCGAGGCTTCCGTCCGCGACGACCTCGCCAAAGCAGAAGCCGAACTCAAGCGGTCCCATGAACTCGAACTCAAGGTCCAAGCGCTTGAGCATGAGAAGTCAGTCAACGACCTGCGCCAGCAACTCGCGGAGTATGAGCGTCGGGTCAAGAACCCAGAGCAAGCCTTCCAGGAGATGAAACTCCGCATCGGCGAGTTGGAGAAACTACTCGAAGACATGTCCCACGGGATTGGCGAGAACCGGCTCCGTTCTGCCCATGAGGCGCTGGAGAAGGGGGATTTCTCCGAAGCTGCTGCGATCTTTGCCGATGTGAAAGCGCAGGCCAAGGAACACGCGGCAGAGGCGGCTTATGGGGAGGGGCTGATCGCCGAACAACTCGTCCGCTGGGGCGAAGCTGCCGAGAGGTTCAAGGAGGCCGCCGACCTGGTGCCCAACCCTGACCGGCTGGCGAAGGCGGGCACCTTCCTCTGGCGCGCGGGGCGCAGCGGTGAGGCGGTGCGCTACGAGGAAGACCTCCTCGCGATCCAAAAGCGCGAAGCGGGGGAGGCCGCGCCGGAAACAGCCACCGCGCTGAACAACTTGGCTGAAAGCTACCGCACCCTCGGCCGGTTTGAGGAGGCGGAGCCGCTCTTCCGCCAAGCGCTCGAGATTGACAACGCAACGATTGGGGAGGGGCATCCGGACTATGCTCGCGACCTCAATAATCTCGCGCTTCTGCTCAAGGATATGGACCGGTTTGAGGAGGCGGAGCCGCTCTTCAGAGAAGCACTCGAGACTGGCAAGGCAACGCTTGGGGAAGGGCATCCGGCCTATGCCATCCGTCTCAACAATCTCGCGAACCTGCTCCGGGATATGGGCCGGTTTGAGGAGGCGGAGCCGCTCTTCCGCCAAGCGCTCGAGATTGACAAGGCAACGATTGGGGAGGGGCATCCGGACTATGCCACCCACCTCAACAATCTCGCGGGTCTGCTCCAGGACATGGGCCGGTTTGAGGAGGCGGCGCCGCTCATGGATCAGGCAGTCGAAATCTTGCAAGAGCGGTTGGGGCCGGACCATCCGAACACCAAGACCGGCATCAAAAACCGCGAGCTCTTCCGCGCCAAATGGGCGGCGGCGCGGGGGGAGTGAGGCGGGGCGGCCGCTACCCGGTCGCGCCGCCTTGGAACAGCCACTCAGTATAAGCCTCCGGATAGCGCCCGGTGACCTCGGCCAACAGCGCCAGGCTCTCGGCGGTCAACACCCCCTCCCACTGGCCCGAGCTGCCTTTGTTGAAAAACCGCGCATTGTCCGTCCACATGTTGAAATTCGTATCCGGCGCCGTTCGGTCGGCCCGGCGCTTCATCGCGGCAAAGCC
>JBCDAS010000076.1:0-14603 GCA_039185235.1 Pseudomonadota bacterium
AAGACGGGCGGCAAGCAGTACAAGGTTTCCGCCGGTGATCAGTTCACCGTCGAGAAGCTGGCAGCCGAGCCCGGAGAGACAGTTCAATTCAACGACGTGCTTATGCTGGGCGGCGAGAGCGTCTCGGTCGGCACGCCTCTGATCGCCGATGCGGGCGTTCAGGCCGAAGTGCTGGAGCAAGGCAAGGCCGACAAGGTCTATAACTTCAAAAAGCGCCGCCGGAAGCACAGCTCGAAACGGCTCAAAGGGCATCGCCAGGCGCTGACCACGATCAAGATCCTCGAGATCCTTGAGAAGGGCGCCGAGGCATCGGGTGTGAAAGCCGCGATCGGCGCAGGCTCGGCCCCAAAAGGCGAGGCTGCACCGGCAGAGGCCGCACCAAAGGCAAAACCAGCTCCGAAGGCCAAGGCAGCGCCTGAACCGAAAGCAGCGCCTGAGCCCGAGGCGGACGCACCGGCGGTTGAAGCCACCCGCCCGGCCAACCTCCTTGACGCGGCGCCAGAGGATGCGGATGATCTCACCAAGCTCTCGGGCGTTGGCCCGAAACTGGCTGAGAAGCTGAACAATAATGGGGTTTTCTATTTCAAGCAGATCGCTGCCTGGACCCCTGCCGAAGTCGCCTATATCGATGACCAGCTCTCGTTCAAGGGCCGCATCGAGCGCGACGAATGGATTAAGCAGGCGACTGACCTCGCCGGCGATGCGTAAGGAGAGACGCAATGGCACATAAGAAAGCAGGCGGTAGCTCCCGCAACGGCCGCGACTCCGCTGGCCGCCGCCTTGGCATCAAGAAATTCGGCGGCGAGTTGGTCATACCGGGCAACATCATTGCGCGTCAGCGCGGCAATAAGTGGTGGCCGGGCGAGAATGTCGGCCAGGGCAAAGACCACACCTTGTTCGCAACCGCCGAAGGCCACGTGACCTTCACCAAAGGTCTCAAGGGCCGCACCTTTGTTTCCGTGCTCCCAGCAGCGGAGGCTGCAGAATAAGCCGATCCAATTAGGCGAAAGACATCAAGGGATCGGCTTCACGGCCGGTCCCTTTTTCTTTGTGGCGACCGGTCTTACCGGACCAAAATCGGTCCGAGAGCACCCATGAAGGGGAAAGACTATGACTGTGACTGGAAAGGATCTGATTGAACTGGGGTTCCCACAGGGCCCCGAACTTGGCGCGGCCTTGGCCCATGTGAACGGGGCCGGGCTGGAAGGGGATGCGCTCGCCGCCTGGGTGGTCGCGCATCGCCCCGCGCCGCGGATCGGGCCGCAGGAGGCCCCGGCCTATGCGATGAATATCGAGGCCGAAGATGAGGCCGAGGTCGAAAACGTCGCCAAGGTCAAATCGACCATGGACGCGATGATGCGCACGCCCACCCTGCGCGGTGGGGCGGTGATGCCAGATGCTTGCCCGGCGGGTCCCGAAGGGACGATCCCCGTCGGCGGAGTGGCCATTGCCGAAAACGCGATCCATCCGGGCATGCACTCGGCCGATATCTGCTGCTCGGTCATGGTCACTGAGTTCGCCGATGCCGAGCCGGCCGAGGTCCTGAACGCGATCCACAAAGCAACTCATTTCGGGCCCGGCGGGCGCCCGAACGGGCAGCGCTTTACCATGTCGCCCCGGCTCTATGATGCCTTCCGCGAAAACGCGTTCCTGAACGACAAGAAGATCCTTCAGGCGGCCCAAGAGCATCTCGGCACCCAAGGCGATGGCAACCACTTTGCCTATGTCGGGCGCAGCCAGGCGAATGGCACGACCTGTCTGGTCACCCACCACGGCTCGCGCGGGCCGGGGGCGGGGCTCTACAAGCTTGGCATGCGCGCGGCGGAACGCTGGCGTAAAAAGCTCTCGACCGGGGTGCTCAAGCAAAACGCCTGGATCCCGGCGGATACCGAGGAGGGCGAAGCCTATTGGCAAGCGCTCCAGCTGATCCGGCAGTGGACGAAGGCGAACCATAACGGTCTGCATCAGGCCGCGTCGGAGATCGCGGGCGCCGAGGTGCGCGAGCGGTTCTGGAATGAGCATAACTTCGTCTTCCGCAAGGGTGACCTCTTCTACCACGCAAAGGGGGCGACCCCGATCGATGCTCAGATGCTGCCCGATACGGGCGGGGTGCAGATCGTGCCGCTCAACATGGCCGAGCCGATCCTGCTGATCCGGGGGGCGCCGAATGCGCGCAATATCGGCTTTGCGCCCCATGGGGCTGGCCGAAACATGAGCCGCGCGGCGCATCGCCGGGCCAAGGCAGGGCAGACCGATGAGGCGCACTTTGCCGAGGAAACGCAGGGCCTCGATGTCCGGTTCTATTCCGGGACCATCGATATCTCCGAGCTTCCCAGTGCCTATAAGAACGCAGCCTCGGTCCGCGATCAGATGCAACGCTTCGGCTTGGCCGAAGTGGTGGATGAGATCACGCCCTATGGCTCGATCATGGCGGGCGACTGGGAACGCAACGCTCCCTGGAAGGTCAAGGCACGGGCGAAACACGCGGCCCGTCTGGCCAAGGAAGGTGAAGCATGACCGCGCCCGTGATCGAGATGCAAAAGGTCCTCCGGCCCTTCAGGCCGGGGGATACCGGGAGTGAGGGAGGGCGAAATGCCTAAGGATCTGAAGACCGAGCGCATGACGCTGCGCAGCTTGCGTCCCTCGGATGCGGGGTTGATGACGCTTTATCTCAGCGATGATCGGGTGGCGAAGATGCTGGCTCTCGTGCCCTTTCCCTATCCGCCGGGCGCGGCTGAGGCCTATATCGAGAAGATCTTGGCAGGCCAGCACCCGACTGAGGTTTGGGCGATGGACGCCACCCAGATCGGGTCCTCCGAATTGGTCGGCCTGGTCAGCTTCAAGCCCGAGCAGCGGTCGCTCCATTACTGGGTCGGGCCGCCCTTTTGGAACACTGGCATGGCGTCCGAGGCGGTCGAGGCTGTGGCGCACCATTTGCTGGAAGACCGGGGCGTGCCCGAACTGATCGCCTCGATCTTCATCGACAATCCGGCCTCGGAACAGGTCCTGCGCAAGCTGGGCTTCACCCCCAGCCGGGACCACGAGGCGTTTTGCGTTGCCCGCGACCAAACGGTGGCCGTGCGGGATTATGCGCTCACGCTGAGCGCCCTGCGATCTGCGGGCCACTCGGCGACGACGGCTTGACCCAAGGCGGAGCATCGGAGAAGCAGGCCCCATGAAATTCCTCGATCTCGCCAAGGTCTATATTCAATCGGGTGCCGGAGGCGCTGGCTGTGTCAGCTTCCGGCGCGAGAAGTTTATTGAATATGGCGGCCCCGATGGCGGGGATGGCGGGCGCGGTGGCGATGTCTGGGCCGAGACGGTGCCGGGGCTGAACACCCTGATCGACTTTCGCTATCAACAGCATTTCAAAGCGGGCAAGGGCATCCACGGCATGGGCCGCCAGCGCACCGGCGCCGATGGCCAGTCGGTCACACTGCGCGTGCCCGTGGGCACCGAGATCCTCGAAGAGGATGAGGAGACCGTGATCGCTGATCTGGCCCAGGAGGGTCAGCGCGTGCTCTTGGCCAAGGGCGGGAATGGCGGGTTCGGCAATCTGCACTTCAAGACCTCGACCAACCAGGCCCCGCGCCATGCGAATCCGGGCCAGCCGGCGGTTGAGAAGACGGTCTGGTTGCGGCTGAAACTGATCGCCGATGCGGGGCTTGTGGGCCTGCCGAATGCGGGCAAGTCGACCTTCCTGGCCGCGTCCTCGAACGCAAGGCCCAAGATTGCCGACTATCCCTTCACCACGCTGCATCCCAATCTGGGCGTTGTCGGTGTCGATCATCGGGAATTCGTGCTGGCCGATATCCCCGGTCTGATCGAGGGGGCGCATGAGGGCAGGGGGATCGGCGATCGGTTCCTCGGCCATATCGAACGCTGCGCCGTGCTGTTACATCTGATTGATGCGACCTCGAATGACGTGCTGGGCGACTACCGGACGGTCGAGAGCGAGCTTGCGGCCTATGGCGGCGGCCTCGATCAAAAGCCGCGCCTGGTGGTCCTCAACAAAACCGATGCGATGAGCGCGGAAGAGGCCGAGGATCTGGTCACCCTGCTGCGCGAGGAAGACGTGCCGGTGAAACGGGCGATCTCCGGCGTCACGGGGCAGGGCGTGCCCGAGACGCTGCGCGATCTCTTGGTCATCGTCGACACGGCTCGCGGGCGGATCGTCGACGAAAACGCGCAGAAGAATGCGCGGGAGGATGCCCCATGGACGCCCTAGTCGACACCACCCATTCAGCGCGCCTGAGTGCTGCGAAATGCGCGGTGGTCAAAGTCGGCTCCGCCCTTCTGGTCGATCAGGAAACCGGCGCGCTGCGTGAGGCTTGGCTGAAAAGCCTCGCCGCCGATTTGGCCGCCATGCGCGCACGTGGCACGCGGGTGGCCGTGGTCTCCTCGGGCGCCATTGCGCTCGGCCGTGCGATCCTTGGCCTCGGCCCCGATCTCGCGTTGGAGGAGGCGCAGGCAGCCGCCGCCGTCGGTCAGCAACGCCTTGCCCGGGCCTGGGAGGAGGCGTTCTCAGCCCATGGCCATGCCACCGCGCAAATCCTGCTGACGCTGGCCGATACCCAGAACCGGCGGCGCTATCTCAACGGGCGCGCGACGATGGAGACACTGATGCGCCTTGGCGCCATCCCGGTGGTCAATGAGAATGACACGGTCGCGACCGATGAGATCCGCTATGGCGACAATGACCGCCTCGCGGCTCGGGTCGCGCTGATGGCAGGCGCGGATCTGCTGGTTCTGCTCTCAGATATCGATGGGCTTTACACGGCCAACCCGAAACGCGATCAGGCGGCCCTGCATTTGCCCGAGATCCGCGAGATCACGGCCGAGATCGAGGCTATGGCCGGTGGCAGCGATAATGCCGCGGCCCGGGGCGGGATGCGCACCAAGGTGATTGCGGCGAAAACCGCGATGCAGGGGGGATGCACCATGGTTGTGACCTTGGGGACTGAGGATCACCCGATCCAGGCGCTGCTCGATGGTGGGCGGGCGACCTGGTTCCCGGCGATCGATACGCCACAACTGGCGCGCAAGAACTGGATCTCTGGCATGAAACCGGTCGGCACGCTGCATGTGGATGCAGGCGCTGTCACGGCGCTGCATCGGGGCAAATCGCTTTTGCCCGCAGGCGTGATCCGGGTTGAAGGCGCCTTTGAGCGCGGCGATCCGGTGGCGATTGCGGGGCCCGATGGCGCTGTGGTCGGCGCCGCCCTGTCCGGCTACCGCGCGGCAGAGGCGCGGGTGATCGCCGGTAAACGCTCGGGCGAGATTGCGGAGCTTCTGGGCTATCCCGGCCGATCGGCCTTGGCGCATCGCGATGATATGGTGATTTGGGGGACCTGATGGATCAGAAGAACGACATTCCCGCCATGATGGAAGGCATCGGGCAGCGTGCCCGGGCGGCAGCTGTGGTCCTGGCCTCAGCCCCGGCTCAGCAGAAGGAGCAGGCATTGGAGGCTGCCGCCGATGCGATCCTGGCGGCAACGCCCGCGATCATTGAGGCGAATGCCAAGGATATGGACTTCGGGCGGGAGAAGGGGCTGTCGGCCGCGATGCTCGACCGGCTGTTGCTGGATGAGGGGCGGGTTCGCGCCATGGCCGATGGGTTGCGGACCGTGGCGGCGCAGGAAGATCCCGTGGGCGCGCTGGTGGATGAATGGGACATGCCTTCGGGGCTGCATATCCGCCGGGTGCGCACGCCGCTCGGTGTGGTTGGCGTGATCTATGAGAGCCGACCCAATGTGACGGCGGATGCAGGCGGGCTCTGCCTGAAATCCGGCAATGCGGCGATCCTGCGCGGCGGGTCGGAGAGTTTTCACTCCTCCGGTGCGATCCATGCCTGCTTGGTTGCGGGGCTCGAGGCCGCGGGCCTGCCCGGCGATGCGATCCAGAGGGTGCCGACCCGCGATCGGGCTGCCGTGACCGAGATGCTGCGCATGACCGAGAGCATCGATGTGATTGTGCCCCGCGGCGGCAAGGGTCTGGTCGGTCTGGTGCAGGCGGAAGCCCGCGTGCCGGTCTTTGCCCATCTCGAAGGCATCTGCCATGTCTATGTCGATGGCTCGGCCGATGCCGAGAAGGCCCGCGCGGTGGTGTTGAATGCCAAGACCCGGCGGACCGGGATCTGTGGTGCAGCGGAATGTTTGCTGATTGACCGGGAGGTGGCAGCGGATTTGGGGCAGGCGCTGGTCGCCGCGTTGCTGGATGCCGGGGTCCGGGTCCATGGCGACGCCGCCGTGCAGGGCATGGATGCGCGGGTCACGGCGGCGACCGAGGAGGATTGGGGGCGCGAGTATCTCGACATGGATATCGCGGCGCGGGTGGTCGATGGGATCGATCCTGCCATCGCGCATATCCGCCGCTATGGCTCGAGCCATACGGAAGCGATCCTGGCCGAGGATGATGCGGTGGCAGCCCGGTTCTTTGCCGAGCTCGACAGTGCGATCCTGATGCGCAATGCCTCGACCCAGTTCGCTGATGGGGGCGAGTTCGGGATGGGCGCCGAGATCGGGATTGCAACGGGCAAGATGCATGCGCGCGGCCCTGTGGGGGCGATGCAATTGACCAGTTTCAAGTATCTGGTCGAGGGAGACGGCACCACTCGACCCTAAGGCAAGGCGCGCGGGCAACTGCGTGTCACCTGCGGTGCCACGACACCCGCCCGCCCGGGCCTTGCGTTTTGGGGTGTCTGGTTTGGGTTCAGGAGGGAGAGACCTCGATCCGGCTGGGGTCGCAGACCCTGTCTCGGATCGCAATTGCCTCTTCGAGCTCTGCCTCGGCCTGGGGGATTTGGCTGGTCAGCCGGTCCCGCTCTCGGCTCAGCTCGACGCGCAACGCGATCGTGTCGAGCAGCAGCCGCGTTGCAGCAGTTGCCGCGGCGACAAAAGCACCAGCCAGGGCGACTCCCACCAGTGGCGTCGAGGCGACCAGGGCGGCGGTGATCCAAGCCGCAGCGGCCGCAGCGGTCAGGGCGCCGATCTGGATGGCCAGATTGGTGAGCACTTGCTCAAGGCTGCTCAGCTTGTTGCGCACTCGGCGCAGGATGTCTTCATAGGCTTTGACGGTGGCGATCGCCGCTTCACAGCTTGTTGTGTCAGTATCGGGACGTGTTGGGCGTTCAGGGAACTCGAAGCCCGGTTTTGCGGAGGCCTCACGGACCCGCTCGATCAGCCATTCGCCGATGGCATAGCCAATGACAATGCCAGCCAGGACACTGGCCACGATCAGGATCATAGGGATATGCGCCTGGGGAGGTGGTGTTCCTGGTCGGAACGATCGGTCATCTGCCCCAGGTTCTCAGCGGTCCGCTGTCGAGATGGACGAATTGGGCCCGGCTATAGGTGCCGACGCCGCCTGCCTTGAAGGATTGAGCGATCCGGCTCACATCCCGGATCCGGCGTGATTTGAGGGTCAGATCCACAGCCATACCTTGGACATGGTAGGATTTGCGGGCCACATTGCGGCTGCGCCGGCGCAGCATCGCATTGGTCTGCGGGCTGCGATAGCCGGAGATCACCTCGAAAGGTTCCTCAGTCTCGAGCAACTGATGGGTGGCTGCGATGATGTCGATGGTTTTTGGGTCGATCGGGATGGCTTTTTCTGCCCGCCAATCGCGCATGATATGATCGATCGCGGCCATGGCTTCGGGCAGATAGGCGCCCTCGACCCAGTAGACGGTCTTCAACCACTCTTCCGTGCGCTTATTGATCAGATGGATTGATCTGTAATCGCCCGCGCCGCTCGCCAGTGCAGGTGCCGCAAGTCCGGTCGAGGCCAACGCTGCTGCGCCAAGTCCCGTCAACATCTTGCGGCGAGAGAGCGCGTTCTCGCGCGATTCGCCAACTGCCACGATTCTGTCCTCGTTCCGTTTGTGACTTTTGTCACTTGCCCCGCAGGAAAACTTTGCCACAGGCGAGAATCTCTGCGCAAGTGGCAGTGATGCAACGGCCTTTCGGCGAAACTGCGCGCAAGCATTGGTTCAGTTCCGAACAGCATGTGATCACAAGAACACTTTTAAGCCGTTAACCTTGGCATTCTCGGCTTGCTGTCAGTTTTCCCACAGAAAAGTTTCAGCGCCGTGCTATGCTGTGGCTCAAACGTGACGGCGTGGTTGAATTGCATCAATAGGTAGATCTGAATGGCTCACGAGTTTTCGACGGGCGGGCGCCCTTGGATGGCCCTCTGCGTGGCTTTTGCTTTGGGGATCGGCGCGACACTGGGGCAGGCGGCTGAGCAAGCCGCGCCGGTTCTGACTGAGGGGCAGGAGGCGCTTCAGGCCAGCGCTGGGGCCGATCAGGTCATTGCCGAGTTCTATGCGGCGCGAGACCATCGCCCGCTTTGGTCCGGGGCGCAGGGAACCGCCCGGCGCAAAGCGCTGATCGCCGCGTTCGAGGCGGCTGGTGATCATGCATTGCCACCGGAACGCTACCAGGCGGCAGCGCTCGAGGCTGCGCATCGCTCGGCCAGCACGCCAGTCCAAGCGGCCGAGGCGGAGCTTGCCCTGACCGAGGCCTATCTGCGCTACGCACGCGACATGTCGTCGGGTTTGCTCACGCCCAGCGAGGTGGATGACGAGCTCTTCATCTATCCCAAAGAACGCCCAATCATAGACCTCTTGAACGCCATGAGCTGGGCCGATGATCCATCGATCTGGCTCGCCTCGCTGGCGCCCAAGACCCGCGACTATGCCCAGCTTCTGACCCGGTATCAGAGCTATCGGCAGATCGGTGCGGATGCGGTTTGGGGGGAGGCCCTCTCGAAACAGAAAACCCTGCGCGCGGGCGACCGCTCGGAGCAGGTGATCACGCTGCGCGACCGCCTGACCGCCATGGGCTTCCACCCTGCCGAGACGCTGTCTGCCGGGGGAGAGGTCGAGCTGGCCACCGCCGAGACCGCCAATGATGCGACCGATCCGGGTCTGCCGGACCCGCAGGTCTTTGACGATCTGCTCGAGAGCGCGGTCATTCGCTTCCAAGCCCAGCACGGGCTCAACCAAGATGGCGCGGTCGGCCCCGCGACCCGGGGCGCGATCAACACCTCGGCCACCGAGCGCGCCCGCCAGATCGCGGTCAATCTCGAACGCATCCGCTGGCTCAACCGCGATCTCGGCAAGAAACATATCTATGTGAACATCGCCAGCTTTGACATGACGGTCTTTGACCAGGGCGAGCCGGTCTTTGAAAGCCGCGTCGTCGTTGGCAAATCGCGCAAGCACCGCACGCCCGAGTTCTCTGATGAGATGGAGTATATGGTCGTCAACCCCTCGTGGAACGTGCCCTACTCGATCGCCAGCAAAGAGATCCTGCCGAAACTGCAGGAGAACCCGAATTATCTGGAAGAGAACAATATGACACTGCGCGGGGTCGATGATCCTTCGCTGATCGACTGGAATGAGATCACCCGGCGCACCTTCCCGGGCAAGATCAAACAAGCCCCAGGTCCCGGCAACGCGCTGGGCGAGGTCAAGTTTATGTTCCCGAACCAGCACTCGATCTATCTCCACGATACGCCGTCGAAGTCGCTCTTCGCTCGGGACCGCCGCGCCTATTCCCATGGCTGTATCCGGGTTCAGCGCCCGCAGGAGTTCGCGCATTTCCTGCTCTCAGCCCAGCGCGACGATGCCCAGGCGTACTACGAACGCCAGATTGCGCGTGAGAAGGAAACTTGGGTGCATCTCGATGAGCATGTGCCGGTCCACCTCACCTACCGCACCGCTTGGGTCGATCGGGATGGCGAGGACCAGTTCCGCGCCGATATCTATGGCCGGGATGAGCGGGTGCTGGCAGCCCTGGCAGAGGCGGGCGTCGCCCTCCCCCAATAGATCCTCGCTTGCGTCGGGCGCGGCACCTTGCGATAAGGCGCGGCGTTTTGGATCCGGGGACCTGCCATGGGGCACTCAATCGCTGATATCGCGGCTCAGACCGGGTTGCGGGCCGAGGGCAACTTGGCCCTAACGGTCGAGCTCCCGGCAGAGCCGCGCGCGGCGGGGCCGGGTGATTTGGCCATGGCGATGGATGCGAAATATGCCGATCACGCCAAAGAAAGCGCGGCCAAGGCGGCGGTGCTCTGGGATGGCGCGGATTGGCAGGAACTGGGCTTCGAAGCTGCCCTCTTTGCCGCGCGGCCAAAGCTTGGGCTGGCGGCAGTCGGTGATATGTTTGCCTATCCGATGGATCTCGAGCCAGGGATTCACCCCTCGGCGATCATCGACCCGTCGGCCAGCTTGGGCGCGGATTGCTGGATAGGCCCGTTCACAGTGATCAGTGCAGGCGCCCAGATCGGTGCGGGTGCGCGGATCTTTGGCCAAGCCAGCATCGGGCGCGATGCCCAGATCGGTGCCGGGGCGATGATCCATCCCGGCGTGCGGATCGGCCCAAGGGTGGTGATCGGCGCGCGGTTTTTCGCCCAATACAACGCGGTCGTCGGCGCCGAGGGCTACTCCTATCTCACCCCCGATCAAAGCGCGGTCGAAGCGGCGCAGGCCTCGGGCGATACGGATGTCAAAGTGCAAAGTCGCGGGTTTCGCCGGATCGAATCGCTCGGATCAGTGCGGATTGGCGATGATGTGGACCTCGGCGCTCAGGCGGCAATTGATCGCGGCACGATCTCGGACACCGTGATTGGAAGGGGCAGTAAACTCGATAATCAGGTGATGATCGCTCATAACGTGCATGTGGGCGAGGATTGCATGCTGTCGGCCCAGGTTGGGATCGCGGGCTCCACCACGCTGGGCGATCGCGTCGTGATGGGCGGGCAGGTCGGTTGCGCGGATCATTGCAAGATCGGCTCGGATGTGATCATCGGCGGCGGTTCGCTGATTGGCTCGAATATCCCACCGGGTAAGGTGATGATCGGCCTTCCCGTTCTGCCGCGCGATAAGTTCATGGAACAGCAGATGGTGCTGCGGCGCCTGCCACAAATGGCCAAACAACTTGCCGAAGTACGCAAGAAGCTGGGGCTGTAAAGGCGCGCAGCAACCTGCTAGGAATTAGGTCAGACTTAGGGAGACCGCTATGAGCGACGAGGTGACAGCCAAGATCATCGAGATCATCGCTGAACAGGCGATGGTCGATCCTCAGGACATCGCGGTTGACCGCAGCCTAGAGGATCTTGGCCTCGACAGCTTGTCCCTGGTCGAGGTGGTGTTCGGGATCGAAGAGGCATTTGATGTCTCCGTACCCTTCAACGCCAATGATCCTTCGGATTCGGACTTCGACATCACGAATGTGCAGGCCATTGTCGATGGCGTGAAGAAGCTGATCGCTGATAAGGAAAGCGCCTGAATGCATCGTGTCGCGGTGACCGGCCTCGGTGTGATCTCGGCGCTGGGTGTCGGGCGAGAGGCGCATTTCGCGGGCCTGGCCGAAGGGCGCAATGGCATCCGCCCGCTGGAGATCCGCGATGTCGACCGGCTGATGGTGCAAATCGGCGCTCAGGTCCGGGAGTTTGACGAAAGCGCGCATTTTGGCCGCCAGGAACTCGCGCTGTTTGACCGGGTGACGCAGTTTGCCCTGGTCGCGGCGGGCGAGGCGTTTCAGCAGTCGGGTCTTGAGATGACCGAGGAGCTTGCGCTCTCCACCGCGACGATCATCGCGACCGCGATGGGGGGGCTGCATACCCAGGACGACAATTACCGAACGGTCTATCAGGACCAGAAGAACCGAGTGCATCCCTTCATCGTCCCGAAACTGATGGCCAATGCACCGGTCAGCCAAGTCTCGATGAAACATGGGCTGAAGGGGCCAGCCTATTCGGTTGCAACCGCCTGCGCCTCCTCGAACCACGCGATCGGTCAGGCCTTCTCGCTGGTGCGCTCAGGGGCTGCTCGCGCGGCGGTGACAGGTGGGACCGAGAGCGTGCTGGTCTTCGGCGGCGTGAAGGCCTGGGAGGGCCTCCGGGTCATGTCAAAAGACGGCTGCCGCCCGTTCTCCAAGAACCGCAACGGGATGGTGCTCGGCGAGGGCTGCGCGATCCTGATCCTCGAGCGGATGGAGGACGCCACCGCCCGCGGCGCCCCAATCCTGGCCGAGCTCTGCGGTGCAGGCGCCACAGCCGATGCCACTGATATCGTGGCGCCGGATGTGGATGGCGCCAGCCGGGCGATGACATTGGCGCTCAAAGATGCGGCGATGGAGCCTGGCGAGGTCGGCTATATCAACGCCCACGGAACCGCCACAGCGATGAATGACCGGACCGAGGCTGCGGCGATCGGCCGGGCTTTGGGCGCGGCCGCCGAGACGGTCATGGTCTCTTCCACCAAATCCATGCATGGCCATGCGATCGGGGCTGCGGGCGCCTTGGAGGCGGCCGCAGTGATCATGGCGCTGCAAAAGGGCATCATCCCGCCCACGATCAGCTATGACGAGCCCGATCCCGATATCACGCTTGATGTCGTTCCCAACCAGGCGCGGGAGGGGCAGATCAAAGCAGCACTCTCGAACGCATTTGCCTTTGGCGGGCTCAACGCGGTGCTCGCGTTTCGCGCGGTGGCGTGATTACTGCTGTCGGCGCAGGGGTTTGAGCTGGTTGAAGGCTTTGGTGAAGCCGGTCAGCGAAATGTTCACCGCGACCTCGCGATTGGGGGGGAGCATCACGATCATCCGCGCGGTGCTGCCCTTCTTCATATCGGCCAGAAACGCTTCGGAGACAACGTCTTGGGCGAGACAGCCGATCTGGATGCAGACCTGATAATTCGTCCCGCGCACTTGGCCGCCATCGATCTGCACCCGCACACCGGCTGGCAGAACCACGCCGAGCGGGGCCACGATCTCGGCCGAGGCGGGGATCTTGGTGCCGTTTTGCGCGGTCGCATCAACCTTGCTGATCCGAACCAGAAGCGCGTCTTCGCCTTGGGCGGATTTGCCGATCTGTTGCATCGTGCAGTTATCCGTGCCCTTCAGGCAGATCACCTCCCAAGAGCCATGGGTTGCGCGGACCTCTTGCTCTTGCGCCAGAGCGGGCAGGGCGAGGGTTGCCCCAAAGAGGAGACCGGATGCCAGAAGCTTAAAGGATCGAATCACAGTGGCCATGTCCTGTTATGATTGCGGGGCAGCAGAATACCGTGAAGCGCTAGATGCCAATAGCCCTTTGGGAAATCAAGCGATCTGGCGCGGATGTCCAGAATTTGATCGCGCACCCGCCGACCCCCGCGCTCGACGGGGGGCTCCCCCCCCCCCTTCCCCCGCCACCGCCCGAACGCGGGGCTCGGCGGGACGGCGATCGGATCGGCGGCTTTGGCCCGTGATCGCTTTGGCCCGTGATCGCTTTGACCTGTGTTGGGTTTGGCAAGGGATGATTTTGGGATCAGGCCCGGCTTTGACAAATGAAAAGGCGCCCTAAGGCGCCTCTCTGTGGGGTTGTCCCCATCTATCCCTGTCGAACTGACCCGAAGATCGACCATGAACGTGAAGTGAGTCGCGAGACGGGTCAACCCGAATCTGCCGCTTGATGCCGCAATTATGACAAAAAAAGGCCGCGCACGAGGCGCGGCCAGTTCGACAGGGAGGAGTAATGCAATGGCCGCCACCACACGAACCATCGCCATTTCACACTCGGCGGAAATGGTTAATGCTGGGTAAGCATAAGCGCAGAAAAAACGGGGGATCGGTGAAATGACGGGAAATGATCGCATTTTTATGGGCGGTGGTGGCAAGGATTACGCCCAAGCGCAGTCGCTCTTGCTGAAATATGCCAACCGCCACGGGCTGATCGCAGGGGCGACCGGGACCGGCAAGACAGTGACCCTGCAGATCCTGGCAGAGAGTTTCTCGAATGCCGGAGTTCCGGTTTTCCTCGCTGACGTCAAAGGCGACCTCAGCGGTCTGGCCGAGGCTGGCTCGCCCGATCACAAGCTCCATGACAAACTGATCGCCCGGGCCGAGACCATTGGCTTTGACGATTATGACTACGAGGACTTCCCCGTGGTCTTTTGGGATGTCTTTGGCAAACAGGGCCATCCGATCCGTACCACGGTGACGGAGATGGGACCGCTGCTGCTCGCCCGCCTGATGGAATTGAATGACACGCAGGAAGGGGTGCTGAATATCGCCTTCGCAGTGGCCGAGGAGGAGGGTCTGGCGCTGCTCGATCTCAAGGATCTGCGGGCCATGCTGGTCTTTTTGGGCGAGAACGCCAAGGCGCTGAGCTTGGAATATGGCAATATCTCGAAAGCCTCGATCGGGGCGATCCAGCGGCGCTTGCTGGTCTTGGACAATCAAGGGGCAGAGGCGTTTTTTGGCGAGCCGGCGCTGGAGCTCTCGGATATGATTGCCACGACGCCGGATGGAAGGGGCCGGATCAATCTGCTTGCCGCTGATGAGCTGATGCACAATCCGCGGCTCTATGCGACCCTGCTCCTTTGGATGCTGAGCGAGTTGTGGGAGGAGCTGCCGGAGATCGGCGATCCTGACAAACCAAAATTCGTCTTCTTCTTCGACGAGGCGCATTTGCTATTCGAGGACGCGCCGAAAGTGTTGCTGGACAAGGTCGAGCAGGTTGCGCGTCTGATCCGCTCGAAAGGGGTTGGGGTGTATTTCATCTCGCAAAACCCAGCCGATGTGCCGGATGACATTCTGGGCCAGCTCGGCAATCGG
>JBCDAS010000077.1:0-14568 GCA_039185235.1 Pseudomonadota bacterium
CGGGCCCCTGTCGCTCACGCTAGGCCCGGCTTGCGGGGTTAGTATTGCAGGCAACATGGTTAAGATCTGGTTATTTTTAACCAAAAGGAGCGCGCGTTCCGCGCGCACGGGTATGCTGTTCCTAGAAAACGCCGTTCTTGCAGAACAGCGTTTTGGCGGAACAGAATACCCGTGCGCGCGGAACGCGCGCTCCTTTTGGTTCAAAATAACCAGATCTTAACCATGTTGCCTGCAATACTAACCCCGCAAGCCGGGCCTAGCGTGAGCGACAGGGGCCCGAGCCCGGGCAAATGGCGACCCCTCCCAGGTCATGGCTCTTAGCGGAGCCGAATGGAGGACAAAGTGGCAGCGCTGCCGCGCCTTTACCTATCAAAGGCAAAACCGGCACAGACCGCCAGATCACGAGAAAACAAGATCTGCTCCTCCTCGCCAGACGGAAGATGTAGCGCTAGGCCTGTTCGCTTGATCAAACCAAACAGCCTCTCGCCGTGACCGGCCAGACTGTTTCCACCCGCTCCCCTCGCAGCCCAACAAACCAGTCATGCAGGTTGACGGTCGGATCGCAATGTCCGGGGATCAACCAAACCCGGTCCTCGAGCGACAGCGTATCCCCAGGATCCCGGATCACCCCATGCTCGTCGGAACAGCTCACCATCTCAAGATCGGGACGCCCCCGGATGATCGGCATTCCGCTATCGAGCGCATAGGATTTATGCCCAGCATCCGAAACCGCCTGGCCCGACTGGGTTTTCGACATGATCGTCGCCAGCACAAACAGACTGTTGCGGAACGCGCCAAAAGGTCCCCCATCCTCGGCCCTGTTGCGCCCGTAATCGGCATCCATGAAGACGTAGGAGCCGGGTTGGATCTCGAGTACAGAGCCCACTGGTCCCTTCCATCTCGAAGGGACCAGTCCCCGCCCCGCCGACAATATCACAGTCGAGACCGTGGTCGGAGAGCAGGTTCACCATCGCCCGCGTCTCGGCAACGACACCGTCAATTGTGGCGCGTCGCTTGGCGTGGGATCGGTCGTGCTGGGCGGACCCACGCTAGGCAGTATCCCAGCAAAGCGGAGATGCGGAAGCGCCGCGATCTCTCGCGCGAGGCGCAGCGCGGGATCCCCCGGGGGGAGCCCACACCGCTGCTGACCAACATCGATCTCTTTGCCGCAGCGGCGACACGCCTCGGAGAGCGTTTGGATCGGGCGGATATCGTCTGCTCAGATGACAAGCCTCGCCTCGCCCGCCAGTTTCGCGAGCCGGTCGAGGCGGGCAGCGCCAACAACCTGGTTCGAGATCATCACATCCTCGACACCGCCAGCGACCAGCGCCTCCGCCTCGGAGAGCTTCTGGCAACAGACCCCGACCGCGCCGCGCGCGATCTGCAAGAGCGCGATATCAGCCGATTTATGTGTCTTGGCATGGGGGCGCAATCGAACACCCGCCTCAGCCGCAAAGCTTGCCATTTTGCCCATATTCGCCTCGAACGCATCGAGATCGATCCCCAGGGCTGGCGTGAGAATGGCGTCGATCGGATCGCCGATTTGCGCGGGGGGTTTTGTCATTGCAGGCGAGCTTAGGGGGCGTCGAAGGGCGCTTGGGCTTGGTTGGTTAACGCAACAAGTGCCCCTGCGCGGGCGCGAGCCAACTCTCAGACGACCCATTCGCGCCGACGCCCCCGGCTCAACCACCGAGTTCCCAGATTAGGCCAGAGGACCCCACTCAAGATCGCTGCTCTTGAGAGATCTGTCACGATCGCGCCCTAGTCGATTGCTAAAGTCTTAACAGATGCGCTAAAAAGCTCTCGATCGTCCGGTTTTGTGGGAGAGCGGCGAAGTATGAGATGGCTTCAATTCACAAAGCGGCTGATGCCGCAAATCTATGTAAGTGCCGTGGTTGCTTTCTTGGCAAGCCCGGTCGGAGCAATTCCTGCCAGCTTCACGGATATCGGGGCGATTGGAGCACCAGGAGTTTTCACATTCGACACGAGTGGATCCGTACAGACGCCCGATAGTATTGCCCCCGGATTCGATGTCGATACGGAGTTGGGCATTTGGAGCGCGGATGGAACTTTGCTCGCACAGGATGACGATGGTGGTACGGGAATTTTCAGCCAAATCACAATCGCGCTGGGTCCAGGAACCTACTTCTTTGGCATTAGCGAGTTCAGCTCGTTATTCGAGGCCAATTTTGTCAATGCCAGCACCGCATTCGAGACCGGTGAAATCGGTGATCTCCAGCTGAATGTGAACGGCGTCTTGGCAGGTAATGCTATTGCTGGCAGTGATGGGACGACGACGGCAACGGAAGAGACCGCATTTTTCCGCGCGACCGTTGCGGTGCCGCTTCCCGCAACGCTCCCCTTGGTGCTGGCGGGTCTGGCTGGGTTGGCCTTCATGAGCCGACGCAAACAGATCTAGACCAAAATCGTTTCAACCTGTTTCAGGTTGGAAAAGAATTTTGGTCCAGAGTCATATGCTTGAGCAAAATCCTAGGATCTGATTGATCCAATCAGATCCGTTTTTGCTCTAGGCGCCACCAGGCATGTAAGCGATCCGTCAAGACCGCTGGCTTCGGAGAAGCTAACTCTCTGCAGCCTTAAGGGATAAAGATCGTCTTTGGGGTCGCCATCCGGCCCTCATCATGGGCGCGGAACGCATCAGCGGCATCGGCGAGCGCGGTCGTCTCGGGCCAATCTAGGGTGCCCAGGCGACCGTCGAAAATGGCCTCCGCAGTCTGGCGAAACGCGTCCTCGGTATAGGTGTAGGTGCCGATAAAACCGATCTCCCAAAGGGTCAGACGCCTTACGTCGATGCCTCCCTCAGCCGAGGCCAGGCCGATATGGGCGATGAAGCCGCCCGGTTGCACGATGGCTGAGGCGAGCGCGCGGCTGCGTTCCCCGCCATAGGCGTCGATGACCAAATGGGGGCTGGCATCGTAGTTGTCGGGATGGGTGACCTCGATCCCGTCCAGGCTCTCGAGGACTGGCATCCGGGTGGGGTTCGTCTCGAGGATCGTGACCTTGCCCGCGCCCTTTGCGCGCAGCGACAGGGCAGCCCCGACACCGATCGCGCCGCCGCCGATCACAAGGGCTTCGCTCTCGGCCAGCTTGTGGCGCATCCGCTCCTCGGAGAGATTGATGGCATGCCAGCCACAGGCAATGGGCTCGGCCAGCGAGGCTTTCTCGAAACTCACATGATCAGGCACGGTGATCAGGCTGCGCTCTGGCACCACAGCCCATTCGGCAAAGGAGCCTTGGCGCGGAGGCATCGACATGATCCGCCGATCGGGGCAAATATTCGTCCACCCAGCCCGGCTGTTCTCCGAGTCATAGTTCGGCAGAAGCGGATTGATCGTCACCCGCCGGCCCGTGCCAGCGACCACACCCGCCGCCTCGTGACCCAGGATCAGGGGCGGCGGGCGGCGCTCATCCGCCCCGTGATAGGCATGCATATCAGACCCGCAGAGCCCGACCGCGTGGATTTTGACCAGAACCTCGCCAGGCCCGGGCTCCGGGTCCGGCATATCGCGGTAGCTCAGCTCATACGGTCCCTCATAGACCAGTGCCTTCACATCAGCCTCCGTCGAGGAATCTCGGCAACCAAAGCGCGATCTGCGGGAAGATGAAGATCAAGACCAGACCAATCACCTGGATCACCATGAACTGCATCATGCCAAGATAGATGTCCTTCAGATCCCATTGCGGCGCCACCCCCTTGAGGAAATAGGCAGAGAGCGCCACGGGCGGACTGAGCCAGGCGGTCTGTAAGTTCACCGCCACAAGGATCGCAAACCAGACCAAGAGATCCGCCTCGCTGGCGAAGCCAAGATCCAGCGATGTGACCGTTGGCACCAGGATCGGCACAATGATCAGAACGATCGGCACCCATTCCAGCGGCCAGCCGAGCAGGAAGATCAGCGCCATGATCACGATCAGCACCAGAACCGGTGACATATCGAGCGAGAGCAGCAACTCCGTCAGCATCTTCGGCGTGCCGAGGTTCGAGAAGACCGCGCCGAAGAAGTTCGATGCGGCGACCAGGAACATGATCAGGACCGTGATCTCGAGCGATTTGATCAGCGCATCGTAGAAACCGCTGAGCGTCAATTTCCGATAAAGCGCTGAGAGCAGGATCGCACCGAAGGCACCACAGGCCGACGCCTCCGCCGGGGTCGCCCAACCCGCCAGGATCGAGCCGAGCGCAAAGGCGATCAGCACGGTCGGCGGGACGAGGCCCATGAAGAACTCGTACCAAAGCTCGGAGAAGTAGAAACCGCCCGGCTTTGCCTTGCTGAGCCACGTGTAGACGGCATACATGATCCCGATCCAGATCAGCGGCACCACGATCGAGCTCAGCGGGAATCCGAACCCATCCGTCACCCCGGTGATGATCAGCCAGACCAACATGTAGAGCGAGCCCATGACGGCGACGATCTCGAGCCAGTAATAGGGTGAGGTATCCGGCTGTTCCTCGGGCGGCAGCACCGGGCCGAGGCTCGGGTTCAGCCAGCATCGTCCCAGCGCGTAGATCATGTAGAGGCAGGCGAGCATGATCCCGGGCACAATGGCCGCGCGGAAGAGATCGGTCACCGGGACCTCGAGCACAGGGCCCATCACGATCAGCATGATGGAAGGCGGGATTAGAATTCCAAGCGTCCCGCCCGCCGTGATCGTCCCAGCGGCGAGTTGCACATCATAGCCAGATTTGCTCATGGTTCGCGCGGCCATGATGCCCAGGATCGTCACCGAAGCACCAACGATGCCGGTCGCCGCGGCAAAGATCGTCGAGACGAAGAGCACCGCGATGAACAGCGCCCCTCGGGTCCGCGACATCATCATCTGCACCGCCTGGAACAGCCGCTCCATCAGCCCCGCCTGCTCCATCATGATGCCCATGAAGATGAAGAGCGGCACGGCCACCAGCTGATCGGAGAGCATCACCGAGTTCGTCTGCAGGGTCATCAGGAAGGTCGCGAGCTTGAAGTTCGCCCCCCAGGTCCCGAAGACAAATCCTAGGAAGATCAGCGTGAACGAGATCGGGAAGCCGACAAAGATCGCGAACAGCATCGCGCCCAGCATGATCAGCCCGATGGTTGGCTTGTCGATGTCAAACCAACTCTGATCGCCAAAGATCGAAGCGAACGAAATCGGCATAAGATCCGGCAAGAAGACCGACACGGTGACCAAGAGGAGGCCAACGAAGTAAAACGGCATGATGCGGACGAAGAGCCGCTCACGTTCCTTGCCCATCTGGTAGAGGGCTCGGAACAATTCCGGGAAGCCTTGCAAGAGCAGCAGGAGAGCTCCAACCGGCATTGCCAGGCGCGCCGGCCACAGGATTGGCGCCCAGGTCGAATCCGAGGCTTGCTCGCCGGACAAGAAGGCCTTCAAGAAATACTCGGCCGAGACGATGGTGAAGAACAGCATCGCCGGGATGTAGAGGGCGAGGTAGAGCGTCGCATCCACGGTCGCCTGGGTCTTTGGCGACCAGGAGCGATAGAGGAAATCGGCGCGGATATGGACACCGCGCATCAGCGCGTATCCGGCCGCGGCCATGAACAGGACACCACCGATCATTCGGCTGATATCATATACCCAAAGCGTCGGGCCAAAGCCCCAAGCGATTGCGACATCGTTGCGTCCAGCCTCGGTCAGGATGGCGAACATGTTTCGCGAGAACACCTCGAAGACGATCGAGGCGATCAGGGGGATCATCAAGAGACAGATGATCCGACCAGCCCAATTGTTGATCACATCGATGGTCCCGGTGATCGGGCGCATCCATGGCGTCATATCTTCAGGTGTCTCGCCGGGCTGCTCGGCGCGGCGTTCGGCAATCAGTTCATCGGTGATGTCGAGCTCACCGATATCCTCGTCGTTACTGGCCATGGTTCCCCCCAGGGAAATTCGTATCGTCCGGTCTTTGGCGCCGAACGTGAAACCCTCCCCCCGGCGCGCGGGGAGAGGGGAGAGAGCGCTAAGCCCTTGGCTTACTTGAGGCTGTCAGCAAAAGCCTTGCCCAGTTGGGCGTTCGAGGTCTGGGCACCTGCCCAGAACGGCACGGCCACTTCGGCAAAGGCCTTCTGGCTGTTCCAGACCTCGGCAAAGAACGCATTCTCGGCCGCGTTCTTCTCGAGCGAGGCTTTGGCGGCGTTCATATAGGCCGGGAAGTAGTCCGCCGGGGTGTCATGCAGGATGACGCCATGGTTCTCGGTCAGATCCTTCAGCGCCTTGCCGTTCTCGATGATCCGATAGGACATGGCTTTCGAGAGCGAGGCATTCGCCGCCACTTCGATGGCCTTTTGCTGCAGCGGGGTCAGCGAGTTGTAGACATCCTTGTTCAGGTAGAGATCCGCGTTCACGACCACTTGGTGCAGACCCTGCAGGTAGTAGTGTTTGAGCACTTTCTGGAAGCCAAAGACCGAGTCCGGCTTTGGGCAGCACCACTCGGCCGCGTCGATGGTGCCTTTTTCCAGCGCAGGAAGGATGTCCCCGCCGCCCATGGCGACCGAGGCAACACCAATGTCTTTATAGGTCTGGCCCGGGATGCCCGGAGGGGTCCGGAAACGGTATTTGCGGAAGTCATCCATCGAGGCGATCGGCTCGGAGAACCAGCCCAGAGCCTCGGGGCCCACTGGCTGCAGCATGAAGCCTTTGACATTCATGCCCATCTCATCCCAGAGCTGGTCATAGAGCTCCTTGCCGCCGCCATATTGGAACCAGCTGAGGAAGGCGATGTTGTCGATGCCGACACCAGCGCCCGCAACAGGCGAGCCGAACAGCATCGCCGCCGGGTGTTTGCCCGACCAGTAGTGGGTCCAGGCAAAGCCGCCTTCCACCAGGCCCGCATCCACAGCGTCGAGCGTTTCCTTCACGCCCACAACCGCGCCTGCTGGCAGGATTTCGAACTTCACTTCACCATTGGTCAGCGCTTCGACATCATTGGCGAATTGCTGCAGCATGAAAACTTCGTCCGCCTTGGTCGGGATCACCGATTGGACGCGGATGACTGTCTCGGCCCAGGCCGTCGAGGCCAGTGCCATAGTGGCTGCGGCCGCACCTACGGCCAGTTTCTTCATGATCGACATATGGATCCTCCCTTTCGTCGATGGGTGCGCCTGCCGATCTCCGCCGACTTGGCACGGTTTCGCGGACGGGTTGCCGCCCTCATCCATTCCGCGCATCTGCGCGGATGAAGTCCGAGGCACGTTCCCCGATCATGATCGCAGGGGCGTTCGTGTTGCCCGAGACGATCTGCGGCATGATCGAGGCGTCCGCGACCCTAAGACCACGGACACCATGCACGTTTAGTTTTGAATCCACCACTGATAATCCATCCTCGGCAGGTCCCATTTTACATGTTCCCGTCGGATGATAGATGGTGGTGGAGGTATTTCGGGCCCAATCGAGGATCGCGTCATCATCCTCCTCGCCGATCTCAGGGCCAGGCCGGAATTCTTCTGTGACCTCGCCGCTCAATGGCGGCAGTTTGGCGATGCGCCGGGCGATCTTGATCCCATCGGTTAGCGCCCGGCAGTCTGTCTCGGTCGCCAGATAGTTGGGCCGGATCACCGGATGCGCCCGGGCGTTTGTGTTCTTCAGCCGGATCTCGCCCGTGCTCTCAGGCCGAAGCACGCAAACGCTGGCCGTGAAGGCATCGAACGGATGGGGCCCCTCGGTCGGGCTGTCGGCGGAGAAGGGCTGGATGTGGAACTGGACATCCGGTGTCTCCAACTCGGGCCGCGTTTTCAGGAAGGCCGCCCCGAGGCTCGCGGCCATGGTCATCGGTCCAGTCCGGCTCCAGGCGAATTCCAGCGCCATGCCGATCCGCCGGATCAGGCTTTTGCTCTCGGTATTGATGGTCGAGGAGCGGCATTTGAAAACTGGCCTCGCCTGGAGATGATCCTGCAGGTTCTGGCCAACCCCAGGCAAATCACGGCGTACCGTGATGCCGAGATCGGCCAGATGCCCCCCAGGCCCAACCCCTGACAGCATCAGAATTTGCGGCGACCCAATGGCCCCCGCCGAGAGAATCACCTCGCGCCGGGCCGTGATCGTGTCGCGGATCCCGTCGCGCATGATCTCGACCCCGGTCGCGCGTCCCTCCTCGATCCGGATACGCTCGGTCTGCGCACCGGTCACGAGGGTCAAATTGGCGCGGCTCCGGGCCGGTTTCAGATACGCCACCGCCGAGGAGCAGCGCAGCCCGCGCCGCATGGTGAGTTGGAAGGGCGCGACCCCTTCTTGATCGCCGCCATTATAGTCGGGATTGGCCGCGAACCCGGCCGCCTCGGCCGAGATCAGCCAATCATCGATGCATTTCCGGGTCAGCCGGGTTTTCGAGACACTCAGCGGGCCCCCGGCCCCGCGGGTCTCGTCTTCTCCGCCCTCCCAATCCTCCATCCGCTGAAACACCGGGGCAACCTCGTCCCAACTCCAGCCGTCATTTCCAAGCTGGCGCCAGTGGTCATAATCCTCGCGCTGACCGCGTACATAGAGCAGCCCATTGATCGAGCTGGAGCCGCCAAGCACCCGCCCGCGCGGCCATTTGATCGCCCGGCCATTCAGCCCCGGATCTGGCTCGGTCTTGTAGCACCAGTCCGTCGACGGGTTATCG
This sequence comes from Pseudomonadota bacterium, assembly GCA_039185235.1. Lineage (GTDB taxonomy): Bacteria > Pseudomonadota > Alphaproteobacteria > Rhodobacterales > Rhodobacteraceae > Thermohalobaculum. The sequence goes on from JBCDAS010000077.1 coordinate 8,618, forward strand.
AGCGTTTTGAAATAGCCAACCGGGATGTGGATCCATGGGTTCCAATCGCGCCCGCCCGCTTCAATCACAGCGACAGTCGCGCTAGACTCCTCCGACAACCGGCTCGCGAGTGCGCAGCCAGCTGACCCTGCTCCGACGATGATGTAGTCGAATTCCAACCCAGACTCTAATTATTGAGACTTTTCTTATCAAAAAGAGTAGAACAGCAAATCAGAGTCGCTGCAAAGGATTTTTGAAGGTCGCGCTATGCCAGCATCCAGAAGCCAGGATCGCGTTCCAACCAATCTCCGCCTGCTCAAGATCATCGAGATCTTGGCCAAGGCCCAGTCGCCGCTATCGCCGACCGAGATCAACGCGCAGTTGGGTTTGCCGAAACCGTCGATCCACCGGCTGTGCCAAACCTTGCTTGAGGAGGGGTATCTGGCGCGCGAGGCAGGCACCCGCCGCCTGCGCCCGGCCAGGCGCTTGCGCGATATGGCGGCTGGCGTCTTGAACGCCTCGGATCTCTATCTCGCGCGCAATCAGATCATGCAGACAGTCGCGTTGGAGATCGGCGAGACGGTGAATTTCGTTGTGCCAGAGCCCGAGGGTATGCGTTATCTCGACCGGGTCGAGACCGCTTGGCCGCTGCGCATCCAACTGCCGATCGGCAGCCACGTCCCGTTTCACTGCACAGCCAGCGGCAAATGCTTTCTCGCCAGCATGCCGCTGCCAGCGGCGGCCCGCATGGCAAGCGCCCTAGCCCTGGCGCCCAGGACGCAAGCGACGCTCACAGCCCCGGATGATCTGATACGCGAGCTCGGCGAAATCCGCGATCGCGGATTCTCGACCGACCGGCAAGAGTTTATGGACGAGATGAATGCCGTCGCGGTCGCCGTCACCTCGCAGTCCGGGCGCTTCGTCGGAGCCTTGGCCGCCCATGGGCCGATGAGCCGATTGGCCGCCGACCGGTTCGAGGCGACCGCCGCTCTGCTCAAACAGGGCGCTCAAAAGATGCGCGAAACTCTGTTCTGACAGCGGGTGGACGTCGGTCGAGGGATGCCGTTTTCCAAAGAACAACGATGGATCGTTTGGATCTTTGTGGCAGCGCTCTTGCTGTCTTACTTCGTGATGAACCGCTGGCTCTTCACGCCAATCGGCACGCAATCCTTTGGCAGGCTCTGGCAGTTCTATGTCAGCTATACCGAGTTTGGCTTTTTCCGGCGCGGTCTGATCGGCAGTTTGCTCACCCTGTCCGGAGCCAACTCGGTTCTCTCAAATGAGTATCTGACCGGCTATGTTATGCAGCATCTGGCTGTCCTGCTGCTTTGGATTTTGGTTCTGCGGTTTATGCTGCTCAATCGCCTTGTGGATCCGGTCCTGGCCTTTGGAATTGCCTTTTCACCGGCTCTTTTCGTGCATTTGGGGTATAATACGGGCTCTCTCGATGCGTTTGTGTTGGTCTTTGCCCTGGCCAACATCCTCTACACGCGAAGCAGCGTGCAGTTTTCACTCATCGTTTTCGCGGGCATCCTCACGCATGAGCTTTTTGTCTTCACCATCCCGGCGCAGCTGATCGCCTTCGCCATTCGGCGCGGGGATCTAGACGTTTGGCCGCTGTTACTGCCCGGTCTCGCAGGTTTGGCGGGGTGTTTGCTGGTTTGGTTGCAGGGCCATATGGACCTGACGCAAAATCAGATGGAAGAGATGCTGCGCCAGCAGATCCCAACCGCCGCCGATCGGCATGAACTTTGGAGCGGCTATGGCGAGATCAACTCGTCGATCCGCGAGAACATAGACCAATCGATCACGCGGCTTATGGGCGAGATCCAGCAGGGCTATCCTTATCTGGTTCTGCCACTCCTCTATCTCGGCCTCTTGGTCACAAGGCTGTCTTTGCTTTGCGGTGCCGGTTTGCAAAGGCGCCTTCTGGTCCTAGCAGCGCTGACGCCGTTGACGGTCACGGTCTTGGCGTTTGACTATTACAGATGGGTCGCGGTGTCCTGTGTTCTTGCGATCGCGCTGACATTGGTGCTGCTGCGCGACGGGGCGGAACCCTCGCGGCGCCTCAACCTCTGGATCCTTGCCTTCTGCCTCCTCGCACCCTTGGGCACGGTTGGGTTGGAGAGGCCGTTTCCGATGCATCAATTCGTCATCGAGCGGATCTCTGCGAAGTTGCAACCCTAATCTGCGAAGCGCGAACCGGGTGGGATGATCCGAGAGGTGTGACAGGCCGAATCTGGCAGGAAATTAACTTGACTAAAACAATCAGAAATTCATAGCTTGTCGCAGGATGCCACCGGTCGAACGAGGCAAGAGAGCCCCAAAGGCAGCGCCTGAAAATCATTGGGGAATGGTGACATCATGAAGAGACCTTTCAAGACGGCGGCGCGGTCCGCTGGTTCTCTCGCAGTCTATGCGCTGATCTTGCAAGCGGGAGCGGTTCAGGCGCAGTCGGTGGATACAAGCGCGACTGGCGCTGCTTTATTGCCTGAAATCATTGTGTTCGGGGGCGCGCGGGACAATCGCGCGCTGCTCGAGACACCGAACGCGGTATCGATCGTTGACGAGACCGAGATCCGACGGCGGCAGGCCTCGACCTATGACGAATTGATCGGCGATCTGCCGGGTGTCACCATCGAAGGTGGCCCGCGGGCGATCTCGCAAGAGCCCAATATCCGCGGCTTCCAGGATGAGCAGATTGTGATCCGGGTCGACGGGGCCCGGCAGAACTTTGACTTAGCCCATAGGGGCCGGTTCTTCACCGATCCCGCGATCCTGAAACAGGTCGAAGTTTTGCGCGGCGGCGCCTCGACACTCTTTGGCTCGGGCGCTTTGGGCGGTGTCATCTTCCTCGACACAAAAGATGCCAGCGACATCGTGGAAGAGGGGGCGCTTTGGGGCGCAGAGCTTCAGACCGGGTTCAACAGTCAAGGCACCGAGTTCCATGCCGCAGCCACGGCCGCCTTTGATGCCGGCGCGATTGACGGGCTGGCGTTTTTCGCTGGCCGGCCGATGTTCAATGACATCGAAGATGGCAATGGCGATGATGTAATTGGCTCCGAGATTGACTCGATGAACGGGTTGCTCAAGCTCGGTTGGGAGCCGGGCAATGGCCACCGGGTCGAGGGCAGCTATCAGATCTATCGCGACAATGGGAACACCCCGCCCAATGCCAATGTGCAGGGCGAGCCGACCAACCTTGTGGACCGGGATCTCAGCTATCAGACCGCCCGGTTCGCCTGGGATTGGGCGCCCCCGGACAGCGATCTGATCGACCTCAAGACGCTGGTCTATTTCAACGACACCAATGTCGAGGAGGACCGTCTGTTCGACGGGCGGTTTGACGAGACCGATTTCCAGACGATCGGCTTCGAGGCGACCAATGTCTCGCGCATCTCGGTCGGCAGCGTGCCGATTGCGATCTCCTACGGGATCGAGTTCTTCCAGGACACCCAGGAGGCGACCCGCGACGGAGCACCGCGCGAGCAATCCCCAGATGCCAAACGGCGCTTCTATGCGGGCTTTGCCCAGGCCGATTTCGAGGTGTTGCCCGGCTTGACCGTTACCCCCGGCATCCGGTTCGACTATTTCGAGTTGGAGCCGGAGACGACCTTCTCCGACCGTAGCGAGAGCCAGGCATCGCCCAAGATCGCGGTCAATTGGCGGCCCAATGACAATCTTCAGCTCTTTGCAAGCGCCGGGCAATCCTTCCGCGCGCCAAGTTTGACGGAGCTCTATCTCGATGGTGTGCACTTTGTGACGGCGGGCTTCCCGCTGGGTCCTCCAGGATCGCCCGTTTTCACCGGTGTGAACAACTTTGTCCCAACTCCGGATCTTGAGCCGGAACGCGCCTCGCAAGTCGAAGTGGGCGGGCGGTACCGGATCGGCGATGTCGCCACGGCGGGTGATAACCTGCTGGTCGCGGGCAATGTCTACTACTCCCGCGTTGACGACTTTATCGACACGGTTGTGACCTTTATCGACCCAGATACGACGACCTTCAACTTCTTCACCGGTCAGTTGGAAGTCACCGGCACGACGGTCAATCGCAATGTCGATGCGATCTTGTTCGGCTTCGAGGCGGAGGTCGCCTATGAGACGCCAGACTGGTTCGCCTCGGCCGGGCTGACAATCCCAAGGGGGCGCCAGCGGAATGGCGGGGGAGAGCTCAGCTCGATCCCGCAGGACCGGCTGGTCCTGACCGGCGGGATCTATCCCTTCGATGATGTCGAGTTCGGCATGCGCGCGACGCTGGCCGATGGTATCCAGGCCGAGGATGTGCCCGCAGATTCGGTCACAACGCCTGGCTATGCGGTCTTTGACCTCTTCGCCAGTTGGCAGCCGAGCACGGGGCCCTTGGAGGGGGCAACCTTCTCAGCCGGGATCGACAATTTCACGGATCGAAAATACCGTATCCATCCCAACGGCCTGAACAGCGCGGGAATCGCCTTCAAAGTCGCCGCGGCCCTGAAACTATGAGGTAGCCATAATGAGCCACTCGCCCGAACCCGCCCTCGTCGAAGCCTGGCAAAAGGCCAAGGCCGCAGACCCCGGCGCTCGGGCGCGTGATATCGCCGATATGCTTGGTGTCTCGGAGGGCCATTTGGCCGAGGCTCGGACCGGGCGGGAGGTTCGCAAGATCGGCCTCAAAGGCCCCGAGTTCATCGGCCTGCTCGAGGCTTTGCAGGGCGTTGGCCCAGTGATGACCCTGACCCGCAACGAGGCTTGCGTGCACGAGACCACAGGCGAGATGGGCGAAGTCGCAGCCTTTGGTGCGATGGGGCAGGTCGTCGGCGCGATCGATCTGCGCCTCTTTCTCAGGCATTGGCACTCGGGCTATCTGATCCGCGAGGAAACCCGCTCGGGCCTGCGCCACTCGATCCAGGTCTTCGACCCCTCGGGCCAGGCGGTGATCAAGATCTATGCGACCGCTCAGACCGATATGGCGCTGTGGGAGGAGGCGATCGCCGCCTATCTCGATGTCGCGGCATCCATTGTCGCTTTCACGACCGCAGACCCAAAAGCGCAAGATGCCCCGGACGCCGAGATCAATGTCAAGCTTCTGCGCGAGCAATGGCAAGCGTTGGAGCACAGTCACGACTTCCACAAAATGCTGCGAGAAGTGGGCGTTGGGCGGCAACAGGCGCTCCGCCTCGCGGGCGAGGATTTAGCGGCTCGCCTGGCCAATGACGTGGTTGAACGGGTGCTGAGCCTCGCTGCAGAGCGGGCTGTGCCGATCATGTGTTTTGTCGGCAATCAGGGCTGTATCCAGATCTTCACGGGCGAGATTGGGACCGTGAAGATGATGGGGCCCTGGCTCAATGTCCTCGATCCGGGCTTCAACCTGCATCTAAGAACCGATCGGGTGGCCAATGCCTGGGTCGTGCGCAAACCGACATCGCTGCGCGGAATGATCACCTCGCTTGAGCTTTTCGATGCCGAGGGGGAGCTTATCTGCCAGTTCTTCGGGGCCCGTCCGCCAGGAGAAGGCGAGCGGGCGGCCTGGCGCGAGATTGTCGAAACCGCGATTGGAGGCAGTTGATGAGAAGCCTATTTGGGATTGCCGCCGCGCTCCTGCTTTCGACAGGAGCGGCTTATGGCGAGGCGCAACGGATTGTCATCGCAGGCGGGGATCTGACCGAGATCGCCTTTAGCCTGGGCGTCGGTGACCAAATTGTCGGCGTGGATCAGACATCGCTCTACCCCCCGGCAGCGACCGAGCTTCCCCAGATCGGATATGTCCGCAGGCTGACTGCCGAAGGCGTGCTCTCGCTTGCGCCCGATCTGGTGATCGCCGCCGATGACGCGGGCCCCGAGATCGCGATGGAGCAGCTTGCAGCCTCGGGCGTGACGGTCGCCCGGGCGCCCGAGACACCGATGCCAGCGGATATCGCGGACAAGATCCGGTTTGTCGGCACCACCCTGGGCCTTGAGGCAGAGGCCGACCAGATGGCGGCGGCGTTCCGCGA
>JBCDAS010000078.1:0-14550 GCA_039185235.1 Pseudomonadota bacterium
CGTCAATCTGATCGTAGTCCTTGAACTCACCAAACTGCTTGGTGATCGCCGCCGTCAGCGTCGTCTTGCCATGGTCAACATGGCCAATCGTGCCAATGTTGCAATGCGGCTTGTTACGCTCAAACTTTTCCTTCGCCATCGGTTTTTCCTGGTTGTCAGATTGCAAAGACGGTCTTCAGGCGCGCGCAATACGGCGTTCGGCGCGAATGTGCAAGGCAGAAAACAGGAGAGCCTCGGGGGTCGCCTTGCATCCCGGCCATCGCCCCGTATATAGGCGAGTGACCCCGGCATAAGACCGGAGCCCGCGATGGGCGATACGTATCGAGAGGACGACCCTTTATGTTTGCCACCCCCGCCTATGCCCAGACCGCCGGTGCCGGAGATCCAACCGGAGGGATCGTTGGTCTGCTCCCGCTGGTTCTGGTCTTTGTCATCTTCTATTTCTTCCTCATCCGACCACAGACGAAACGGGCGAAGGAGCACAAGGCGATGTTGGAGGCGATCCGGCGCGGCGATCAGGTGATCACCGGTGGCGGCATTCACGCCAAAGTGACCAAAGTCGGCGATGGCGAGGAGGTTGAGGTAGAGATCGCACAGGGGATCAAGGTTAAGGTTCAACGCTCGACCATCCTCAGTGTGCAGTCCAAGACGGAACCTGCCAACGACAATTGATCGGCTGACCGAAAGGGGCGCTGCCCATGCTTTACTTCGCTCCTTGGAAACGGTTGCTGATCATTGGCTTGTGTATGGTTGGGCTTTTGCTGGCCTCGCCCAACCTTATGGATCAGCAAACGCGAGACAGTCTGCCCGATTGGCTACCCAAGGAGTCGATCAATCTGGGGCTTGATTTGCGCGGCGGCGCGCATCTGCTGGTCGATGTCCAGATCGAGGAGGTTTTCGCCGACCGTATGCTCAATCTGCGCTCAGATGCAGGTAATGTTTTGCGCGAAGGCGGCGTGCGCCGCTTCACCAATCTTCGTGCTACGCAGGACATGGTCAGTGTGCGTATCACGAATGCCGATGAAGTAGATTCGGCGCGTCGACTATTGGAGGGGCTCGCCCAGCCTGTTGGGGGTGGATTGGGATTTGCCGGTGGGTTCGGCGGCCCGGATCTTCAGGTGACCACGGCGGCCAATCAGACCCTTGAAATCACGCTGACGGAGCCTGCGAAAAAAGAGATAACCGATCGGACGATGGCGCAGTCGCTTGAGATTGTTCGCCGCAGGATCGACGAATCCGGCACGCGAGAACCTTCGATCCAAAGGCAGGGTGAGCGACGGATCCTGATCCAAGTGCCAGGATTGGGTTCCGCGGACGAGTTGCTGGAGCTTTTAGGGCGGACGGCGAAACTCTCCTTCCATATGGTCGAAGCGTTTGGGGCTGATGCGCGAAACCCGGGCCCCAATCAGCTTTTGCTCACTGGTACCGAGGAAGAAGGAGGAGGCGCGTACCTCGTACAGCGTCGACCTATTCTGACTGGTGAGAACTTGGTCGACAGCCAACTTGGATTTCATCACCAAACTGGCCTGCCTGTTGTCAATTTCCGGTTTGATACGGTAGGGGCGCGGATTTTCGGGCAGGTTACGGCTGCCAATCGCGGTCAGTTGTTCGCGATTGTGCTCGATGGTGAGGTCATCTCGGCCCCTAGGATCAATGACGCGATTCTTGGTGGTGCGGGCTTCATTGAGGGAAACTTCACGGTTGAGAGTGCGACCAACCTCTCGATCTTGCTCCGTGCAGGGGCACTGCCCGCCTCGATCAAAGTGCTGGAGCAACGAACGGTTGGCCCTGACTTGGGCGCGGATTCTGTGGAAGCTGGAGCCAAGGCGACGCTTCTTGCCTTTGTGGCGGTTCTGATCTTTATGGCGATCACTTATGGCCTGTTCGGGATTCTGGCGGATATCGCCTTGATCATCAATGTGGGCTTGATCTTTGGGGTCCTCAGTTTGCTTGGCGCGACGCTCACCTTACCGGGGATCGCGGGGATCGTGCTCACGATCGGGATGGCAGTCGATGCCAATGTGCTGATCTTTGAGCGCATGCGAGAGGAACTGCGCGCCAGCGCCAACAAAGTCTCCCGCGCGATCGAGAGGGGATATTCCCAAGCACTCTCGGCGATCATCGACGCGAATATCACCACGCTGATTGCTGCCGTGATCCTATTCGGCATCGGCTCCGGCCCGGTCAAGGGCTTTGCGGTGACCCTGGCGATCGGGATCATCACCTCGGTCTTCACGGCCGTTATGGTCACGCGCCTGATGGTCGTCACCTGGCTCGACTGGAAGCGGCCAAAGACGCTGAAGATCGCCCAGCTGAAGCTGGTGCCGGAGATCACCAAGATCAACTTCATGAGCTTCCGCCGTCTGCCGATGATAGGCTCGGCCATACTCGTGGTGGCCTCGCTGGCCTCGGCGGGCGTCATGGGGCTCAATTTTGGCATCGATTTCCGGGGCGGGACGATGATCGAGATCCAGACGCCGGAGGCGGCGGACCTGTCTCAGATCCGCGAGGTCGTCACTGGGCTTGATCTCGGCGAAGTCCAGGTCCAGGGCTTTGGCAGTGAACGCGATGTGCTGGTCCGGATCGAAGAGCAGCAAGGCGATGGTGATGACCGGATGGCGGTCGCAACTGAACTGGGGCAGGTGCTTCAGGCTGAGATTGCGGGGACTGAGATCCGGCGGGTCGAGGTGGTTGGCCCCAAAGTCTCGGGCGAGTTGCTCCAAGCGGGGATCCTGGCTGTCGGCCTCGCGGTGATGGCGGTGCTTTTCTACATCTGGCTCAGGTTTGAGTGGCAGTTCGGCCTCGGCGCAGTGATCGCGCTGGTCCATGATGTGGCCTTGACGATCGGGGTCTTTGCGCTGACAGGGATCGAGTTCAACCTCGCTATTATCGCCGCGATCCTGACCATTGTCGGCTACTCGCTGAACGACACTGTTGTCGTCTTCGACCGGGTGCGGGAGAATCTGCGCAAGTACAAGAAGATGACGCTGATGGAGCTCCTGAACCTGTCGGTCAATGAGACGCTCAGCCGAACGGTGATGACCTCGGTCACCACCCTGATCGCGCTCGGGGCCATGTTCTTCCTCGGCCCGCCGGTGATCCAAGGCTTCACCTTTGCGATGATCTGGGGCGTTGTGGTCGGGACTTACTCCTCGGTCTTCATCGCGGCGGCGACTCTGTTGATCCTAGGCGTGAAGCGCGATTGGAAGACCGCAGAGGAAGCCAAGGCCAATATTCGCGCCGATGGCGCGCAGGTTTGACGCTGGGCGATGCGGCTCAACGAGATCGAATTCTCCGGCCAGCCACCCATTGATGGGTATGGGCCGGGGGGCTTTCGGATCGCAGGCGTCTGGCACAAGGGCTCGCTGATCCTGCTTCCATCGGGCGTTCATCCGATTGCAATGCTCAGCCTGGAGACCCTCGCGCCCCTTATCTCGGCCCGATCCGAGATCGATGTGGTGCTGATGGGGCAGGGCTCCGAGATCGCACAACTCGCCCCAGGCATCCGCAATGCGATCGAGGGTAGCGGTCTTGGTGTTGAGATCATGTCCACCCCGTCCGCCTGTCGCACCTATAACGTCCTGCTCGCAGAAGATCGCCGTGTGGCAGCCGTCCTGACCGCTGTTTGAGCCTGTTTGCCAGGGTCACGGCCCCGGAACATACGAACGGCGCTTCAAAGGAGAACCCGGTCGCCCAGACCATCGTTCCCCAGTTTGGGCGATAATCACGCCTCTCTTCCCCGATTGTCACCAAATTCGCGGCTGACCCGCTCATTCTTTCCGTCTGAGTTCATTTCACGGGCGCTTCCCCCTTTAAGGGCGGCTCAATCGGCGTATATTCGCCCTCGCGGGGGCTCCCCCCGACCGACTTCTGACAGAGAGGGCCCCACCATGGCATTCGAACTCCCCGATCTTCCCTACGCCCATGACGCGCTGGCTGACAATGGCATGAGCCAAGAGACGCTCGAGTATCACCACGACCTGCACCACAAGGCGTATGTCGACAATGGCAACAAGCTGATCGCGGGCACCGAGTGGGACGGCAAGACCCTCGAAGAGATCATCGTTGGCACTTATGATGCCTCAGCCGTCGCCCAGAACGGGATCTTCAACAACATCTCCCAGCTGTGGAACCACAACCAGTTCTGGGAGATGATGGGACCTGGTGAGAGCGCGATGCCAGGCGAGCTGGAGAAAGCCATCACTGAAAGCTTCGGCTCGGTCGACGACTTCAAAGCCGCGTTCTCAGCCGCGGGCGCGGGACAGTTCGGCTCGGGCTGGGTCTGGTTGGTGAAAGACAGCGACGGCGCGCTAAAAGTCACCAAGACCGAGAACGGCGTGAACCCGCTCTGCTTTGGCCAAACAGCGCTTCTGGGCTGCGATGTGTGGGAGCACTCCTACTACATCGACTTCCGCAACAAGCGCCCGGCCTACCTGACCAACTTCCTGGACAAGTTGGTGAACTGGGAAAACGTCGCCAGCCGGATGTAAGGCGGACGCGGCCAGTTTCGGGCTGGGCAAGCGCTGTCCAGCCCAAATAGCCGATCAAATGTTGCTCGGGCACGTTCCTTTAGTCACGATGGCTCAGATCACGCTACCGCCAGCTTTGACCGGCGTTTGCACGCTTGCGGTACTCGGATGTCCGTTGATGCAGGCCCACCAAGAACGGGCTGCCAGTGCCGTCCGTCGTGCTCTTCGGCTCCCCCTCCAGGATCATAGCTGCGTGCCCTGGGACGTTTGGGTTCCTGGTGACGGTGTACTGTATGCCTGCCGACTAGTTCGCGGCCTTCAACGAGATCGGGAGCTGTCCCATCATCGGCGCCAATAGGTGCTTGTTCCGCTACCGATCTGGAGCGTGATCTCGACCGTATCGGCTGCCTGAGCGGACATGGACACCGCGGCGAAACCGGCGAGGACTGCGGGAAAACAAGCTTGGCAATCGAAAACTCCATTTGGTTAAAAGCAGGTCATCGATCAGACGGAAATGCAATCCAACCTCGATCTGTGCGTCAGGCGGCTGGACTTAGCGTGTGGCCTTGGCGTTGATCCGCGCGACAAAAGAGGCCGCTGTGACGACCACACGGTGGTGTTCGCCCTCTCCGATCAGGTCTTGCTCGTCGCGTGCCTCGACGCGGAAGCGCAGCTGACGGCCTTCAATTTCGACCAACTCGGCGGTTGCTGTCACTCGCATTCCCACCGGAGTGGCGGCGATGTGGCTGACATTGACCAGCGTGCCGAGGGATTGTTTGCCCTCGGGCAACAGCGCCTCGACCGCGTCGAGGGCCGCCTCTTCGATTAAGTTGATCATCTTGGGCGTGGCGAACACCGCGATCGAGCCGGAGCCGACCCGTGGGGCGGTATCGCTCGTGCCAACAACTATTTCGGCAGAGCCCGTCAGGCCAGGATTTAGCTTGTCCATGAAGTTCCTCAGTCTGTCGCAGGGAATGCATCCCGCAAGATCTCGATCGCCTGCTCGGCGGTCTCGACCAATGTGGCATAACTGCGGAAACTGGCATCGCAGAAGCCTTGCTCGATGATATGGTCGAGCAGCGCGAGAAACGGGTCCCAATACCCCTCAGGCCCGACCAGGATCACCGGGCGCTCATGCAGACCAAGCTGGCGCCAGGTGAGCACTTCGATCAGCTCGTCCAAAGTGCCCGGGCCGCCCGGCAGTGTGACAATCGCGTCGGAGTTGCCGAACATCAGTTTCTTGCGCTCATGCATCGTCTCGGTGATCACCAAGGCGTCGATGTCATAAGTGCCGAGCTCGCGCTCGAACAGATGGCGCGGGATAAACCCAGTGACATGCCCGCCCGCCGCTTTGGCAGATCGCGCCGTGAGCCCCATCAGGCCAAGATCCCCAGCGCCATAGACCAAGTTGAAGCCCGCCTTGGCCAAACCGGTGCCCAAAGCCTCGGCTGTTGCCCGATAGATATCCTTTTTGCCTGGGCGTGAGCCGCAAAAGACACAGATCGACACGCGTGGGGTTGACATGGGAGGCTCCGGCGCAGGAAGACCTTAAGTCTCTACATCAGCGGTCATCGAACGGCTAGAGTAGTGCGTGCGGGGACTATGAAAAGAACGAGAAAAATCGCGATCATCGGGATCGCGGCGCTTGTTATAGCTGCCGCCGCGATTGGCGCCGTTTTGTTCGAGGCGCCGCAAAAGGGCACGATTGTCGAGGCGCCCGAAGTGGCGGATCCGTCCGAGGAAATCGCTTCTGCTCCCGCGGTCGAAGAAGACCCTCAAGCGACGACCACGGAAGATGCAGGCCCCGAAGAGCCTGTGACCGATCAGGCCGAGCTCGATGAGACCCCGGAACCTGTGGCCCCTAAATTCGACGTGGTGCGCATTGATGTCGATGGCAGCACGGTGGTTGCGGGACAGGCTGCTCCAGGCGCGACTGTTGAGATCCTGCTCGATGGCGATGTGATTGCTACAGAGACAGCCGATGGGGCCGGGCAATTCGTCAGCCTCTTCACGGTCACAGTGACGGGGGAGCCGCGGCAATTGGTGCTCCGTGCTGCGGGCGGGGAAGTGGAGACAGAACTTGCCGCCGTGGAAGCCGTGCCGGGCGAGACCGAAGAGGATCTGGCTGACGCCGCGTCGGGACAGACGGGATCCGCTACGGAGGAGGTGGCGACAGAACCTGATGACACGCAAGTCGCAGCCGTCTCGGGCGACAGCGAAGCCCCGGAGGATGCCGCAGGGACGCAACAGGAAGGCACCGCTAATCCTGACTTGGAAGGGTCTGAGGATCAGGACCCCTCTTCTTCCACGGAAGTGGGCTCTACGGAGACGGAGGACACGGTCGAGGCCAGCCGCGACGTGGAAGAGACCAGCAGCGAGACGGTCGAGAGTGCCCCGGTCCTCATTCTGCCCGGTGCATCCGACGATACGGCCCCCACACTGGTTCAGCCAGAGGCTGATGAATTGGCCCTTCTCCAACCCGCGTCCGAGGAGAGCCAAGCAAGTGTCCGCCTGGATCGGATCTCCTACACCGCCGGCGGCGATGTCGACCTTTTGGGCCGGGCAACGCCGGGCAATACGGTTCGGATCTACGCCAATGCGCTTTTCGCAGTTGAGACAAACGTTGTATCGGCAGGTCAATGGCGGGCGAGCCTAGCTGCTCAGACAGGGCAAACGACCCAGTTGCTGCGCTTTGATGAGGTCGACGCCTCGGGCAAAGTGGTGAGCCGGATCGAGACACCGTTTAGCTATCAATTGGATGATGGTCCGAAAGCCTTGCAGGAACGCAGGGTCGAGATCGAAAAGGGCGACCATCTTTGGCGTATTGCCGAGCAGTATTATGGCGAGGGTCTGCGCTACTCGCTGATTTTCTCGGCCAATGCGGATTTGATCAAAGACCCTGACCTCATATATCCCGGGCAAGTGTTCACAGTTCCCCAATTGGTGGACGGCGAGTAACGCGCGCTCTTTTGCGCCCGGAGAAGGATCTCAGAAGTGCGGCGACCCCGGCGGCGCCCCTCGACCGAGGGGGTGCCCGATCTCAGAATTATAAGCCGTGCGCTGCCGGATCTTTGGCCAAGGGGCAGGCGGGATCTGCAAACCCGTGTGGTGATTGCCCTCAGTCTTTTGGTTCTGGCGAAAGCCGCAACCCTGTCGATGCCCTATGCGTTCCGTGGAGCGGTTGATGGGCTGACGGCGGCTCAGGCAGTGGCGGTCCCGCTCTTCTTGGTGCTGGCCTATGGCACTGCGCGATTGATGGGGACCGTGCTGCAGCAACTCCGCGACTATGTGTTTGCACCGGTCAGCCAGCACGCGCTTCGCCAACTGGCGCTGAGGACCTTCCGCCATGTCCACCAGCTCTCGCTTGGCTATCATATCAGCCGCAAGACCGGGGCGCTCAGCCGGATCATCGACCGGGGCGTGAAGGCGATCGACTTCCTGCTCAGGTTCCTGATCTTCAACATCGTGCCGCTGCTCTTGGAGTTGAGCATCGTCGCTGTGATCTTCTGGCTCGAGTTCGGTTGGCCCTATGCTGCCGTCCTGGCAGGTGCGATCTTGGTCTATGTGGTCTTTACCTTCCGGGTGACCGAGTGGCGGGTGAAGATCCGGATCAAGATGAACCAAGAGGATCAGGACGCGCATCAAAAAGCGGTCGACAGTCTTTTGAACTATGAGACTGTGAAGTATTTCGATGCCGAGTGTCACGAGGCGGCGCGCTATGACCGGGCGATGGCGGCCTATCAGAAAGCCGCGATCAAGACGCAGAGCTCGCTGGCGCTGTTGAATTCGGGGCAGGCGTTCATCATCTCGGCTGCGACCGTGACGGTGATGGGCATGACAGCCTATGAAGTTGTGGCGGGAACGCTGAGCCTGGGCTCCTTCGTGATGGTCAACGCGTTCATGATCCAAATCACGGTGCCGCTGAACTTCCTAGGAATGGTCTATCGCGAGATCCGTCAGAGCTTGGTCGATATGCGAGAGATGTATGAGTTGACCGATCAGGCCCCGGATGTGATCGACCGAGTGAATGTTGGTGCCTTGAAGCCCGAAGCCGGGCAGCTCAGGTTTCGCAACGTGGCCTTTGCCTATGATGAGAAACGTCCGATTTTGCAGGATCTGGACTTCGATCTGCCGGGTGGCGGGACCTTGGCCGTGGTTGGGCCGTCGGGCGCCGGCAAATCGACCATCGCCCGATTGATCTTTCGCTTCTACGATGTGAGCGCGGGGTCAATCGAGATCGATGGGATGGATATCCGCGATGTGACCCAGGCGAGCCTGCGTCGACAGATCGGCGTCGTGCCGCAGGACACGGTGCTCTTCAATGACACGATTGGCTATAATATCGGCTATGGCCGGGCGGGTGCGCGCAAGGCGGAGATTGAAGAGGCTGCAAAGGCGGCCCGGATCCATGACTTCATCATGGCCCTGCCGGATGGGTATGAAACGCTGGTCGGCGAGCGGGGTCTGAAACTCTCGGGGGGTGAGAAGCAACGCGTCGCAATTGCACGGACCGTGTTGAAGGATCCGGCAATCCTGATCCTCGATGAGGCGACCTCGGCGCTCGATACCGGGACTGAGCGGGAGATCCAGGCCGAGTTGCAACGCTTGGGCCAGGGGCGCACGGTGGTGATGATCGCGCATCGGCTCTCGACCGTGGTGGAGGCGGATCAGATCCTGGTTCTGGAGGCGGGTCGGATCGCCGAGCGTGGCACCCATCAAACGCTTTTGGCCTTGGGGGGGCGTTATGCCTCGATGTGGCTGAGCCAAGAAGCGGATGCGGATCCGGAGACCGCGATCAGTTAGACCAAGATCGTTTCAACCTGCCTCAGCTTGAAAGAGAAGTTTGGTCCGGGCTCAACTTCTCTAGCTTAGCGGAACCGGCCCCAAGGGGCCGATACGAGAAACCCTCTTCCGCCGCTTCGCTTTGGAAGAGGCGTTGGCGCCAGTTGAGAGGTTCGGCTTTACTCAGCGGCGCGGAGCACGGTTGGGTGCTGCGGGTCATCGCGCTCATCAAAGACCAGTGGTTGGTTGGAACCGAGCTTGCGCAGTTCGCTACGCAATTGCCTGTCGCGCAAGAACTGGCTCTTCAGGGCGAGGGGCTGCTGTTCGCCTCGTCTGAGGTTCTGTGCATAGTTCCAGAGCGCATGCAGCCCGAGCAAGCTCCAACGGGGCAGGGCATAGACGCCACGGGTCGCCCATTCGCGGACCGCCAGTGCTGCCGGGGTTACAATCAAAGTCAGCAGCGTCGCGGTGCCGAGGCCCCAGACAACGGCAGAGGCGAGTTGTGTCCACCAAAGCGCGGTCGGCGCGCCTTGGCTCACTTGGCCAGTCGTGAAGTCGAGGCTGACGGCGAACATCATCGGGGTCAGGCCCGCGATGGTTGTGATCGTCGTGAGCAGAACCGGACGGATCCGCTCCTCTGCCGTGCGCACGATCGCCTCGAGCCGATCCATCGAGCGGGAGAACTCGCGGAAGGTGTCGATCAGCACGATATTGTTGTTCACGACGATCCCAGAGAGCGCCAAGATCCCAATCCCGGTCATGATAATCGAGAATTTTTGGTCCATGATCAGCATGCCGAGGAAAACGCCTGCGACTGACATGACCACGGCGGAGAGCACCAGCACGGCGTTGTAGATCGAGTTGAACTGCGCGAGCAGGATCACAAACATCAGCCCCAATGCGCCGGCGAAGGCCTTGGATAGAAAAGCTTGGCTTTCCTGCTGTTCCTCGAAATCGCCTACAAACCGGGCGCTGACCGTCGGCGGCATGACACCGGTTTCTTGCAACCATGACTGCAACTCGACGATCCGGTCACTGGGGGTAAAGGTGGTGTCGACCTCGGCGCGCACCAGGAAGAAGCGTTCGGCGTCGCGGCGGGAGATCTCACCGAGTTTTGGAACCGGTTGGCGGTCTATGAAGCTTGCCAGCGGGACCAGGCCGCGATCGGTCGGGATCTTCAGTTCATCCAAAGTCGCAAGGGTCCGGTCCTTCTGGGGAAAGCGGGCGCGGATATCGATCTCCTCGTCCAGATCATCGGGGCGATAGGTGTCGAGCGTGGCGCCTCGGGTGACGAATTGGACCATCGGACCCACTGTTGCGATATCGGCGCCATAGCGCCCGGCGGTCGCGCGATCGACCGTGATTTCCCATTCGATCCCGGGCAGAGGACGGGTGTCGTCGATCTCGATCAGTCCTTCGGTGTTCTCGAACTTCAACCGGGCGCGTCGGGCGGCCTCGTGCAAGTCTTCCCAATTGTTCGATCTCAGCTCCAATTGCACGGGTTTGCCCTGCACGGGGCCTGCGGCTTGGATGAAGATCTCGGTTTTGATGCCAGGCAGATCGGCAATGCGGTTGCGCACATCGTCGAGGATCTCTTCGCCCGGACCGCGATCGCGCCAATTCACCAGCTCAAACTGCACTTGTCCAATGGCATCGCGCGGTCCTTCATCGCCCTGGTTGCGCAGCCCGCCTTCGCCCGAGAAAGCAAAGACCGAGGCGATGCCCGGCACCTCCATCACCTGCTTCTCGACCATTGCGACCATGCGGTCCTTCTCCTCGTTCGAGAGGTTGCCCCGGGCGCGCACAAAGACAATCACACGGGACGGATCGGTCTCGACAAAGAACTCAGTGCCGTTGTTGTTCTCGGCGTAATAGACGAAGGTTCCATACATGCCTGCAAAGGCCAGCATCAGCGCGAGGACCGGGCCAATGGGGTTGAGCACGATCAGGCTCATCAGCTTGCCAAAACCCGTCCGGCGATAGGGTTCGGGCGCGGCCTCGCGCTTGCGACCGAACAAGGCGCGATGGATTCGACCGATTACGCCGCCGATGATCGGCAAAAAGATCAGGGCGACGATCAGCGAAGCGGTGAGCACAAAGATCAGCGTGATCGGCAATTGCTCCATGAACTCGCCCGGCATTCCGGGCCACAAGACCAGGGGCAAGAAGGCGCAGAGTGTCGTCGCGGTCGACGCGGTGATCGGCCAGAACATCCGCTTGGCGGCGGCGGAATAGGCGCGCATGGGGCCCATGCCCTCTTGAATGCGTTTGTCGGCATACTCGACCACCACGATGGCGCCGTCGACCAGCATGCCAACCGCCAGGATCAGCCCGAACATCGTCATATTGTTCACCGACATGCCCAAGACCGCCATCAGCCCAAAGCTGAGCAGGAAGGAGCATGGCACCGCAAACCCAACCAAAAGCGATGAGCGGAAGCCGAGGCTTGCCAGCACCACCAGCATGACCAGGATCACGGCTGTGGCGACAGCGCTTTCGAGTTGGTCGACCATATCGACCACATGTGCGCTGTCATCCATCGCAAGGTCCATGGCGATCGCATTCTTCAGCGGAGGGGGCCACTTGGCTTGTTCCTCGGCCACAACCGCCCGAACGGCATTGACCGTGTCGATGATGTTCTCGCCGATGCGCTTGGAGACCTGGAGCGAGATCGACTTCTCGCCATTGTAACGCGCAGTGCCTTGCGCATCCTCAAAGGTCCGGCGAACGGTCGCCACATCTTGCAGTCGGACAATCCGGTCGCCGTTCACTTTGACCGGCAGATCGAAGACATCCTCGATCGCCGTGAAGGAACCCGGAACCGAGACGGAGAAAGCCGCCGTCCCGCTTTCGACCGCACCGGCAGCAACCAGAAGGTTGTTGCGGTCAACCACATTCAGAAGATCGGTCGTGGTGACGTTGTAGCTCTCCATGCGCAGCGGATCGATGATCACCTCGATCATCTCCTCGCGATTGCCTGCGAGCGAGACTTCCAGCACGCTCGGCTCTGCTTCGATCGCCTTTTGCAGGTCCTTGGCGACCTTCGAGAGCGTGCGCTCTGGCACATCGCCCGACAGCGAGATCGTGATCACAGGGAATTGGCTGAGATTGACCTCAAAAATCGTCGCCTGATCGGCGTCATCGGGGAACTCCGCCTCGGCCTGGTCCAGCTTGTCGCGGACATCGGCGAGCGTCGCGGCCTTATCCCAACCAAAGTCGAATTCGAGCAGTAGGGAGCCGTGGTTCTCCGAGGCGATCCCGGTCATCTCCTTCACGCCCTCGATCCCGCGCATCTCAAGCTCAAGCGGTTTGACGATCAGCCGCTCCGCATCGGCGGCGGAGACACCGGGCAGCGACACCGAGATATAGAGGACGGGCACATCGATGTTTGGCTCGCCTTCCTTGGGCAGCGAGGTATAGGCTATATAGCCGGCTGCAACCGAGATCACGATGAAGGCCGCGACCATCCGTGCCCGCTCGGCGCACCAATCGATCAAACCAGTCATCCCAGATCGTCCCATGTGATTGGGACTGCGCGGATTTCGCGCCCGTCACTGACAAACTCCTGGCCGACCACGATCACGGTGGCCTTGTCGGGCAGGCCCGCAACCCAGATCCCGTCAGGATCGTCACGCACAACCTCGACGGGATAGAATGTCGAGGCGGTGCCCTCGGCCAAACGCAATCCGAGCCGGCCAGTGTCATCCAAGGTCAGCGCTGATTTTGGGATGCGGTGCGCCTGGCGCGGCGGCAAGTTGATCACCATCTCGCTGGTCATCCCGTCGCGCAGGCGCCCATCGACATTTTCCAAGGTCACATCGACCTTGTAGGTCCGCGTATCCTCATCCGCGACCCGGCTGATGAAGGTGATCTCGCCAGCTTCGCGCCGCCCATTGATCATGCGCGCCGTTGCAGGCTGGCCGAGCGCAATCTGGTCGACATTTTGCTCGCCGACAAAGCCCGCAACCTTGACCATCGAGAGGTCGATCAAGTCTGCACAGGTCTCGCCCGGAGCGAGCCGTGCGCCCAATTCAGCCGTATCACTCTCCAGCACACCGTCAAAAGGCGCCACGATCTGCAAGCGGGAGATATCCCATTGCACCAGCTCAACCGCCGCCTGCGCCGCTTCCAACTCGGCCGAGCGTTCCATGCGGGTCGTCTCGGCGGCAAATCCCCGCTCGCTTAGCCGCATCGCCACGTCATAGTTGATTTTGGCACGCGCAAGCCCTGCTTCTGCCTCGAGCAATTGCGCCTGCCTTGTGCCCTGGGATAGTTCGCAGAGTACCTGCCCCTCGCGCACCACAGAACCACGCCGGATCGGTTGGGAGATTACCAGACCCGTTGTCTCCGCAGGAACCGCGACTTTGCGGTTTGCCTCGGTGCGGCCTCGAAGCACCAATTGCCGTGCCGTCTCGCGCGCTTCGCTGAGCAGTACCATGACGGCTACCGGTTGAAGCTTGTCCGTCTCAGGTGCCTCCGGTGCAGCAACCTCGGTCATCTCAGCTTCGACATCGCCCCGCACCAAATCGGCAAGCAAGGCCCGTTGCTCCGGATCGCGAAATCCGAACCAATAGGCGAGCCCCACGACGATCGCGAGGGATAGGAGAACTGGACCTAACCGCATTGCCTCTTCCGATGCCGTGCCACTGACGGGCCTCCTGTCATCGTACGTTGACACATGAGTATAGTCACTTCCGGCGGGCAAGAAAGCCTTACCTAACGCCAGCGTGACCTCTCGAAAAGCTGGTTTGCATACAGTGCAATAGATGGGGCTGCGGAATCCGTACCCCCAGATGCAGTTTGTCGCATGTCCTACCAGGCGCCAAGCAGGCCTCCACCGGCCACCAGACACCCCGTGGCAAAGCCGATCAAGGCGGTAATGACGCAGCAGGTGGCACCGACCCGCCAGCGATCGCCCTGCAACTCATGCGTCTTGTTCGCCTCGGGGTTCACCGCAGCCTCGGTGTATCGCGACTGCGCCAGAAAAGAGAACCCATTCGCGCAGGTTGCAGCGAAAGCTCCCAAGGCCCAGGCCGCTAAGGCAATCATCAAAAGACCCGGCTCTTTCCCAGCGCTGATCATCTGGCCCAAATAGGCGAGCAGCGCTGCGCCCGCCCCACCGTTGAGCAAAAAGCTCTGACGAATGGCGGTTTGGCCAACCTCGACGCTGTGTTCATAGGATTTGACGCTCACATCCAAACGCGCCTGGGTGCGCTGGCGCTCGATCTCGCGCTCATGGGAAATCAGCTCGCTATCCTTGGCCTCGGCCAGAACCGCTTCGAGCGTCTCGACTGCTACC
>JBCDAS010000079.1:0-14529 GCA_039185235.1 Pseudomonadota bacterium
AGATCCAGGAAATCGCCCGACAGGCCCGCATCCATCACATAGCGGGTGTAGGCAAGGTTCGGCTGCGCCTCGGTCGCGTTGAAGAGATCCTCCTCGGTGATCCCTTCGCGGGCACAGATCTCCACATGCAGCTTCATCTCATGGTTCACCAGGCCATCGACCGTGCCCGCACAGGTCATCATCTCCAACCGAGAGGCGGATTTCACGACACCCAGCGCCCAGGCCCGGCTGAAATGGACCAGAAAGACGTAATCCTGCACCAGGTAGTGGAGGAACGAAGCCTTGGGCAGCGTCCCATCCTTCAGGCCTTCGACAAAAGCGTGGCGAGTATAGGCCTCCCATTCAGGCCGCGCCGCCGCCCGCCAGGCGCCAAAGACCGGCGATCCGAAATCCGTCATTGGGTGACATCCACGGCGAGTTTCGAGACCGGGTTGATCGAGGGCACCAGGCCGGTCTCCTTCAGAAACGCCTCGAACCGGACATAGCGCCCGTGGTCCAGCGCCGCAGGGCGCAGCGCAAAGCGCGGCAGCGTGTCGTACCAGGCATTCTGATTGAGCTCATCCTGCAACTCAGCCGAGGTGCCTGAGAAGATCTCCCAGCTGTCCTCCGGATGGTTCACGATGTATTGGGTGGCCAGTTCAGTCGCCTCCAGGAACCGCCGGATCATGTCCGCATTCATCGTCTCGGGGTTGGCGACGTAAATCAGCTCGTCATAGGCAGGCAGCCCCTCTTCCTCGACATAGAAGCATTTGCCCGGCACGCCTTCGATCTCCATCTGATTGAGTTCGAAATTCCGGTAAGCGCCTATCACCGCATCCACCTGGCCTGACATCAGTGAGGGCGAGAGCGACCAGTTCACATTGACGAGCTCAATCTCATCAACCGAGACGCCATACTTGCCCAGAACAGCGCCCAGGACCGCTTCCTCGACACCTGCGACCGAAAAGCCAATCTTCTTGCCCTTGAGATCCGCAGGCGTCTTGATCGGCCCATCTGCGAGCACAAGGAGGCAGTTGAGCGGTGTCGCCACCAGCGTGCCAACCCGCATCAAGGGCAAACCTTCGTGGACTTGCAGATGGAGCTGGGGTTGGTAAGAGACTGCCATATCAGCCGCCCCAGCGGCGACCAGCTTCGGCGGGTCGGCCGGATCGGCGGGCGGGATCACCTCCACCTCCAGGCCCTGATCGGCGAAGTACCCCTTCTCCTCGGCAATGATGATCGGCCCGTGGTCGGGATTGATGAACCAATCCAGGATCAGGGTCATCTTGTCGGACGCGAACGCCGGCGCGGCGGCCAGTGTCAGCGCCAGGGTGAGAATACGAAACATAGGCTCCTCCTTCTGGGTTGGAGGGCCGCGTCCACCGGTTTGGGGATGCTGGTGACTCCCTCCGCCGGTTCTAACCGGATCAGGTTCTAAGGGTTCGTCTCAGCCATACGGGCGCCCCTGTCACGCACCGCTCTAGCACCGGCAGCCTGCCTTGTCATGGAAAACTTAGCCCCCGCTTTCCACACCCAGCCCACCACCCGCCCCCACCCACCCACCGCGGGTAGCGGTCTGGGTGTGGAAAGCGAGGTGAGAGAAGAACTGGCAGGTAAATGGCTCGATGGATCATCGCGTCGGGCTGTCACCCCGTTCCTAGGATCGAAAGACAAGCCCCGCTTTGCCAGGGCTTGCCCGCTGCCCGCAGTGGGTGGGTGGGGGCGGGTGGCGGGCTTGCTCTGGTAAAGCGGGGCTGCGGTATTTGAAGTGACAGGGTAGTCTCACTCCATGTTTCGGCTTCTCCTCCATGGGCTCGCGATCCTTCTGCTGACCCTGTTGACCCAGTTGGGCGGGGTCGCCTGGCTCATCGCCCAACTTGCCCGGCATCGGGTATTGGCCTTTCTTGCCGCTTATATCGCCCTCTGGGCCGGCGCGCAGGTCACAGCACCCTTCCTCGGCCGGGTCGCGCTTTCCTGTTGGCCAAGCGGCGCGGTGCAGCTCACCTCGCCACTCTATTGCGCCTTGAACCGCCATTATGTGGTGCCAGAGATGCGCGCGGTTCTCACCGACCTTGGGCAAGCGATGGACGAGCGTTACCCAGGGACGACCACCCTGGTTCTCGATGCCAGTTTTCCCTTCATCGATGGCTTTCCGCTACTGCCACATCTCTCCCACCAAGATGGGCGCTCGGCGGATCTTGCTTTCTACTACCGTCGCGATGGCAGATATCTGCCGGGCAAAACGCCCTCGCCGATCGGATATTTCGCATTCGAGGACGGACCGACCAAATGTCCGCCTGCGGGAACTGCGCTCAGGTGGAATTTTCACTGGCTCCAACCGCTGTGGCCTGAGATGGAGATCGATCCGGACCGAACCCGTTCGGCCACCCAGATCCTTGCCCGCGACCCACGGGTTCAGAAGATCTTCCTAGAGCCTCATCTCAAACAGCGCCTCGGGCTCACCAGCGCCAAGATCCGCTTTCAGGGCTGCAATGCAGCCCGGCATGATGACCATCTGCACATCCAACTTTGACGCCCGATCTCGCTGGTTATCCGCTTTTGTCCGGTTCCCCGGATAAAAGATCCTCTGAGATCCGGGCCAAAGATCTCTCCAAATCCCAGCATTAACCGGTATTTTACGGGCGCGCTAATGCCTCGGCCAGAACCGCCTCGACCACCGCCAGATCCGCCTCATGCGTCAGGAAAGTCTCGCCGATCCCGCGGGCCAGAATGAAGGCGAGTTGCCCCTGTTTCACCTTCTTGTCCTGGCCCATCAGGGTGATCAGTCCGGTTGCATCGGGCAACTCTCCCGGAATATCCGAAAGCCGCCGCTTCATCCCCATTTCCGCCAGATGCGCCTGCACCCGGCTCGGCGCCTCTTGCGCGCAGAGCCCCATTCGGGCCGAGACGTCGAAGGCCAGGCCGCAGCCAATCGCCACCCCCTCGCCATGGAGCAGCCGGTTCGAATACCCCGTCGCGGCCTCCAGCGCATGGCCGAAAGTATGGCCGAGGTTCAATAGCGCGCGATCGCCGCGCTCCTTCTCGTCCCTTGCCACAATATCCGCCTTCATCTGGCAGGAATGGCGCACCGCCTCGATCCGGGCTTCGACATCGCCATCACGCAAGGCGGGCGCATTTTTCTCCAACCATTCAAAGAAGTTAGCGTCCCCGAGCAGCCCATACTTCATCACCTCGCCATAGCCTGCGAGGAACTCCCGCCCCGTCAACGTGTCCAAGACCGATATATCCGCCAGCACAAGTTTCGGCTGATGGAATGCCCCTATCAGGTTCTTGCCCTGGGGCGCATTGACCCCAGTCTTGCCGCCAACCGCGCTATCGACTTGCGCCAGAAGCGTCGTCGGGATCTGGATAAAGTCGACCCCACGGCGCAGCACGGCGGCTGCAAACCCTGCAAGATCGCCAATCACGCCGCCACCAAACGCGATGATCAGATCGTCGCGCTCGACTTTCAATTCCAGCAGGCGCTCAACCAGAAAAGTGAGGTTTGCCATGGACTTGGTCGCCTCACCGGCGGGTAGAACCACAGCCTCCGACTGGATGCCTTCAGCCGCCAAACCCGCCTGCAGCCTTTCAAGATGCAAGCCCGCCACGGTCTCATCGGTCACGATCACGGTATAGGGGCGCGGCAAAAGCTCGACCACATGTCGCCCGGCTTGCCCAATCAGCCCTGGGCCGATGCGAATGTCATAGGCCTGGTCGCCAAGGCCCACCCTCACCTTCGTCGTCATTGGCTCTCCACCGCCCCTTGGGCAATCAGGCCATCGATGATCCGGCCTGCCATCTCCTCATGGGTCTGTTCGTGGAAGCTTTCCACATGAACATCAGACAACGCATAGACCGGATAGCGTTTCTCGACCAACTCAGCCAGAATCTCCTCCGGATTGCCCTGGTTCAGGAGAGGGCGGTGCGTGCGCCCGGTGGTGCGCGCAATTAGGACTGAGAGATCTGCCTTCAGCCAAACCGATACCGCGCGCTCGGCGATGGCCGCCCTCGTCTCCTCTTGCATGAACGCGCCGCCACCAGTGGCCAGGACACCAAGATGCTCCTCAAGCAATCGGGCGATCACAGCGCGCTCCAAACGGCGAAACTCAGATTCCCCAAATTCATCAAATATATCAGATATTTCACGCCCTGCCGCCGCAACAATCTCATGATCGGAGTCCTGGAAACCAACGCCCAGCATGTCGGCAAGCCTCAGCCCGACCGAGCTTTTCCCAGCCCCCATCAGGCCAATCAGCACAACCGGCTTTCGCAAGATCAGCCGCGCGTGCGCCGTGGTCGCCGAAGCAGTCATTTTCTCGTGTCTCTCCTCCGAGCGGATTGCGCGGCGTCGCGGGACAGGTTAGCGTCGGACCAGAGGCAGGACCGACCCTCACCCGGCTATAGACCAGGGATGCGGCCGGTGCAAAGACAGACATGACCCGGGTGGAGAAGGACCCTCTGGTGCGCACGCTTTTCTTTCTGATCAAGGCCCTTTTCGTTCTGGCCCTATTCGGAGGCATCGGATTGCTCGGCTACGCGCTGATTTTCGACCTACCCGCGCCAGAGCGGGATGTGGTCATCGAGCTGCCCGCGCCCAGCGGGCAATGACGCTCCCCCCTGACCGTCATTGGATCCAGTCCTTCCTCGAGGCACTGATGGCAGAGCGCGGCGCCTCGGCCAATACGATCGCCGCCTATGAGCGGGATCTGGCCGGTTTCGGTGACTGGCTGGGAAAAACGGCCTTTGCCGAGGTCGACCGCGAGATGATCGAGGCCTATCTCATCCATCTGGAAACCCAAGGTCTGGCCGCCAGCACACGGGCTCGCAGGCTCTCGGCCATTCGTCAATTTTTCCTTTTCTCCTATACAGATAAGCTGCGGCCAGACAATCCAGCCGCCCGGCTTCGTGGCCCTGGGAAAGACCGGCGATTGCCGGGCACGATCAGTGAGGCGGAGGTGACGCGGCTGCTCGACACCGCCCAGGATGGGAAAGACTTGCGGATGCATTGCCTGATGGAGCTGCTCTACGCCACCGGGCTCCGGGTCAGCGAGTTGGTCTCGCTCCCCGCCAACGCCGTGCGCGGTGACCCGTGGATGATCCTGATCAAGGGCAAAGGCGGGCGAGAGCGGATGGTCCCCCTGACCGAGACGGCACGGGGGATCCTGGCTGACTGGCTGAAGACTCGCGATATGCGCGAGGAAGAGGCGGTGAAGGCAGGCAGCAAGCCCTCGCCCTGGCTGTTTCCCTCACGCGGCAAAAGCGGTCATCTGACCCGGGTTGCCTTCTGGATGGCCTTGAAGACCCTGGCTGTGCGCTCAGGCGTGAGCCCAGAGGGTCTGTCTCCCCACACGCTCCGGCACGCCTTCGCCACCCATCTCCTCGCCCATGGAGCGGATCTGAGGGTCATCCAGCAACTGCTCGGCCATGCCGATATCTCGACGACAGAGATCTATACTCATGTCTTGGATGACCGAATGAAAGCGCTGGTTCTGGAAAAACACCCGCTAGCGGACTAAAACGGCATTAGGATCGCAGCTATCGGGAGGGCTGTGCAGCTTAAAGGCCTGAACATGCTTTCGTATTTCCTGCCCTTCACGCGGTATCCTTACAAGGGAACCCCGGTGAAATGTCCGGTTTGCAGCTCTGACCGGCACGCAAAGATCAGCGGTTGGGATCGCAAGCTCAAGCGCCTCGAGACGCATATCTGCGATGAGTGCGGGCTGTTCTTTCACCATCCAATGCCGACAGATGACGAGCTGGCAGCCTATTACGCCTCGGTCTACCGGCTGGAATACCAATTCCTCCGCCGCCGCCCCTCGGCAAGCCATCAACGCCGAAAGACAGAAGAGGCTGAGCGCCGCGTCGATCGCATCGCAACGGTTGCTGATCTCTCCCAGCCGCGCCGTATCCTAGATGTGGGCTGCGGCTCAGGCGAGGTGGTTCGCGCCTTCGCCGCCCGTGGCCACGAGGCCCATGGGATCGAGCCCGGCACGGATTTCGCCGACCACGCCGCATCGGACCTGCCTGAGAACGCCAAAATCCACGGTGGCGGCTTGCAGGGCGAGCTCTTTCCCGACGCGCATTTCGACGTGATCGTCTGTATGCATGTGATTGAGCATCTAAACCGCCCCTTGGAAGCCGTGTCGTTGATGCGCCAATGGCTCGCGCCCGGTGGTGTGATGATGCTCGAAGTGCCCGACATGTATGGCTATAAAACCAAAGGTTTTGACCGATTTCACTTTGCCCATACCCTGGGGTTCACACGGGAGAACTTCCTGCTCCTGCTGCAAAAATGCGGGCTCGCCCCCTTGAATGCGCCAAACTCCACCTCAGTCCTGGCGGTTGCAAGCGACGATCCCCGCGCGACCCACCCACCTGTCGATCTGGCCGCAAAGACAGCAATGATGCGCAAAGCCTATCAGACAGGCTCACCCTTCTCGGCGCATCTAAAGCGCCATTTGGGCCGGCTGGGCCGCATCCTGCGCCACGAGATCGGGAGCAAGAGCTGAGCCAGCAGACCTTGCCCTTCAGCCAGGACACACCCATAACATCCTTTCTCTGTAGCGACTTCTGAGGAACCTCTGATGGACCCGTCCTTTTGGTGGACATGCCTGATCATTCTGGGCCTGCTCGGCATGTCGGCCTTCTTTTCCGGCAGCGAGACGGCTCTGACCGCGATCAACCGGGCAAGCATGCACTCGCTGGCGGGCAAAGGCAGCCGAGGTGCGAAGACTGCGTTGAAGCTTACCGATAACTACGAGCGGCTGATCGGATCGATCCTGCTGGGCAACAATCTTGTGAACATTCTGGCCGCCTCGCTTGCGACCTCGATCTTTACCGTAGCCTTTGGCGAGGCGGGTGTGGCCTGGGCAACGCTGGTGATGACCGTTCTGGTCCTGGTCTTTGCCGAGGTTGCGCCCAAGACCTATGCCATCACCAATCCTGAGAAAGCCGCCGTCCGCGTTGCAGGGCCTATCAGCAAACTGGTGAGCGTGCTCGCCCCTGTGGTCGATGCCGTGCGTTGGTTCGTCCGCAAAGCCTTTAACCTCATTGGAGTAGAGACTGACCCATCGGCGCATTTCCTTGCCCCTGACGAGCAGATCCGCGGCACAATTGACCTGCATCACTCCGAAGGCGGGGTCGATAAGATGGACCGCGACCGGCTCCTCGCCGCCTTGGACTTGAAAGACCGCGAAGTGGCCGAGGTCATGCGCCATCGCCGCGACCTTGCCGCGATCTGCATCGAGGACCCGCCCGAGGAGATCGTGAGCCAGTGTCTCTCCTCACAATACACGCGCCTGCCACTTTGGCGGGGCGAGCAAGAGAACATTGTCGGCGTGCTGCATGCCAAAGACCTGCTCCGCGCCGTTGATCGCCAGTTGCGTGATGCCTCAGATATCGCCGAGGCGATGTCGCGGCTCGACATTGCAGCCGTTTCTATGAAGCCCTGGTTTGTGCCAGACACCCGGTCGTTGGACGATCAACTCCGGGCATTTCTCAAGCGCCGTCAGCACTTTGCGCTGGTTGTAGACGAGTATGGCACCCTTCAGGGTCTGATCACCTTAGAAGACATCCTAGAAGAGATCGTCGGCGACATCGCCGATGAGCACGATCTGGAATCCGAGGGCATCGTGCGTGAGAGTGATGGCTCGCTGGTCATTCCGGGCTCGATGACAATCCGCGATCTCAACCGGGCCTGCGACTGGAACCTCCCCGATGACGAGGCGAACACAATCGCAGGTCTGGTGATCCACGAGGCGCAGACGATCCCCACCGAAGGGCAGATCTTCGCCTTTCACGGGATGCGTTTCGAGGTGCTCGAGCGCACCCGTCACCAGATCACCAAGATCCGGCTAAAGGAACTGGCACCCAGCGCCTAGCCGGTGCAGCCTTTAGGAGAAGTGAGCCTTATAGACCTCGCGCGCAATCTCGGCACGGGTCAGCCCGCGCTTTGCCAGTTGCGCATCTGTCATCGCCTCAAGCCGGCGATAGTCCTCGGTCGCGGCAAAAGCATTGGGAAGGGCTGCAAAAGCCCCCAGGGTCTCGCGAATTACTGTGAGCAATCCAGTGGAGCGTGTTTCAGCGGCAAGTGCCATGTCGGGCCTCCAGATATGTCGTTTCGATGGCACGGATCTGGTATACCAGAAGCCATATTGCAACGCACAATTCCGGAAACCCGCCATGCGCTTGACGCAAACCAGCGCTTAAGGCATTGGAATATCAGCCGTAAATTTAGGAACGTGGTAGCCTTTCTGGACGGCTTCGCGCTCAGCGATCCGAACATACCAGCTTTTCAGGCTCGGAAATTCGCCTAAATCGATCTCCTGCCATTCGAACCGGCTGATCCAGGGCCAACAGGCCATATCGGCAATCGAATAGCTGCCTGTAATAAAGTCACGCCCCTCGAGCCGCTTGTTCAAAACACCATAGAGACGCTGCGTCTCGCCCTGATAGCGTTTCTCGGCATAGTCCGAAGTGCCCTTGTTGAACTTGACGAAATGGTGGGTCTGGCCAGCCATCGGCCCCAATCCCCCCATCTGCCACATCAGCCACTCGATCGCTTTCAGCCGATCCGTTCCCTCGCCGAGGAACTGACCATGCTTCTCGGCGAGATAGAGCATGATGGCCCCCGTCTCCATCATCTTAACCCCAGTCTCATGGTCCTCGATCGCTGGGATCTTGTTATTCGGCGCGATCTCAAGGAAATGCGGCTGGAACTGTTCATCCTGGCCGATATTGATCGAATGGACCGTGTAGGGCACGCCCAATTCCTCAAGCAAAATCGAGACCTTCCGCCCATTCGGCGTGGTCCAAGTGTAGAGGTCAATCATCGGTCAGCTCTCCTTGACGTTGCAGCCCGCCGCGCGCGGGTGGGTGGGCGTTCGCTCTGGTTCAGACAAGGCCGACCTTAGGGGGGAGCGCGCGGCGGGCCTAGACATGTTGCCCGCCATTGATCTCGATCTCCGTCCCAGTCACATAGCTCGATTCAGGACCGCAGAGATAGAAGATCACATCCGCAACCTCATTCGGCTGCCCCAGCCGGCGCATGGGTAAGGCTTCGGCCAGCTTATCCGTGCCCGGGCTCAAGATCGCCGTCTCAATCTCGCCCGGCGCAATCGCATTGACCCGCACGCCGATCGGTCCAAAGTCATGCGCCATCTCCCGCGTCAATGCGGCCAACGCGGCTTTTGACGTCGCATAGGCCGCCCCCGCGAAGGGATGCACCCGGCTGCCAGCGATCGAGGTGACATTCACAACCGCGCCTCCCGCCGCAGACAACTCCTCCGACAAGCCTCTCGCCAGCACCACCGAGGAGAAGAAGTTGACATGGAAGACATGCCCCCAGTTTCGCAAATCTGTGGTGAGCGTGTTCAGCCGCTCGCCCTCTGGCCCTTTCGGCGAGATCCCTGCATTGTTTACGAGGGCATCAAGGCGCCCATCGATCCGCGAGCGAATGTCGTCAACGGCGGCAATCGTGCTCTGCGGATCGGCCAAATCGACCTGCACATGATCTTCACGCCCACCTGGCCAGGGACAGTTCTCTGGGAAAGGTTGGCGCGAGCACGTTATCACCCGCCAATCATTCGCCGCGAATTTCTTCACAGTCGCATGCCCAATCCCCCGGCTGGCACCGGTGAGCAGCAGCGTCTTTCGTCTGGAGGAGATCTCGGTCATCCGCGCCTCAATGGTCGCGCTGAGCCTAGCGACAGAACCACCCATAGATCAATCGCAGAGGCCAATTGATCTGCAACCTTCCGCTCAAGGATTCAGGCGCTGAACAGTCCAAGCGGTCGTGTCGGGCTTGAGCCGGGACCAGCGAAACCGATCATGCAGACGAAAGTCGCCATCTGCCCAAAACTCCATCTCAAGGGGCCGGATCCGAAATCCGCCCCAATGAGCAGGTCGTGGGGGTTTGTTCGGATGTCGTGCAGCAGTCTTCGCAACCTCCGCCAAGAGGGTGCGACGATTGGCCAATGGGCGCGACTGGCGCGAGGCGATTGCTCCAATACGGCTTTGATAAGCACGGGAATTGTAATACGCATCGGCTTGCTTCGCGCCAACCTTCTCCACCAGTCCTCGCAGCCGGATCTGACGGCCGAGCGTCTTCCAATGCAGCACAAGCGCTGCTTTGGGGTTCGACTCCAATTCCTGACCCTTGGCGCTCTCAAAATTGGTGTAGAATACGAAACCACCCTTGGTCTGCGAGGGTTCGATCTCTTTCAGCAGCACCATGCGCACATTCGGAAGACCCTGGTTATCGACGGTCGCAAGCGCAATCGCATTTGGATCACTCGGTTCGCTCTTCTCCGCCTCACCCAGCCAAGCGCGCGCCAAGTCGAACGGGTTCTCAGTTGCAAAGATCCCGGTCAGTTTCCCGCCAGTTTTCAGATCTACCATCGTGTCACCTCGTCAGCCCCATTCAGGGTGGAGAGACACCTACGCGCTATCGCGCTTGATGCAACCGTGAATTTTGTTAAAAGCCCCCAAACAGCGACATCGGCAAGGAAAGGAGACCGGCCATGGGTCTGATGGCAGGCAAACGCGGGCTGATCATGGGCGTGGCGAATGACAAATCCATCGCCTGGGGCATCGCGAAAGCCTGTCATGATCAAGGCGCCGAGATGGCCTTCACCTATCAAGGCGATGCGCTGAAAAAGCGGGTGATCCCCTTGGCCGAGAGTATCGGATCGGACCTTGTGATGCCCTGCGATGTGACCGATGAAGCCTCGATCGACGCGGTCTTTGCAGAGCTTGAAGCGAAGTGGGGCAAGCTCGACTTCCTGCTACACGCCATTGCGTATGCTGATAAATCCGAGCTAACCGGGCGCTATGTGGACACATCGGCGGCGAACTTCGAGAAGTCTCTGATGATCTCCTGCTACTCCTTCACAGCGCTCGCCCAACGGGCCGAGAAGCTGATGCCGGAGGAGGGCGGCTCGATGCTGACGCTGACCTATTACGGGGCCGAACGGGTGATGCCGCACTACAATGTGATGGGCGTCGCGAAGGCCGCACTCGAGACCTCCGTGCGCTATATGGCAATGGATCTCGGGCCCAAGAACATCCGGGTTAACGCGCTCTCAGCAGGCCCAATTAAGACGCTGGCCGCCTCGGGCATCGGCGATTTCCGCTATATTCTGAAGTGGAACGAATACAATTCGCCGCTCCGCCGCAATGTCACACAGGACGATGTGGGCAAGGCGGGGTTTTATCTGCTCTCCGACCTCTCCTCCGGGGTCACCGGTGAGTGTCACCACGTCGATTGTGGGTATCATGTTGTGGGTATGAAGGCGGAAGACGCACCGGATATCGGCCTAGACAGGTGATCTGATGCGCATCCGCCCGGCCCGAATTGGCGACGGCCTGCGAGCAATCGAGCTCTACAAGGAACTGGTCGGAGAAGATGTCTCCGTCGCCGATGGCCCGCTCGGCGCAAAGCGTTGGGCGGCTGTGGTCACGCATTCTGGAACGACCGTCTTCGTCGCCGAGACACCAGAGGACGGTGTCATTGGTGCGCTCACCTTGCACGTCTTGCCCAATGTCAGCTTCAAAGGCCAGTCCTACGCGCTGGTGGAGAACGTGATCGTAACCGCAGAGAAGCGTGGCAAAGGGGTGGGTCGCGCCCTTATTGAGATCGCCGTTAAAGAGGCCTGGAAGTCCGACTGCCATCAGATCATGCTGCTGACGGGCCGAGAAATGAATGCCGAGGCTTTCTATCTTCGCATGGGTTTCGAAGCAGAGGCCAAGGCCGGGATGATCATGCGGCGCCCGAAGCATACATGAGAGATACAAGCCCAGCCTGTCCTGCAACGGAGCAGCAGGTTCGGCGACGTCATGTTGCAAGGAGATCCATCTCCACCATATCGCACCGGGTCATAGCGCGAGGGACGCATTCAGTGCCGAGTGCACCACGAAACGCATGCCTTGGTTAGGGGCTCTTGAACCACTCCCCGAGCCAGGTCCTAATTCTGGTCGTCCCGAGCAATCGTCCGGGGCTTCCTCTAACGGCTCTCCGTGTTCAGTGTCAGTTCAATGAAGCGAGCGCCGGGCGCGTCCAGAACTCGTCATAAAACTCTGACCGCGAGCGCGATATCAACCACCACCGATCTTTGATCGGGGGTATCGGCGGCTTTTCTAATTTCTCGCGCAACGAATGTCGTTGTAGGAGGCGCTGCTTATTTGTCGCATTGTCCAACCTCTCAACAGAGGTCCTGTCCGTTGGTTAGCTCAACCAGATCGGGTTCGACCAAGCACAGCGGCCGATCTCGTCCATGACAGTTACTCGGAACCAGCCGTGCTCGCGGAAACGGAAGAGACTTAACTCGCCTCGGGTCAGATTCTTGCCATGGAGTTGCGCCGAGGCTGCGTTTTGACCAACGGCGATGATATGGGCGACGGGCGAGCAGGCAACATGGATAGTATCGCCATCGAGCGTGACGTCGCGCAGCTCTGGTCCAGTTGAGGAATAGAACGCGCCGTCCTTCAGCGCCTGTAGCAAAGCTTCGGGCGTGTTCTCTTGCGCTTTGACCATGACCCATCCGCCAAAATGGTCGGGACCGATGAAATGCGCATCATCAGTGGCGATGGCAGTGAGCTTCCGGCCCGCTGAAAGCATCAGGTCACAGATAGCCCAGCCGTCACCGCGCCCACATTCGATCGCACAGCCATGATTGTAGATCTCAACCGCATGTGCCGCATCGATGGACATCGCATCGGCTAGGGTTTGGCCATACCATTGCGGGTGAGCGATCGCCACAAAGGCACCCGCCTCGCGGCAACGCTGGGCTATCTCGGCGCCGCTCTCCTGATCTGGGATAGGCTCGAATTCAGGCGAGTTGGACGGGGCGAAGTCCCCCGGCAGCCCGACCGCGAGGATGTGCCACAACTCCCCATTTGCCATAGCACCCGAGTGCACTTCGGCGCCTAGGATCGTGGTGAAGCGATTGGTGCGAAAGCCCGTCGTATCGGTGATCGGATAGTTGTAGCGGCCGACAAAATGATCGGACAAACAGAGGAAATCATATCCCGCATTCCCATAGCGGCGGCAAACCTCCTCGGCTGGCAAAGCTCCGTCGGACCGATCGCAATGGGTGTGGAGATTGCCCCGCCAAAAACTGCCCGGGTTCGAGAACGCTTGATGCTGCATGATGGTTCCTCCGCTGAACGCAATCAGAGGGCGGCTTAATCCGCTTTTGCAACAGGTTTATGTCGGCTTATGAGGGAACGCGCCCTTCCGACCAATACACATCGGAAGAGCGCGCTCAGAGGGCGTGGGCTGTCACGGCCACCAGTCCTGATTGATCAACGTTCAAATCTATGATTTCCGTCGGCGCTTTGCGCAGACACAGTCGCTCTCTGTCACCCTAGTTCCAAGCTAGAAGTAACTCGACCACGTTCAAGCTTATAACCTCCTGAAAATGCTTTCAATTTGAGACAGTATACCAATTTGGTTGCAAAACCAATACCACCCATAAAGTCGCGACAAATCCTAATTTCCCGTTATAGTTTGGCGCCATGGGACATATTCTTGCAATTGATCAGGGGACAACTTCGACCCGTGCAATCGTCTTTGACGCCGGTTTGAAACCTGTCGGCGTCTCACAAAAGGCGATTGGACAGAGTTATCCGCATTCTGGATGGGTTGAAGAAGACCCGATGGAATTGCTGTCATCGACCCGAGAGGTTTGTCGAGAAGCTTTGGTTGGTGCAGATCTCTCCGCCACAGAGATCGCCGCAATTGGGGTAACGAATCAACGCGAGACGACCATTGTTTGGGACAAGACGAGTGGGCAGCCCGTCGCCCCTGCGATCGTTTGGCAAGACCGGCGGACGGCCAGTTTTTGTGCCGAGCTGAAAGACGCAGGTCATGAAGCGATGGTGTCAGCGCGATCCGGTCTCCTGCTCGACCCCTATTTCTCAGCCACAAAGATCGCCTGGATCCTGGACAATGTGCCCGGCGCGCGTGATGCAGCCGAGGCTGGAGCGCTTTTGTTCGGCACTGTCGATACATGGCTGATCTGGCACCTCTCAGGCGGAAAAGCACATGTGACCGACGCGACGAACGCGGCGCGGACCATGCTGATGGACATCCATCGGGGAACTTGGGACTCTGATCTATGCGCGCTCTTCGGCGTCCCCATGGCAATGCTACCAGAAATCAAGGACTGTGCAGAAACCTTTGCGACCACAGATGTTCTAGGCGGGCAAACACCGATCCTGGGCGTTGCAGGTGATCAGCAGGCAGCTACGATCGGACAGGCCTGTTTTGCGCCTGGAATGATGAAGTCCACCTATGGGACCGGGTGTTTCGCGTTACTGAATACCGGCAGCACGGCGGTTGCCTCGCAAAACCGCCTTTTGACGACGATCGGCTATCAGCTCGACGGCCAGCGGACCTATGCCCTAGAAGGCTCGATCTTCATCGCAGGCGCGGTCGTGCAATGGCTGCGCGACGCGATGGGTCTGATCCGAGAGGCAGGCGAGACGCAGAATTTGGCGGAGCAGTCGGATCCCGAGCAGACGCTGACCATCGTGCCAGCCTTTACT
>JBCDAS010000080.1:0-14395 GCA_039185235.1 Pseudomonadota bacterium
ATCCCGCGATGGATGGCGAAGCCAGTTTGCGGCCATGAAGGGCAATGTCTCGACCCGCTCGACCCACCGGTCATGCCAATCGTTGCGGATCGCAGGGTCAGGCGGGCGGCTCATATAGGCGAGCATCTGGCAGCCCCAGTTGAAGTTATCGGTGAGCAGCGCCCCGCCCATGTAATGGATATCATCGTTGAACCGATCGACGGTCGAGCAGAAGGTGGCGATGGCCATCAAAGCGGGCGGGCGGCGGAAGGCAAGCTGCAACCCGTTGAACCCGCCCCATGAGATGCCGATCATCCCAACCTCGCCCGAACACCAGGGCTGCTCCGCGATCCAGGCGATCACGGCCTCACCATCCGAGAGCTCTTGTTCCGAGTATTCGTCATCGAAGAGCCCATCGGACTCCCCGCTGCCAGCGATATCGACGCGAATGCAGCCATAGCCCGCTTTGACAAACTCAGCATGCGTCGTTGCATCGCGCCCCGCCGTGCCATCGCGTTTGCGATAGGGGAGGTATTCGAGGATGGCCGGAACCGGCGATGGATCCTCTGGCAACCACATCCGGGCTGCAAGCCGCCGTCCATCGGGCAGAGTGATCCATTCATTCAGGATATGTCGCGTCGTCATTGGCTCCCCCTTATTTGATCAGGAGAAGCGGAAATCCTTGCCGTCGTCTAGGTGCTATTTGTCCGGCAGAATGCCAACACCGTCGAACATCTTGCGGATGTTGACCGTCGACTTCTCGCCGATGGCGTCATAGTTCGCCTTCAACCAACGATCTGCTGCATCTCGGCCAATTTCGAAGAGATGGAGGAGGAACTTCCACTCTGCATTGAGTTTCGACGACGCCTCTAGCGGACGCATTTTTTTGCGGGCTTCGATCATGTGGATATGCATCCATTGATACTCGTCCTCCTCGATCTTGCCGTTCGTGATCAAGCGGCGCACGAAATCGATGGCACGAAGCTCATGCAGGAGCGCGCTGTTGAACGTGATCTCGCTGGCGCGGTTGCGGATATCCTGCGCGCTTTTCGGAGTGCCCTCGCGCAGGACCGGGTTGATCTGGACGATGACGATGTCGTTGGACGGGCTGCCATGGAAGAATGGGAAGAGCGGCGGGTTCCCCATATAGCCGCCATCCCAATAGGGTTGGCCATCGATCTCCACCGCTTTGAAAAGCTCAGGCAGGCAGGCCGAGGCCATAACGGCATCCAGCGTGATCTCATCGCGCTCGAACACGCGAACCCGACCGGTCTCGACATTTGTGGCCGAGATATAGATCCCCATATCGCCGCAACGGCGGACTTTGTCGAAATCCACAAGATCCTCGACCAGATCCCGCAGCGGATTAAAATCGAGCGGGTTCATATCATAGGGCGACACGACCTGTTGCATCATGTCAAAGAAGAGATAGCTCGGCGACGTGTCGAGCGACCAGCTGCCGACAAGCTGGGCCCAGATCGAGCGATGGATCGGTGAGAGCCGGCTCGCATCGCTGGTCGCCTTCCAGAACTGATGCAGATGCGCGCGCGCACCCTCTGCACCGCCTTCGAACATGCCATGTGCCGCGACAACCGCGTTCATCGCACCCGCCGAGGTGCCAGAGATCGCTTCGATCCAAATCCGATCATCCTCGAAGAGCTTGTCGAGGACCCCCCAGGTGAAAGCGCCATGGGCTCCACCGCCTTGCAGCGCGATGTTGACCCCTTTTTGTTTGCGGGACTTCCTGCGAGGTGGCTTTTTGGCGGGTTTGGTCATCGGCCCTCGGCCCTTTTACAATGGCCATGGATTGTAGTGCTGCAGCGCACAAATCACAAGGCCGGGCTCATGGAGACTGCAACCAAAGCGGGTCTTTCATCTCGCCAAGCACCTGAGCATGAGCGTCTTTCTCGGCCTGCGTCAGACGGGACGGGAGCGGTTTTGGGCGCGGTTCAGCATGGCCGGAATGTGCGGGGCCTGAGGTGGGTTGCGCAGATGCGGTCTCGAGCGTCAGACCCTGTTGCCGACCCCCGAGCAGTTCGAGATAGACCTCGGCCAGAAGCTCGCTGTCGAGCAACGCACCGTGTTTCTCACGGGCGGAATTGTCGATGTTGAATCGGCGGCAGAGCGCATCGAGGCTGGCCTGAGCTCCTGGAAATTTCTGCCTTGCAATCAATAAGGTATCGGTTGCACGGGCCATCGGCAGCGGGGATCGTCCAGCCCATTCCATCTCGGCATTGATCATCTTCATATCGAAGGCCGCGTTGTGGATGACCAATTGGCCATCCGTGCCGATGAAACTGAGAAAGTCATCGAGGATTTGTTCAAAGCGCGGCTTGTCCCGCAGGAAGTCATCGCCAAGGCCGTGTACGTCAAACGCCTCCTTCGGCATGCTACGCTCGGGGTTGATGTATTGGTGGTAGACCCGGCCAGTGGGGAGGTGATTGATCAACTCGATCGCTCCGATCTCGACAATGCGATGACCATCGGTGGGGTCGAGGCCGGTTGTCTCGGTATCCATTACGATCTCACGCATCGAGCTTCTCCAAGATCTGAGCGACGGCTGCGCGGGCGTGGTCAAGACCTTGAGAAGTATCGATCACAAAATCCGCTTTCGCGCGCTTCTCCGCGTCTGGCGTCTGTTTCGCAAGGATGGCTTCAAAAGCCGCCTCGGTCATCCCCTCTCGATCAAGAACGCGAGCCCGTTGGACATCAGGTGGGGCCGAGACGACCACGATTTTGTCGAGCCATGCATCCGCGCCGGTCTCAAAAAGCAAGGGGATATCGCAGATCGCGATTTTGGCGTCCCGCGCCTTTGCAGAAGAGAGGAAATCTTCGCGATCTTTGGCAACCAGGGGATGGATCGGTGCCTCGATCTTCTTGAGGAGACCAGGGTCGGCCAGAATCGCCGAGCGAAGGGCCGCCCGGTCGACCCCCCGATCCGTGACCGCGCTGGGGCAAAGGAGTGCGATCGCGCCAGCTCCCGCACCTTTCGCCGCATAAAGCCGATGGACTGCAGCATCGGCATCCCAAACCGGAACGCCCGCGTCGCGAAACATTTCGGCCGTAGTCGATTTGCCCATCCCGATAGAGCCCGTAAGACCGACCACGATCATTTCAGGCAGATCTCACGCAGAGCCGCGTCCACAACTGGATCGATACCAAACCAGGCACGAAAGGCTGGGCGGGCCTGGTGGAGCAGCATGCCGAGACCATCGACGATGGGGTTGGCATTGGCGCGCGCCTGGGCGAGCAAATCCGTCTCCAACGGTGCATAAACAAGATCTGTCACGATCGCTGACTTTGGCAGCGCGCCGAGTGAGATCTCGAGCGGGGGTTTGCCGGTCATCCCAAGACTGGTTGCATTCACCAAAAGGCCGGCACCTTCTAAGGCGTCTGACCGATCCGTCCAAGGGATCACGTCAATGGGGCCAGGGAGATCGTTGGCGAGGGCCTGGGCTTTCTCTGCACTGCGATTGAGGAGCCGGATGCTAGAGACACCATCGGCAAGGAGAGCATGGATCACAGCACGGGCAGCCCCTCCAGCGCCAAGCACAACGGTTGGAGATGTGTCGGATTTCCAGGCAGGAGCGCCTTTTTTGAGATTTTCGAGAAAACCATAACCATCTGTATTGTCGGCGATAACTCCAACTTCTGGTGAGAAAGTCAGCACATTTGCAGCGCCCATTGCGCGGGCGGTAGGGGTAGCTTCATCGGCAATCTCCAGCGCGCTGAGTTTATGGGGGACGGTGACATTCACCCCGCGAAACCCTGCTTTGGGCAGCGCGGATACCACTGTCTCGAAATCCGCTTCAGCGACTGCGAGGTGGCAATAGCGGCCATTCAAACCCGCCTGCTGGAACCAATGCGCGAAAATCAGTGGAGATTTGGAATGGGTGATCGGCCATCCCATGACACCGGCGGTAAGTGGGCGGGCATCAGTCATTCGACGAGTTCTCCTCGTGCACGGAGAAATCCAAGGATCTCCAAAAGTGGCAGGCCGAGGATGGTGAAGTAGTCGCCCTCGATCCGTTGGATCAGCTGGGCGCCGAGACCTTCGAGATGATAGGCGCCAACCGAGGTCAGCGCCGTTTCGCCAAATCGCTCTAGGTAATTGCTGAGAAAAGCGTCGGTGAAGGGTCGCATGGTTAGGCGAGCGGTCCCGATATGGCGCCAGATGGGCGCTCCACGCTCGGCAATGACCGCGGCAGAGTGCAGCTGATGGGATTTGCCGCGAAGCGCTTGGAGTTGTTCTCGTGCGGTGGTCATATCGGTGGGCTTATCGAATATCTGATCTTCGCAGACCAGGATTTGATCGGCGCCAAGTGTGAGCTCATCCGGATAGCGAGGCGAGATGCGGAGCGCTTTCATCTCGGCCAAGCAATCCGCGATGTCACGGGCTGGGGCTGCTTCGCTCAAAAGGGCAGATTTAACGGCGCCCTCGTCGATCCGCGCGGGTTCGACTTGGATAGGAACGCCTGCGTTTCGGAGCATATCGGCGCGCGATTTTGACTGGGAGGCGAGGATCATTGTAGCGCTTCGGCTCGAGCGCGGAGGATTGCCAGGATTTCCGCCGCGGTCTCCTCGATCGAGCGTCGGGTGACATCGATTACGGGGAGGTTATGGCGTTCAAAGAACAGCCGAGCCTCGGCAACCTCGTCGCGGATTTGATCGAGATCGGCGTAGGAAGCTGTACGGTCGCCAAGGGCCTCGAGACGATGGGTGCGGATCTGGCTGAGACGGGTGGGGCTCGCGGTCAGGCCAATTGCCGGGACACCGGCATCGAGGGCTTGGAAGAATGCAGGATCCGGCTGGATCCCGGGCACCAGTGGCATGTTCGCTGCCCTGATCGATCGGTAAGCCAGATAGATGCAGGTGGGCGTCTTTGAGGTGCGTGAAACCCCGGTTAGAATAACGTCTGCGCGCAACAACCGGCTGCCCCGCGCGCCATCGTCATGGGAAAGTGCGAAGTCCATCGCCGAAATGCGGTCGAAGTAATCATTGTCGATACGGTACTGCATGCCCGGTTTATGTCGGGGGTGATCGCCGAGGAATTCTCCCATCCTCGCGATCAGGGGGTCGAGCAGCGGGATTGAGAACTGGGAGAGCTCCTCGCAGGCTGCATCGATCATGCGGCGGTGATCCTGATTGACCAATGTATGACAGACAAGACCAGGATCCTTGCGAAGTTGTGTGAGGGCCGCCTCGACATCCGTTGTACTGCGCACGAAAACGGACTGGTGAAGCGTGACGGGGACATGCTCGAACGGAGCAAGGACAGCGCGGATGGTGGTGAGCAGCGTCTCGCCCGTGCTGTCAGAGATGAGATGGATATGGCGCGGGCGATCTGGCATCTGTCTTTCTTCGCAGACAAGACGCGCGAGGGGAAGTGTTTGGCGATGAGGGGGCTGGGAGAGTTGGGGAAAACGGGAGTTATTTGATGTCTTTCGTGAGGTGCTGTGGACAGTGTCATAAAATGTTCACCAGAGGATCGAAGTGTTCCTGTCCCGTTCTTAGCCTGTGGAAAAGCGAGTGGAGCGGGTTGGCCTGCGCCTGTGATTAAAAACTGTCATTGTTTTTATACAGTTCTGTTATCGAATTAAATATTTGATTTTAATAGATAAACTAGCGGGTTGATGCTGCAAGTGCGAAGAAATCTGCGACAAGGCATGATTTTACATTGGCCTTTGCTTAGAGGATAACCTTGTGCATGGAATCGACAATGCGGTAATCCCCAGGATTAACAGCACCAACCACAACAACATCCTTTTAATAAAATCTTAGGGGAGAAAAGCATGAAGCGCTTGTTGCGTGTCCTGGCGGGTGAAGCTTTGGATACACCGCCGGTTTGGCTGATGCGCCAGGCAGGACGCTATCTGCCAGAGTATCGCAAAACGAGGGAACAAGCAGGCTCCTTTTTGGATTTATGCTACACGCCTGAGCTGGCTGAGGAAGTGACGCTGCAGCCATTGCGGCGATATGATTTCGATGCGGCTATCCTTTTTGCGGATATTCTCCTGGTTCCTCAAGCGATGGGTTTGGATCTGACCTTTGTGGTTGGTGAAGGACCGCGCTTGGCCTGGCCTGGGGAGAAGATCGATCTGGACCGTTTGAAGCCAGTTGAGGTTTTGGATGAAACTGTGGCGCCGGTCTATGAGACGGTTGCCCGGCTTTCAAAGTCGATCCCTCAGACCACGACTTTGATCGGATTTGCAGGAGCTCCCTGGACTGTTGCGACCTATATGATTGCGGGTCGGGGCACACCTGATCAGGCCCCAGCGCGGAGTTTGATGTATCGAGATCCGGCCACGTTTGAGGCGCTGATCGATCGTGTGACTGACGCGACGATCCACTATCTTTCGCGCCAGGTTGAGGCTGGGGCCGAGGTCATCAAGCTGTTCGACAGTTGGGCGGGCGCCTTGGCGCCGGTGCCATTTGAGCGTTATGCGATAAAGCCCGCGTTGAAGATCGCAGAGACGCTGAAAGCAAAGCATCCGAGCTTGCCTTTGATTGGGTTCCCGCGCGGGGCGGGAGGCATGTATCCTGATTACGCTGGAGCTGTTCCGGTGGAGGCGGTGGCGCTGGATGCTCAGGTCTCGCTGAGTTGGGCGCGGAGTGTGATGCCTGGCAGAACGCTGCAAGGGAATATGGATCCGATGCTGATGGTTGTTGGTGGAGAGGCGTTGAAGGCAGAGGCACGGCGGATAAAAGAAGCCATGCAGGGTCATCCATTTATTTTCAATCTGGGTCATGGGATCACACCGGATGCAGATCCGCGCCATGTGGATCAGCTTTTGGAGGCGCTGCGTGCTTGACCTTTTGGCCGAGTACTATCTGTGGGTGAAGGCAATGCATATAGTCTCGGTGATCTCGTGGATGGCGGGCTTGTTCTATCTGCCGAGGCTCTTTGTCTATCATGCTGAGCGGGCAACGGTTGGAAGTGAGCTCTCGGAAACCCTGAAGGTCATGGAGCTGAAGCTTCTGAAAGTGATTATCAATCCGGCTGGTGTTGCGACCTGGGTCTTTGGGCTTTTGTTGCTGGCGATTCCGGGGGTGGTCGACTGGGCCAGCGGCTGGGTCTGGCTCAAATTGGCGGCTGTTATCGCGATGACCTGGTTTCACCATAAGCTCATGGGATTTCGGAAGGTTTTCGAGGCTGATGCCAATCAGAAGCCCGGGCGATACTATCGGCTGATGAATGAAGTGCCGACGGTTTTGATGTTCATTATCGTGTTTATGGTCGTGGTGAAGCCGATCTAGAAGGCCCTTGACCTTTGCTGTCTGGTGATTACTATTCGCCACGTCAATACGGCGTTTTGAATCTGGAAACCTTTTAAGGTGACCATCGACGCCAACTCCTCCCCACGCTGACCTTTTTTGGTGCGAGCTTACTCACATGACAGAACAAAAACTCTCCGATCTGAAGTCGAAGTCGCCGACGGAACTTTTGGGCTTGGCGGAGGAGCTTGAGGTTGAGAATGCCTCGACGCTGCGCAAGCAGGA
Organism: Pseudomonadota bacterium; assembly: GCA_039185235.1. Classification (GTDB taxonomy): domain Bacteria; phylum Pseudomonadota; class Alphaproteobacteria; order Rhodobacterales; family Rhodobacteraceae; genus Thermohalobaculum. Next base: position 7,480 of record JBCDAS010000080.1, read on the forward strand.
TATGATGTTTGCCATTCTTCGCGAGTTGGCCGAGCGTGATGTCGAGATTGTCGGCATGGGGGTGCTGGAGGTCCTGCAGGACGGGTTTGGGTTCTTGCGCTCGCCGGATGCGAATTATCTGCCGGGGCCAGATGATATCTATGTATCTCCCAACCAAATCCGGAAGTTCGCTTTGAAGACCGGCGACACGGTCGAAGGGCCGATCCGGGCGCCGAAGGATGGGGAACGGTATTTTGCCTTGTTGAAAGTCTCTGCGATCAACTTTGATGATCCAGAGAAGGTGAAGCACAAAGTCCACTTTGATAATCTGACGCCGCTTTACCCGGATCAACGGCTGAAGATGGAGATAGAGGATCCGACCATTAAGGATCGCTCGGCGCGGGTGATTGACCTGGTTGCACCGATCGGCAAGGGCCAGCGGTGTTTGATTGTGGCGCCGCCGAGGACGGGTAAGACGGTTCTTTTGCAGAATATCGCGCACTCGATCGAGGCGAACCACCCAGAGTGTTATCTCATCGTGCTGCTGATTGACGAGCGGCCGGAAGAGGTTACCGATATGCAGCGCTCGGTGAAGGGGGAGGTTGTAAGCTCGACCTTCGATGAACCGGCGACACGGCATGTCGCGGTGTCGGAGATGGTGATCGAGAAGGCCAAGCGTTTGGTCGAGCATGGGCGGGATGTGGTGATCCTGCTCGACTCGATCACCCGGTTGGGCCGGGCCTTCAATACGGTCGTGCCGTCCTCGGGTAAGGTCTTGACCGGCGGTGTGGATGCAAATGCGCTGCAACGGCCAAAGCGGTTTTTTGGCGCGGCGCGGAACATTGAGGAAGGCGGCTCGCTAACGATCATTTCAACGGCGTTGATCGATACTGGCAGCCGGATGGACGAAGTGATTTTTGAGGAGTTCAAGGGTACTGGTAACTCGGAAATTGTTCTGGATCGCAAGGTTGCGGATAAGCGGGTCTTCCCTGCGATGGATATCTTGAAGTCTGGAACTCGGAAGGAAGACCTGTTGGTTGATAAGACGGATCTGACCAAGATGTTCGTCTTGCGGCGGATCCTCAATCCAATGGGAACAACCGATGCGATCGAGTTCTTGCTGGGCAAGTTGAAGCAGACAAAAACGAACTCGGAGTTCTTCGACTCGATGAATGCCTAAGGTTTTAGAATTAGAGAGCCGGTGGTTTTGCGGGCCTCTAGATCTTTGTGAGCCTGAACCGCCTCGCTGAGGGGATAGATCGACGGGGTTGGTGGCGCGATGCCGCCGGCCTCGATTGCGGCGAAAAGATCATCGGCGGCGTTTTGGAGGTCCTCTGAGGTTGCCGTGTAATCGAAGAGCGTTGGTCGGGTGAGGAAGAGCGATCCTTTGGCCGCGAAGATGCCCAGATCGACATCTTTAACTGGCCCGGAGGCGTTGCCAAAACTCACTAGGAGGCCCTTTGGTCTTAGGCAGTCGAGGGAGGTGAGGAAAGTGTCTTTCCCGACACCGTCAAAGACGACTGGCAAACCTTCTGGGGCGATCTCGCGGACACGAGCGGCGACGTCTTCTTCTTGGTAGAGGATCACGTGATCGGCACCGAGCTCGGTGACGAGGTCGGCTTTCTCTTGGCTGCCAACGGTTGCTATGATTGTGCTGCCCAGGTGTTTGAGCCATTGGACAGCGAGTTGTCCGACACCACCTGCGGCAGCGTGGAAAAGAACTGTATCCTTGGGCCCGGCGGGATAGATCTGACGGATCAAGTATTGGGTAGTGAGACCTTTCAGCATGATAGACGCGGCGACGTCAAAGGACAGGTTGTCTGGAAGACGGACAACGCGATCGGCTTTGACGATATGGGCTTCGGCATAGGCTCCGATCGGGCCGGTGCAGTAGGCGATGCGGTCACCGATCGACCACTCTCCAGCCTGTGCTCCAATCGCTTCGACTGTTCCTGCGGCTTCGAGCCCGATGCCCGTGGGGAGGGGAAGCGGGTAGAGGCCCGAGCGGTGATATATGTCGATATAGTTGACGCCGATCGCGTGGTGACGGATGAGAAGCTCCCCTTCGCCAGGTGTTGGGATCGGTATCTCTTTGGTTTGCATCTTGTCCGGAGTGCCGGGCTCGGTGATTTGGACTGCAGTGAGGCTCGACATTGGGGGTTCTCCGCTCAGATCGTTCTGAGCGAGTGAAGGACAGAGCACTTGTTTGGGTCAAGGACGAATGACGGCTGAGCAGACAATCGTTGCGCTTTCAAGCGGCGCTGGTCGGGCTGGGATAGCGGTGATCCGGATCTCGGGCCCAGAGGCGTTGGATGTGTTGGATCGGCTCGCGAGCGTGAGGCCAGCGGAGCGGGAAGCGCGGGTGCGGCGGTTGAGAGATCGAGATGGGGAGACTTTGGACGAGGCCTTGGTTCTCTGGTTTGCGGCTGGTCGGAGTTTTACTGGTGAAGATCTGGTCGAGCTCCATTGTCATGGCGGTGTTGCGATCACGCGGGCGGTTTTGGATGCGGTCTTGGCGGCGCCTGGCTGTCGGATCGCAGAGCCTGGGGAGTTTACGCTGCGGGCGTTCCAGAATGGACGGATTGATCTGGCTGAGGCTGAGGCGCTGGGCGATTTGATCAATGCAGAGACAGAGGTCCAACGAAAGCAGTCGCTTCGGATGCTTGAGGGGGATTTACACAAGCGGGTTGAAGCCTGGCGGTCAGATTTGATGCGGGCTTTGGCATTTATCGAGGTTACGATTGATTGGGCAGATGAGGAAGTGCCGGAAGATGTCTCACCCGAGGTCGCCAGGGTTCTGGACCGTCTGATTGATGATTTGAAGAGGGAGATGCAGATCTCGCAATCCGCAGAGCGGTTGCGGTTGGGGTTTGAGGTGGCGATTCTGGGCGCCCCGAATTCTGGGAAATCTAGCTTTATCAACTATTTAGCTGGGCGCGAGGCTGCGATTACGTCGCCGATACCGGGCACGACACGGGATGTGGTGGAGCTGCGATATGACCTAGGGGGGATCCCGATTCAGTTTCTCGATATGGCTGGGTTGAGAGAAACTGATGACCCTATCGAGGTGGAGGGGGTCCGTCGGGCGGTGGAGAGGGCGAAGGCTGCCGATCTGCGTTTGTGCTTTGCGAGCGAGGATGCAGCCTTTCCAGAAGCATTTGGGGATCTTGTGATGCCCGGCGATGTCTTGGTGGCTTCGAAATGTGATCTCTATTCTGCAGCGGGTCGCGATGGCATCTCTGTGAAGACCGGTGTAGGGATCGATGCATTGTTGAGCTCAGTGGAAAAGATCATGGCAGAGAAGGTTTCAACACTGGGTGTTTTGGGACATGCGCGCCAGCAAGAAGCAGTAGCTCGCGGGCAGGAGGCTTTGGTTCTCGCGCGGAATCAGCTAGAGACGGCGGCCGATGAGTTTGTGGCGGAGCACTTGAGAGTGGCGGTTGGATCTCTTGCGCGGGTTATTGGCGGCATTGGAGTGGAAGACGTCTTGGGAGAAGTGTTCTCGCGGTTCTGCCTTGGGAAGTGACGGGAGCACATGTTTCACATGAAACATTACGATGTCATCGTGATTGGCGGCGGTCATGCCGGCGTTGAGGCGGCAGATGCCTCGGCGCGCTGTGGTGCGCGGACGGCGCTCGTAACGCATCGGTTTGACCGGATCGGTGTGATGTCTTGTAATCCTGCGATCGGAGGCCTTGGTAAAGGGCATTTGGTGCGTGAGATCGATGCCATGGGCGGTCTGATGGGTCGTGCGGCGGATGCGGCTGGTATTCAGTTTCGCCTCTTGAACCGGCGAAAGGGCCCGGCGGTTCAGGGGCCGAGGGCGCAGTGTGATCGCGCCTTGTATCGTACCTTTATCCAGCGAGAAGTCGCGGCGAGGGACGGGCTGGATGTTGTTGAAGGCGAGATAACCGATTTGTTGCTCGATCAGGGACGTGTAACTGGCGTCGTGATCGGAGGTGATCATATTCTCACTTGTCAGGCTGTTGTCCTGACCACGGGTACATTTTTGGACGGTGTCATCCATATTGGCATCGAGCGTCGGAGTGGAGGTCGGATCGGAGATGCGGCTGCATCGCGGCTGGCCTCACGGATCCGGGATCTTGGGCTCTCAACTGGGCGTTTGAAGACCGGCACGCCGCCGCGTATTCACCGTTCCTCGATTGACTTTTCTGCTTTGGAGGCGCAGCCCGGCGATGATGTCCCGACGCTGTTTTCGTTTCTCTCGACCGGCGTATCGGCGCAGCAGGTGCCATGCCACATCACACGAACCAATGAACGTACGCATTCTATTATCCGGGAAAACCTGGGCCAATCGGCGATGTATGGTGGATACATCGAGGGTGTTGGCCCAAGGTATTGCCCATCGATAGAGGACAAAGTGGTTCGGTTTGAGGAGCGTTCCTCGCACCAGATTTTCCTGGAGCCGGAGGGTCTGGACGATCCTCTGATCTACCCGAACGGCATTTCAACTTCTTTGCCTGTTGAAGTTCAAGAGGCTTATGTGAGATCGATCGAGGGGCTCACGTCAGCCCAGATTGTCCAACCAGGCTATGCCATCGAGTACGACTATGTCGACCCGCGCTCGCTCTCGCAAACGCTCGAGGTGAAAGCCGTTGGCGGCCTTTTCCTCGCTGGTCAGATCAATGGGACAACCGGGTATGAGGAAGCTGGCGCGCAAGGCCTGATCGCAGGTATCAACGCAGCCCGCTTTGATCGCCAAGCACCGTATGTTCTTGATCGAGCGGATGGGTATATCGGTGTCATGATCGATGATCTGACGCAAAAGGGAGTTGCGGAGCCCTATCGGATGTTCACCTCGCGTGCAGAGTTTCGACTGACCTTGCGTGCTGATAATGCTGATCAGCGTCTGACTCCAAAGGCGCATGGCGCTGGCTTGATTTCTGAGGCGCGCTGGCATGCGTTCGAGGCCAAGATGCTTGAGCTAGACGCTGGGCGGGACGTCCTTAGCGCCAGAAGTCTCTCGCCGAAGGTCTTGCGAGAGGCTGGGATCAGGCTGACACAAGACGGGGTGAAACGGACCGCGCTGGACCTCCTTGGCTTTTCGGATTTCTCGCTGGAGGATTTGGCGGGGCCATTTCCAGAGGTCTCGACCGTTCCTGTCCCGGTCCTCCAGCAGCTTCGCAATCAAGCGATTTACGCGAATTACCTCCCGCGCCAGGAGGCTCTGATTGCACAGATGCGGACGGAGGAGGCACGTGAGATCCCCAAAGATCTCGACTTTGAGGCAATCTCTGGCCTGTCCGCAGAGTTAAAGCAGAAGCTCCAGCAAGTGGCGCCTCGGACATTGGGCCAAGCCTCACGGATTGATGGGATGACGCCCGCCGCCTTGGCTTTGGTGTTGATCTCGATCAAATCGAGCGGCGCTGGAAGAAACCCCAACAAGACCGAAAGAACTGGAAACGGGTGACATCCAGCGTAGAGATACTGCCGCGCCTGAATGTTTCATGTGAAACAATCGAGAAGCTGAAGACCTATGAAGCGCTGCTTCTAAAATGGACAAAGTCGATCAATCTCATCTCCCGCCAATCGGAGAAAATGGTCTGGCAGCGCCATATCCTCGACTCGGCACAACTCTTTCCTCTTATACCTGACACGCCTGGTGATTGGATTGATTTCGGAGCTGGTGGAGGCCTGCCTGGCGTTGTTCTGGCGATCCTCGCGGTGGAACAACCATCGCAGCGAAGACTCCATCTAGTCGAAAGTGACCACAGGAAGTCCGCCTTCTTGAACCATGTCTGCCGGTCGCTCGATCTAAACTCTGTCACGGTCCACACAAATCGCATTGACTGTCTCGCGCCGTTCCCCGTGGCCCTGATCACAGCCCGCGCTCTGGCATCACTGACACGCCTGTTGGAGTATTCTGAACCGTTCATCAGCAATGACACCACTCTTCTCTTCCTGAAGGGCGAGAAAGCGGATTCCGAATTGACCGAAGCTCACCGTCATTGGCATAGTGAGGCGGAGGTTTTCGAAAGCAAAACAGACCCGAGCGGTCGCATTCTTCGTCTCACCAATGTCAGGGCACGTAATGACGGATAATCCTCTCCATGAGGCGAAAATCATCGCGGTCGCGAACCAGAAGGGCGGCGTTGGTAAAACAACAACGGCGATCAATCTTGGAGCGGCTCTGGCGCTGTCAGGGCAAAAGGTCCTGGTGATCGATATCGACCCACAAGGCAATGCATCGACCGGCCTCGGGATTCTGGCTTCGCAGCGAGAGACAACGACCTACGACGTCCTTCTCGGCGAGGCCGAGCTCAAAGACGCCATTATCCCAAGCACAATCGACAATCTCCATGTCGCGCCAGCAAATGTCGAGCTCTCAGGCGCCGATGCCGAGCTCATGCAGTCTCCTGACCGGGCGGAACGTCTGCGTGCCGCGCTGTCGCAAGAGCTTCCTTATGACTATGTGATCATCGACTGCCCGCCCTCGTTGAACCTCCTCACGGTCAATGCTCTCTCTGCTGCAGGCTCGATCCTCGTGCCCTTGCAATGTGAGTTCTTTGCCCTCGAGGGGGTCAGCCAGCTCCTGACCACGGTCAAACGCATTCAGACCGGATTGAACCAAAACCTCCGCATCAAAGGAATCGCGCTCACAATGTATGACAAGCGCAACAACCTCTCCGCCCAAGTGGCCGAGGATGTGCGCGAGAACCTGGGAGATCTCGTCTTCAAGACCATGATCCCCCGAAACGTCCGCCTGTCCGAGGCCCCTTCCTTTGCGATGCCCGCCCTGATCTATGATCCTGACTGCGCCGGTTCGATTGCTTATCAGGCTCTTGGCCGCGAAATCTTAGAGCGCGATGGCGTGCTTGAGAGCGTTTAGGAGAATGACTTTCAATGGGTAAGAAGCCAGAACGCAAGAAACTCGGTCGCGGTCTTTCGGCCCTTCTTGGCGATGTCGCCGAAGCCC
>JBCDAS010000081.1:0-14284 GCA_039185235.1 Pseudomonadota bacterium
GCGGACAGTTTCCTGGTGGCCTAACTTTTCTCGCGGGAGCTGGCTCTGCATTCGCTCGTGGGCTTATGCACCTGGCACCCACCTGGTTTTCCAGGCTCGCGAGGATCTGAAACCGCCACGGTCACGACGGGCCCGCCACCCCTGGGTATCGGTTTGCCAAGGTGCTTGCGAGAGCGGCCTTTACTACGGTCAAAAAAGACCGTCGTTAAGAGGCGACCCTTGTTGGTGTCAGCTCAAGGCTCACTCCTGATCGTTGTTCGGTGCTCATTGTTCGGCACAACCCAATCGCTTTCGGTTCATCATCCACTCTAAGCATTGACGTAGATTCTAATCAGACCGTAAGCCTACGGCAGGTCGGAGTTGTATCGATCGATATGGCCCCTATCCCGATCTAGGCGAGAGGACTCTCTATGCTCACCATCCGTAAGCCCGATGATTGGCATTTGCATCTGCGCGATGGAGCAATGCTGGAGGGGGTTGCCCCGTGGACGGCGCGCGATGTCGCTCGAGCGATCATTATGCCAAACCTCGTGCCACCGGTTGTCACAGGCGCTCAGGCTGAGGATTATCGTGCCAAGATCTTGGCGGTGGTGCCCGGGTTTCAACCCCTGATGACCCTCTATCTGACGGAGACGACCGATCCGGAGGATGTGGCAGCAGCTCATGCATCGGGCATCATCACCGCGGTCAAGCTCTATCCTGCGGGAGCGACCACGAACTCGGATAGCGGGGTTCGAAAGATCGATCGGGTGCGACCGGTTTTGGAGCGCATGGCTGAGTTGGGCATCCCGCTCTGCATCCATGGCGAGGTCACGGATCCCGAGGTGGACATTTTTGACCGTGAGAGGGTCTTTATCGACACGGTTCTCGAACCCATGCGCCAGCATTATCCAGCCCTGCGCATTGTGTTGGAGCACATTACGACCGCCGATGGCGTTGAATATGTCCGCGCGACCCAGAATGTCGCGGCGACCATCACAACCCATCATCTGATCATCAACCGAAACAACATTTTCGCCGGCGGGATACGGCCACACTATTTCTGCCTGCCCATTGCAAAGCGCGAACGACATCGCCAGGCACTGCGGCATGCGGCGATCTCGGGCGATCCACACTTCTTCTCAGGAACCGACAGCGCGCCTCATGTGGACGCGTCGAAGGAGACCGGATGCGGTTGCGCGGGGTGTTTCACGGCGCCCAACCACTTGGCTTGCCTCGCGCATGTGTTCGAGGAGGAGGGTGCCTTGGATAAGCTGGAAGGGTTTGTGTCCCTTCATGGTGCGGCCTATTACGGCATGGCTGCGAACGAGGAGACCATCACGTTGATACGGGAAGACGCTCCAGTGGTGTATCCAGAGAAAATTGAAACGGGTGCAGGGCCGGTCACCGTGTTTGATCCGGGCTTCCCGCTCTATTGGCGGGTGGAGGAGAACTGATGATTGCCCTGACATTTCCTGATCGCGCGCTTATGGCCGAGCAGATGGCGAAGATGCTGCTGGAGATCGAGGCCGTTCACTTTCGTGCGGATGAGCCCTACAAGCTCACCTCCGGGATTGCGAGCCCGGTCTATATCGACTGTCGCAAGCTGATCTCCTATCCGCGTGTCCGAGCAACCGCGATGGATTTCGCCTGCTCGCTCTTAGCGCAGGACGCAGGTTTCGAAGCATTCGATGCTGTGGCAGGTGGCGAGACGGCAGGGATCCCGTTTGCAGCCTGGATGGCTGAGCGTTTGGCGCTCCCCATGCAATATGTGCGCAAGAAACCGAAAGGCTTTGGTCGAGACGCCCGAATTGAGGGTGTGATATCGGAGGGCCAGCGGGTGTTGCTGGTCGAGGACCTGACGACCGATGGCGGGTCGAAAGTCAACTTCGTGAACGCGCTGCGAGACGCGGGTGCCGAGTGCCGCCATACGATTGTGCTCTTCTATTATGATGTCTTCCCCGAGGTCCCGGCGAAGCTGGCCGAACAGGATATTCAGTTGCATTACCTTGCAACATGGCGCGATGTGCTGGCCGCCGCCCGGGCGGGAGCGTATTTCGAAGCGGCAACCATGGATGAGGTGGAGCGTTTCCTCGACGCGCCGCTTGCCTGGTCGGCGGCGCATGGCGGGATCTCGGAGATCACGATCTAAGCGCTGCGCCTTTTATGAGGCCGGGATGCGCGCTCCCCTGCCAGATCGGCGCGGGTTGGTGACGCATGGCCAGCCCACCCACCCGCACGCATCCCGGCGATGCGAAGAGGCATACTCAAAGGCGAGGGGAGGCTGTCGTTGATAGATATTGGCTGAACGGCCCGATCTGTCGCAGGTCTTTCTGTGTTCGCAGTCTATGATCCTCGAGGCTGGGCTCTGCCCATTGGCATTACGATCAAGGCACCAAAAACCAGTACGGCTGCGGCGATCAGCGAGGGCAGGGTGAAACTGCCGGTCAGATCCCGTAGCCAGCCTGCGAGAGATGGGCCAATCATCTGGCCAACACCAAAGCAGGCCGTCATGAGCGCCATGATGGCGCGGCCATCCCCAGGCGTGCGTTTGGCTGCCTCTTGAAAACCGAGGGCGGTCAGAGCCATGAAAGTCCCGCCGAGTAGCAGAGCGGCGAGCAGCATAGCGCTTGTGCCTGGCAGGACCGATATGGCGACACCGATCGCCTCGAGCCCCATGGCGAGTTGATACATACGGATGCCACCGTATCGCCTTGCCGCCCAGCTCCAGAGGGCGACGGAGGGGATCGCCGCGGTGCCAACCAGGGCCCAGATCAGCGTCTCCTCGGTGCGGCTTGCACCGCTCTCGCGCAGGATCGTGACGATGAAGGTTGCCGTGATGACATACCCAAAGCCGAGGCAGCCATAGGAGAGGATCAGCCGCCACAAATGCGGATCGCGTTTGCCCTGTTTGACCGGTCGAGTGGATGTCTCGCCCTTTGGGATCAACCATAAAAGGGCGAGCAACACCGCCACAGTTAGGCCCGCGCCGGTTTGCCAAATCTGAGACCAATCGGCGGCCGAGAAGAACCAAGGTGCTGATATCACCGCTGACACCAAGATACCTGTGCCGACGCCTGCGAAGTGGATTGCCGTCAGGGCGTCGTGGCCGGTGCTTTGCAAGCGACGTACAACCAGAGCTGATGCAAAAACCAGGACGAATGCGCTTGCGAGGCCGCCCGCAAATCGCAGAAGCAACCAGAGCCAGACCGGGCCGTCGAGCGCCATCAGACCCGTTGTGAACCCACTTGCGGCCAGTGCAGCGATCATTCCGATCCAGGCCCGGCTTGAAAGGCCGGGGAGGGCTGCCAGGAGCGCGCCTAAGAGATATCCTGCGAAGTTGGCCGAGGCGATCCAACCTGCCTGTTGCGGCGTCAATCCCGCGTCAGCGGCCATCAGGGGCAAGAGTGGCGTGTAAAGAAAGCGCCCTAACCCCATTGCCGCTGCAAGCGCAATCAGGCCGCCGATAGCCAAAGCCAGTGGGTTAGGCGCGCGGTCTTTCACCATGAAAGCGGCCTGTCATTGCAACCGTCGAAATTCAACCCCATATCGGGCAGATGGGTGCTGTCTAACAGGCCCATGAACCGAAGGTTGCCGCTTTGGAAAGGGCACGGAATATGGCACGCGTGAGTTTTGCGTCTCACCCATTTCTGCTGGGGTTTGAACAGCTGGATCAGTTGGTCGAACGCACGGCGAAAGCAGGTGACGGCTATCCTCCCTATAATATCGAACTCACGGGGCCAGATGCCTATCGCATCACTTTGGCCGTTGCCGGGTTTGCCGAGGAGGACCTTCAGATCACGGTCGAGGATCAGCATCTGGTCATTCGCGGAAAGCAAAAGGATTTGGGAGACGGGCGTGAGTTTCTCCATCGCGGCATCGCAACGCGCCAGTTCCAGAAGAGCTTTGTGTTGGCCGAGCGTGTCGAAGTGCTGGATGCGACGCTCGATTGCGGGCTTTTGCATGTCTCGCTCAAACGCAAGGTGCCGGAAGCGGTTGTGCAATCGATCCAAATCAACTCCGGGCGCTGATTGCAGGCCCAGAAAGGAGCGTCATGAAGTCTCAAATCGTCTATATTCGCGAAGCGAAACCGGCGGACTTGCCCGATCAGTTGCGCGGACAGAAGTATTTTGCCCTCCACGACGGCGATAGTGGGGAGCAATTGGCGCTCGTGCCGAACCGCGAGCACGCCTTTGCTCTGGCGAAAAAGAACGATCTTACACCGATCAGTGTGCACTGACCGTCAGGCGGCCTTTGCGTCATTCTGATCGGTAAGGAGTGCGTAAAGCGCGGTTTTATCGCCACCTGCGCGCAGTTTGAGACAAATCTCTTGATCGCGGAGCAACCGAGAGACTTTGGCCAAAGCGCGCAAATGCTGCGTGCCAGAGTCTTCAGGGACCAAAAGGACAAAGACCAGATCGACACCCAGCCCATCGGCGGCTTCGAAATCAATCGGTTTGTCAAGTTTGGCGAAGAAGCCAACAATCTTATTTACTCCCGCAAGCCGCGCATGCGGGATGGCAATCCCGTTGCCCATGGCGGTAGAGCCAAGCTTTTCACGCTCCATAAGCCCTTCGCATACGGCGCGCGGGTCGAGATCATAAAGATCCCGCGCCCGATTGGAGATATCTTGGAACAATTGCTTGCAGCTGGCCACTTTCAGCCCTGCAACCACGTTGTCCTGTCCGATGAGTTCGGAAAATTCCATGGGGTCTATCCCAGTCCAGTTTCCAAGCGCTTTTAGCTGCCCGCAGTATCCGCGGGATCGATCCACCCGATGTTCCCGTCATCCCGTTGGAAGACGATGTTCAAACGCCCATTAGTAGCATTTTTGAACATAAGAAAGGGGGCGTGTGCAAGTTCCATCTGCATTACTGCATCGCTGACGCTGAGCAGCTGGATATCAGTCTGCATCTCGGCGATGATGACCGGCTCGCCATTTGCATCCACAACGCCTTCGTCATCACCTTCTTGGGCCTCAAGTACATAAGACGGGGCGGTAAAGGCTTCAATGCGAATGGCCTTGTCGTTGTGATGATTCTTCAATCGGCGGTGATGTCGGCGGATCTGTTTCTCGATCCGATCGGCTGATTGATCAAAGGCGCCATAGATCTCGGTTCCAGATCCTTGGGCCTTTGCTGTCAGACCGGTGGACAGATGGACCGATGCGTCGCAACGGAACGCATGACCGTCGCGTGAGAAGACAACATTGGCATCGACCGGGCGGTCGAAATACTTGCCGACCGCGTCGGACAAGCGGTCTTCGACATGGGTGCCCAGCGCCTCCCCCACATCGATCTGTTTACCGGATACTTTGATCTGCATCTTTCCTCCGATTGGAGTTATCGCCCAGGACCTGATGCCGCAATGCGACGACTCGGTGGGGCGAGGCGCGGAACCTAGAAAGGCCGCCCAGATCTGTCAATATAGCAGAGTTTACACCGCGCGCAGCATCTGACAGTCGCGAAAAATTATCTTAGTTTTTACATTACTGCGCCATGAGCGCCTTCTGCCGGCGCCGCTCGACCGAAGAGCCGAGCTTTAAGTTTTTGCGGTATTTGGCGACCGTTCTACGCGCGATACCGATGCCATCTCGTTGTAAAATATCGACAATCGCATCATCGGAAAGGATCGCGTTTGGATCTTCCGCGTCGATCAGTGTCTTGACCTTGTGGCGCACCGATTCGGCGCTCATGCCTTCAACCGAGCCGACGGCATTTGTGAAAAAGAACTTCATCTCGAAGATGCCGCGATCGGTAGAGATGTACTTGTTGGCCGTCACTCGGCTCGCAGTTGATTCGTGGATCTCCAATGCGTCAGCGACAGTCTTGAGAGTGAGTGGTCGCAATCCCGAGATACCTTGGTCTAAAAACCTCTCCTGTTGCTTCACAATCTCACCAGCAACCCGAAGAATCGTCCGCGCCCGTTGATCAAGGCTCTTCACCAGCCAATGTGCAGTGTTTCGACAGTCGGAGAGATAGCTTTTCACTTCCTCGCCCCCCTCGCTGAGATCCGAGGCATAGCGTCGATCGATCAGGACCCGTGGCAAGGTTTCAGTGTTAAGCTCCACTTGCCACCCGCCCCAGGGGCTGCGTCGAACAAAGACATCCGGAATTCGGCTCTCCGGCCTTTCGGTTGAGAAAGCATCCGCGGGATAGGGTGATAAGCTGCGCAGCTCCGTCAGCATATCCGCAAGATCCTCCGCGGTAATGCCGTGACGTTGGGCCAGGGCGCTGGGGGTCATGCGGGTGATTTGATCCAGATCCTCAAGTAAGTTGGTCATCATCGGATCGAGCCGATCGCGCTCGATCAATTGCAGCCTGAAGCATTCGGCAAGAGAAGGCGCGGCGATCCCAGTTGGATCGCAGCTCTGCACTAACGTGAGCGCATGTTCTACCTGGGTCACTTCCGTTCCCAGACGTTCGGCAAATTCGTCGATGGGTTGGCGGAAGTATCCGTTCTCGTCCAGATCCTCGACAATTGCGGTCGCGACCAGCAAGTCGCCCGGCGCGCAGCGCATGGCGCCGAGTTGGCCGAGGAGATGCGCCCGAAGTGTTGGCAGTTCCGCCAAGCGCGCGTCCACATCCGGTAGATCACCATCAAAGCGTGATGGGCCGGCGGCACCCACGCTGGACCAGCCGTCGCTTGGTGGCTGTGGCGCTTCAGACGGCGTATCGTCGTGCAGGTTCTCACGTCCGGTGTCGAACGTCTCGGCTGGGAGGGACATGTCGCCCTCGACTGTCACTTTCTTATCCAGCGCTGGCGGATCCGCTGACGGCGATACGGGCGCTTGGTGTTCGCTGGTTTGCTCGAGGATCAGCAACGGATTCGCTTCGACCTCGTTGGCTACGAATTCACACAGCTCAACATTGGACATCTGCAACAGCTTGATCGCCTGCTGCAGCTGGGGGGTCATCACCAGCTGTTGCGATTGCGATATCTCTAGCCGGAGGCCGACCGCCATACTTACCCCGTTCTCTTTCCGAGGCCGCACGTTGGCAGGAGTGTGTTACTAGATCCGAAATCCTTCGCCCAAATACACTTTGCGCACATTGGGATCTTGCACAACTTCCGTTGGTGTGCCGCTCATCAGAACGGCACCATCATGCAAGATGTATGCCCGGTCAATGATTTCTAAGGTTTCCCTTACGTTATGATCCGTAATTAGGACACCTATTCCCCTGTCTTTGAGGTGACTGACAAGGTTTCGAATTTCCCCTACCGCGATTGGATCAATCCCGGCGAACGGTTCATCGAGGAGGACATAGCTTGGATTCGTGGCCAAACAACGGGCGATCTCGACCCGGCGCCGCTCCCCACCCGAAAGCGCCTGGGCCGGGCTGCGGCGCAAATGCGTAATCGAAAACTCGGCCAACAGCGCCTCCAACATATGCTGACGCCGGGTTCTGTTGGGTTCGATCAACTCAAGAACGGCAAGGATATTGTCCTCGACATTCAAGCCGCGAAAGATCGACGCTTCCTGCGGCAGATAGCCGAGACCCAGGCCCGCACGTCGATACATCGGCAGGGTGGAGACATCCATCCCATCCACATAAATCTGACCTGTCTCCGAGGCGACCATACCGATGATCATATAGAAGCAGGTCGTCTTGCCCGCTCCGTTTGGGCCTAGGAGCCCGACCGCTTCACCCCGGCGCAGAAAGATCGACACATCGCGCACCACTGGGCGGCGCCGGTAGCTCTTGCCCAATCCGTGAACGATGAGCCCTTCTTGGATCGCGTGGAGCACAGTTAGACCACGTGTCTCACAGGCCGCCACAAGGCGCGGATTTGGGTTCAGCGCTCTCAGCGGTTGACGGAGTAAAGACACTGGTCACTCGGCCGCTGTTTCCTCCACCGGTCACTTTGCCAACGCCGGTGTTCAAATCGATCTCAAGCGTCGGTCCGGCGATTGCATTCCCACCTTGGGTCAAGACAACATTGCCTGCCATGCTGACCTTGCCTGACTTTACGTTGTAAGTGCCTGTTGACCCTTGCGCCGTCTCGGCACCATTGCAGAGGAAGACATTCCCGACCGCATCAATTCGCTCTATCGCGCCCGTGTCCCCGCTCGCGGAGCTGTTCGAGTCGCTGCCTTGCTCTCTATAGAAGACATTCAACCTATCGGCCGTCAGCCGCATCGTGCCTTGGCCAGCGATGACGTTACCGCTGAAGATGGCAAGTTGTTCGGCCTGGCGAACTTCTAATGCGTCAGAGGTGATCTCGATTGGCGCTGTGTTGTCATGCTTGAACCCGCCGAAGGGCCCGTCTGCCTGGGCGCCTGCGAGAGACGCATGAAGGCCAAAAGCCAGCACCAGGCCCCCCTTCCAAAGACTCCGTCTACACACCTAACGTCTCCTCACTTTGACCGGCGCATGCCCCCGCGCATGATCGTCGCGACCCTAGAGCAAAAGCGGATCTGAATGAACCGGTCAGATCTTAGACTTTTGCTCAAAAATGTAACCGTTGACCGGTTAGCGTGGTCTAACGTGCTTCTTCGGGAATGAAAACAACGCGCACACCCTTTTCGAAGAACAAAACATGGTCCGAGGTCGCCTGGCCTTGATCATCCAACTGTGTCTCTACGCGAAAGCGTCCTGCGTCGATCGATCCCAACGGGCCGGTGGCGTGGATTGCCCCGGGCGCATGAGCCCCTTTGGCATCGATATCGATGATCAGGAAATCTGCCTCGGCCCGATACCCATCGGAAGTGGTGATCACAACGTCCTCGGTCAATGTCAGTTTGCCACTGTTGCGCAGCATGATGCCTGAGACGGCGCTGCCGTCGAGCACCCTACCATCAGACGTGGTCAGCGTGCCCGTCGGCGCTTCGAGTTGGATCTCGTCAGGGGAGGGGCCGTCAGGGATCGCCCGGATCGCCCGCAGCTCATAGGGGTCGCCCGCTTCGGTCGTGCCCGTGAAGCGGGGGTTTTTGAGCTGCATACCCGCACCCAGTGTTGCCAACTCCTCAGCCGAGAAGATCGTGTCATTGCTGCGTCCAACCAAGAAGATCGCGGCAATCAGAACCAATGCCGCAATCGGTAGGACGATCTTGATCCAGCGGATCAGCAGGGAATAGACGCCCGGATCGGGCCTGGCTGAGTATCGGCCACGGCTCATTTTTTGCCTTCACTGCGTGGCCGCTCGTCGACGCCTGCGCGCAAGCAGTCATGCATATGCAAGATGCCCAATGGCTCGCCCGTTCCCTCTGGCTGCGTCACGAACAGCGTTGTGATCCGAGGTATACGCGAATTCATCTCTGCCAGAGCTTCCTGGGCGAGAGCCTCAGGAGCGATCGTTCGCGGATTGCCGGTGGCGACATCGCCTGCCGTGCGATCGAGCAATCCCTCCATGTTGCGGCGCAAATCGCCATCGGTGATAACGCCAGTTAAACGCCCTTGATGATCGACAGTTCCTGCGACGCCAAACCCTTTTTCGCTCATGACGAGCAGGGCTTCTGACATAGGCGCATCCTCGGCAATCAGTGGGACACCATCTCCCGTTGTCATCAAGGTGGCGACATCGATCAATTGTGCGCCCAGTGTGCCGCCCGGATGGAACACGCCATAATCTTGCTGTGTGAAGGCGCGCCGCTCCATCAGTGCTACCGCCAAAGCATCACCCAGCGCGATCGTCAGCGTGGTTGAGGTTGTGGGCGCCATGCCGACCGAACAGGCCTCGGGCGCTTGGGGCAGGGGCAGTGCGATATCGGATTGGCGCAGAAGTGTCGAGCCCGGCCGGCTGGCCACACCGATCAAAGGAATCTTGAAGCGCCTGGTATGCGCGATGATGTCAGCCAGTTCCTTGGTCTCGCCTGAGTTTGACAAGACCAATGCCACATCCTGGTCCGTGATCATACCGAGGTCACCATGGCTTGCCTCGGCCGGATGGACGAACTGAGCGGGAGTGCCCGTCGACGCCAGCGTCGCCGCGATCTTCTTGCCGACATGGCCGGATTTTCCCATGCCCGAGACGATAATCCGGCCCTTGGCTTGCAGCATCATGTCAACCGCGGCGACGAATGCCTCGGTTAGCTCATCGGCAAACTTGGAGAGGGCCTTCGCCTCGAGTGAGAGAACCCGCCGCCCGGTTGCCATGACTTCATCGCGATTTTGCATATCCGCTCGCGTCAGTGATCGAAGATGTCCACCTCAGGCCAACCGGCGAGGTCCAGTTTGGCACGATCAGGCAGGAATTGGAAACAAGCCGCTGCAATCTCGGTCCGACCCTCACGCGCGAGGCGGCGGTCCAGCTCCGCGCGGATCTGGTGGAGGTAAAGAACGTCCGAGGCGGCGTAGCTCATCTGCGCCTCGCTCAGATGCGCCGCCCCCCAGTCCGAGCTTTGCTGCTGTTTCGAGATATCCACGCCCAGGAGATCTTGGCAGAGATTTCTCAGCCCATGCCGGTCGGTAAAGGTGCGCACCAGTTTTGAGGCAATCTTCGTGCAATAGACTGGCCGCGCCGTCACTCCGAAAGTATGCGCCAGCACAGCAATGTCGAAGCGCCCGAAATGGAAAAGCTTCAGCACCTCGGGATCTGCCAGCATGGCCGTCAGGTTCGGTGCCTCGGTTTGTCCTTGAGCTATCTGCACCAGATGCACCGAGCCGTCACCCGAAGAGAGCTGGACCAAGCAGAGACGATCGCGATGTGGGTTCAAGCCCATTGTTTCGCTATCAATGGCGACGACAGGACCAAGGTCGAGATCGGCCGGGAGGTCGCCCTGATGAAGTGTAATGTCTGACATGATTGCCTACTCTGGGTCGGGACTTCCTCGCTGCATGTAGAGGCAATTGATCCCAATGTCATGGGGGATTGGCGGTTGCTAGGTTTTCGTCGGCGCCGTTGGCGGCGAATTCTGATGCAGTCAGGCTCTCATTGCTGTTGGTTCGGCCGGGACAGAGGGAATGGCCGTCCCGGGGTTGGCGACCTGAAAATAGGCGATTAACCTGTTCAACCGCTGCACACCCGCCGCGAGATTTTTCGCATTGCGTGCCCGCTCCTCCGCCATGATCGAGTTCTGTTGCGTCACTTGCCCCATGTTGGAGATCACGGTTGTGATTTGATCAATCCCTCCCGCTTGCTCAGAGCTGTTGGTCGCGATCTGTTCGATCGATTGTTCGACCTGAGTGATCGATTCGACAATGCCCGTCAGCGCTTCACCTGTCTTTGTTACCAAGCGCACGCCATTCGAGACTTGCCCGGCGCTGATCTCAATCAAACGGCGGATATCATTTGAGGCCTCGGCCGAACGCTGAGCCAGCGCGCGCACTTCCTGAGCCACAACAGCAAAACCCTTGCCGGCATCGCCGGCCCGCGCGGCCTCAACCGCTGCATTCAAAGCCAAGAGATTGGTTTGGAACGCGATCGAGTCGATCACCGAGATGATCTCGGAGATCTTGTTGGCGCTCCCCTCGATCTCGGACATGGCCGAGACGGCGTCGGTGACCACTTGTCCACCACCTGCCGCCCGCTCCGTGGCGCCATTGGCCAAGTTGCGCGCGCCGCTGGAAGTCTCGGCGTTTGACTTGATCGCCCCTGACATCTCGTCGGTCGTGGCTGTCGTCTCTTCCAATGCGCTGGCTTGTTGCTCGGTGCGTTCTGCCAAAGCCACCGCGCCCTTTGCGATTTCATCCGCGTTCATACCGAGATCACGCGTCATTTCACTGATCTCACAGATCGTCTCGGAGAGCCGCCCGACCGTTTGGTTCAAGTTCTCCTGGAGATCCGCAAAAGCCCCTCGGAACCGCCCGTCCATCCGCTCGGTCAAGTCTCCATCCGCGACGCGGGCCAGGACCCGGCCGGTCTCGTCCATCCCATCATTAACTGTGGTCAGTAGTCGGTTCACACTCTTGGCGAGGTCATTCAGCGCCTCATCGGGGAAGTCTTCGGTGACCCGACGGGAAAAGTCGCCAGCAATTGCTGCGTCAACCACCGAGCCGAAAGCCATGCGCAGCTCTGCCATCATCTGCTGTCGGGCTTTAGCGACGGCGGCGTCATCCCTGGCTTTCTCCTCGGCAAGAGCTTTGATCCGGATCGCGTTCTCCTTAAAGACGACCAGGGATTGCGCCATCTGACCCAGCTCGTGTTGATGTTCAGCACCTTCAACTTTAATCGCGAGGTTGTTTTGGGACAGAGCGACCATGTTGCGAGCCAACCGCGTCAATGGTCGGGTGACGCCGCGGGCGATCAATCCGGCCAATATGATCCCTGTCAAAAGAGCTAAGCTCCCCCCCACGGCAACCACATGCATTTTCGCGGCCGCCGTTGCGGTTGCTTCTGGACCCAGAGTGTTTTGGCGGTCCACAACCGT
Source organism: Pseudomonadota bacterium (assembly GCA_039185235.1). Taxonomy (GTDB): domain Bacteria; phylum Pseudomonadota; class Alphaproteobacteria; order Rhodobacterales; family Rhodobacteraceae; genus Thermohalobaculum. Next base: position 12,290 of record JBCDAS010000081.1, read on the forward strand.
GGTCAGTATCAGCTGGTATTCCTCTTCAATCCGGGCGCTGATCGCGTTCAATTGTTCAGTCTGATTGGCGCTTCGGGCTTCAAAGGTGTTTTTGAGTTCCCCGGCCACGGTTTTGAACTGCGCGAGGTCTTCCAGCGTCGCGGTCACTGCGGCTCGCTGGTCCGGATCATTCTGGATGTTTTCGAGGGTAGCAGTCACCTCTCGCGCCGCTTCGATTTGCGACATCGCCTCCTCGAAATGCTGCAAACGTTCGGTTCGAAGATAAATCTCATACTCAAAGCGGGCGAGATTGAGTGCATTCAACGCTTCTGCCGCCTTTTGAAGTGTCGTGAGATCTTGCGCGTCACCCGCATTCGCCATGACTTGGCTGAGCGTGTTTTGAGCACGCGGGCCCGCTTCTGAGAGAATAATCTCAGCCAGTTTGCTTTCGGTCTGGAGACGTCTGTTTTCCGCAAAAGCGGTCTCATAAGCTGCAAGTTCGGCGCCGAGTTTGTCGATTTCGGCTTGGATCTCTGGATTTCCCTCGAACATTGCGCGCAAGTCGGGTTTGTCTTCGAGCAGCGTCTTCACGCCGCTTTGGACTTCGCGCGCCTTTTGGCCGGTCGCGTCGTAGCGGTAATCAAGCGCCGCATAGCGGGTGGACAGCAGGTTCTCGATGAAAAGGTTGAGCTGCAGTGTCTGCCGAGCCGTCGTGCGGTACTCGACAAAGACGTCATTGATTTGCCGGGCCATGACAAAGCTCATAACGGCCATCCCGGCGATGAGTGCGAGAACGATCCCAAAGCCAATATAGATGCGGGTTTTGACGCCAATTCGGTTCATTGCGGGCCTCCCAAAACTATCGAGGAGTGCATCCGACAACTTCCTTAAGATGTCGATAAATCGTGTGCCCTATAGCGCTGCCAACAGGTCAGTTGCTAGAGCCGAGCCACTCTTCCAAGCGTCCTCGGCTGTCGAGCCAAGGCACCAGTCACCACCCACGTAAAGACCCAAGTCTGGCTCTGCGAGATGAGCTTTGCCCAGCGGTTTGGTCGTGAGGGCGTAGCGCCAACGATGCCCGGCAAGATGCGTGGGTTCGGGCAGGTCGATTTCCATCGCTTCAGGCAAGAGCTGGAACATTGCATCAGCGATCGTGGGCCTCTCCAACTCGAGGTGCATCTGACTCCACTCGGGACTTGCATGGGCGACCCAGGCTTCCGGAAGGCGCAAACGACCCGGCTTGGAGCTGTTGCGGATTACCCATGCGAGATCCTCGCTTGGCGCTTTCAACGCATCGAACAAGAGGCCCAGTGGGCGATCAAACGCGACCATGAGCGAGAGGCATGGGGCCATCTCAACTTCTGTAAGCTGCTCGGCGAAACTCATAGGGCTGAGGAGCTTCGCTGCCTGCGGGGCCGGCACCGCAACTACAACGATATCGGCCTCCTCGGGGGCGCGGTCCTTGGTGAACTCAAGGCTCCAGGCATCGCCATTCCGGATCAAAGCGTTGACTTCCGATTGCTTTGCGACCTCTAAGCCCTCTGCCAGCTTGCGCGGCAGGCTGCTCATTCCAGGAACACCGACATGCCATGGCTTGCGTCCACGCCAAGGTCCGGTTGGCCCCCACACCGCTGCGGCCTGGTTGTCCACAAGGTCTGTGAGGAGCGTCCGGAAGGGGGCTTCTCCCGCAGTAACGAAAGGGGCGCCATGATCGAAGCTTTCGCCCGTATCTGTGCGTCGCGTCGCAAGCCGACCACCGATCCCACGGCCCTTGTCGTAGACGCGCGGATTAAGCCCAGCGTCTGCCAGCCTCCGTGCAACAGTGAGCCCGGTGAGGCCTGCGCCAATAATCGCGATCGAGGGCGTTCTCTTCATCGTCAATCTAACTTGCTACCAGTGGAAAGGTCACTCCGAGCGCCCAAGCAAAGGCAAGACCTAGCGCGACACCACCGACCGTCGGGTGTTCGGTTGCTCGGAAAAGCCAGAAGCTAAAGATCCCGTAGACCAGGAAGAACA
>JBCDAS010000082.1:0-13901 GCA_039185235.1 Pseudomonadota bacterium
AGCTCAACCCATCTCGCAGCGGACCAAAGCCCCTGACGGGGCAAAAAGCCGGCAAAGCCGGCTTTAATCCGCACAGAATGCGGATTGTGGTCCGCCAGCGCGCCGCCCCACGTTTCGGCCCTGAGGCGCGTGCGCAAGCACGTGCCTTTCATGGCCGCTGAAGGCCCTGCTTGCAGGGCCTCCAGGGGGCAACTCTTGAAAAAAGGCTAAACGATTGCCTTGCCGTGCCGTCCGGCAAGGTCCTGGACAAACTGCCAAGCCACTCGGCCTGAGACCGCACCTCTCGTCTGGCGCCATTCAATCGCCTCGGCCCTCAGATCTGCGTCACTGATCTCAATGCCAAGATGGGTGCAGTACCCCCGGATCATCATCAAATACTCGTCTTGGCTGCAGGGATGGAACCCAAGCCAAAGCCCAAAACGATCGGAGAGCGAGACTTTCTCCTCCGTTGCCTCAGACGGGTTGATCGCCGAGGAGCGCTCATTCTCGATCATATCACGCGGCATCAAATGCCGCCGATTGGACGTGGCATAGAAGATCACGTTCTCCGGTCGACCCGCGATCCCCCCATCGAGAACCGCTTTGAGCGATTTATAATGCGTGTCATCCTTGTCGAAGCTAAGATCATCGCAGAACAGTAGGAACCGGCGATCGGAGCCGCGAAGCATCTCCATCAGCCGCCCAATCGAAGGAATATCGTCACGCTGGATTTCGATCAGGATGCAGCTCCCGGTCTCGGCGAACGCCTTGGCATGAGCTGCCTTGACCAGCGAGCTTTTGCCCATCCCGCGCGCCCCCCAAAGCAGCGCGTTATTGGCACCAAATCCGCGGGCAAAGCGCAGCGTGTTGTCCAGCAGCGTGTCGCGTGCCCGATCGATCCCGACCAAAAGCTCCATCTCAACGCGGTTGATCCGCGCCACAGGTTCCAGTCGGTCCGGCTCAGTCGCCCAAAGATAGGCCGAGGCCTCGGTAAAGCTTGGAGCCGGTGGGGGCGGAGGAGACATACGCTCCAGCGCGGCGGCGATGCGGGCAAGCTCTTCCTTGGGCATTATGGCCCCTCGACATCGGCGTCCAGATCAGGGTCGGCAAGTTCATCCTCTGCATCGCGCTCTGCAGCTTTGCGCTCGAAGCCTCGGACCAACTGGATCGAAATCTCGTAGAGAATATACACGGGCAAGCCGAGCAGCACTTGGCTGATCACATCAGGAGGCGTGATCAAGGCGGCTGCAGCGGCAATCCCAACAATCGCGTATTTGCGGCCATTCGCGAGCCCCTCAGAACTGACAATACCGACGCGGCCCAACAGTGTCAGAAGCACTGGCAATTGGAAGCTCGCGCCAAAGGCGAGCAACATCACTTTGATGAAACCGACATACTCGGAGAAACGGTTGTTGTTCTCGATCTTCAGACTGTCATCGCCTGAGGCTGTGTTTTCGGCAAATGCAATCAGGAAATCGAGCGCCAGCGGGATAACCAAGAAGTACGCCAGACTGGCGCCAAGGATGAACAGAAATGGTGTTGCCAAGAGAAACGGCAGAAACGCCGATTGCTCATTCTTGTAGAGCCCCGGCGCGACGAAAGCCCAGAGTTGGAAGGCAATGAACGGGAAGCTCAGAAAAAATCCACCCCAGAGAGCGAGGTTCATGAAGGTAAAAAACGTCTCTTGTGGATTGAGGGTCTGGATCACGGCATCTGGGTCAGCGCGCAGAAGCGGGCCTGAGAGAAAATCCCAAAGCTGGAAGCGAAAGACAAAGCAGATGACGGACATGATGCCCAACGCGATTAGCGCATAGACCAGCCGGTTGCGCAGCTCGATCAAGTGCTCGATCAGCGGGGCCGAGCTGTCCTCGATATGCTTCTCGGTCATCAGATGGGCTCAGGGTTTCGGGGTCTCAGCCGACGTCGCGGCTTCCGGCTCGGGCGTCGGAGTTTCAGATTTTGGGGCTTGGGTGGCATCCGCTGCGGCTTCAGGTTCTTTCTTCACCTTCTCAAACTCGGCCAGCGGGTCCGCGGGCTTCGGTGGGTTCATCAAGCTTTCGGCAGCTTTCTTACCCTGGGCTTCGAAATCGAACTTGGTCGCTTTACGGATATCGTTTCCAAGGTCTTTGATCTCTTTGAAATTGGCTAGATCGCTCCCGCGGGCGGCATCATCCATCGTGCGCTGGAACTCTCGCGCCATGCCGCGGACCTTGCCTGCATATTGGCCAAGGGTCCTAAGCAGACCGGGCAAGTCCTTTGGCCCGACCACGATCAGCGCCAGGGCACCAATTACCAGGAGTTCTTGCCAGCCGAGATCCAGCATGGCGGCGCGCTCAGGCCTGGTCTTTCTTGACCTCAGAAGCCGGCGCGGCAGACGGGGTCACGTCGATCGGCTCTTCAGAGGTGGCATCGAGCTGCTGCTTCTCTGCCTCCGGTTCCTCCGCCATGCCCTTCTTGAAGCTCTTGATGCCTTTCGCCACATCGCCCATCAGAGCCGAGATCTTACCGCGGCCGAACAGCAGCACGAGAAGGACCACGACGATCGCGATTTGCCAAATTGACGGAGCCATTCGCTCTCTCCTCTGTTACCGCGCCGCCGGTCGATCCGCAGCGCTGTCATTCTTCGATCACACACATATGGGATGGAATCGCTATGGGAAAGCCCCGATCTGGGGCTTTTCCAGAAATCAAGCCGTCAAGCTGGGATGATTAGATCAGGCTTTGCGAAGCCGACTGACCCCACCCAGGAGGCCAAGTCCCGCAAGGAGCATCAGGATCGGTGCTGGTAGCGGGATGATCGCAGTGAAGTTCGCATTCAACAGAGAAAACGTGTTAGATGAACTCACTCCGCCATTCGTGATCTGGAACACAGTACCGGTCAAAGCCAAGGAAGCGATGCGATGATCTGCGGCCACTCCCACCGGGAGACCAGCTGTAGCACCTTGAGCATCAGCTGTCGTACCTGGCGCCGGGGGTGCACCTGGGTTGGCGGGATCTACAAAGATGCGGAAGAAGTCGTTGTCACCGCCAGCATCCGAAAATGTTACGCTGTCAAGGCTCACAGCCTCCGAGAAGGTAAGAATCAAAATTTCAAGATCGCTAACAAGGTTGTCGCTGTTGATTGTGACACCGTTTACGCCGATGCCTCCAGTGTCCTGTCCAATCCCCGCCACAAAGCCTTCTTCGATTCCAGTAACCGTGACGTCTAACCCGCCTTCGCTAAACACTCGGCTTGTCGGTGTGCCAGAACCTGTCGGTCCTGCGAAAGAAACCGTCACTGCATTCGCCGTCAAAGGCAACAAGAAGGCAAACGCCGCAACGACAACAGTCTTGGATAGTGACAACATCGAACACTCCACCGCAGCGGCTCTCCATAAGCCTCACAGCCAACCTGTATTACCGTGCAAGGCGCACCGCTCTCTTTGCAATGCAACAATTAATACAGATTTCATTAGAAATCAAACTACTCGGCAGCCAACTGGTCCGATTCTCGAATTTGATCAGGAAACGGGAAGATCAGGCAGCGGTCTCGTCTCAATCTGAGCCACATCGGTGCTCCTACTTCAGGCATCCAAGCATAGGGCACTGTAGCTCTGAGGATCGAATCATCGTGATCCATGCGGCACTCGATCAGGCTTTCATGGCCAATGAACCGCGCGCGCAGGACTGTGCCTCTGGCAGGCACTCCATCTTCGACCGTCGAGCCTGGCGTGTTCCCTCGATCCGATTCAATCTTAAGGTGTTGCGGTCGCACGACAATTTCCACATTCGCGCCATCTGGCAAACCTGGAGTCAAAAAGCGTCCAAAAGGCGTCTCGGTCTGGAAGTTCCGGGCGACACCGCGAACCACATTGATGTCTGAGAAGAAGGCCGCAGCCTCGCGATCAACGGGTGAGTTATAAAGATGATAAGGCGCCCCGATTTGAACGATCTGGCCAGCGCGCATAAGCGCGATCCAGTCCGCCATCCGCATCGCCTCACCTGGCTCGTGGGTTACCATGAGGACGGCTGTTCCCTCGGCTTTGAGCAGCTCAAGCGTTTGGTCTCGAACATCGTCGCGCAACCGGTTGTCGAGGCCTGAAAACGGCTCATCCATCAGCATAACGCGCGGTTTCGGCGCCAAGGCGCGGGCCAGTGCGACGCGTTGTTGTTCTCCGCCCGAGAGCTGATGGGGATATTTTGGCCCATAGCCCGTGAGACCAACTTTCACGAGGTAGTCCTGCACGATCTCGCGGCGGTCACTTCGGGAGTGGTTTTGGAGGCCAAAGCCTATGTTCTCAGATACGTTGAGATGCGGGAAAAGCGCGAAGTCTTGGAACATGAGCCCGATTGATCGTGCCTCAGGCGGGTGGTGTAGGGTTGGGTTAGATACCTCACGCCCTTCCACGGAAACCTTGCCGAAAGTCTGGCGCTCGACCCCGGCTGCGATGCGGAGGGTCGTTGACTTGCCACAGCCCGAGGGACCCAGGAGGCAGCAGATCTCGCCAGCGCCCACCTCCAGAGTGAGATCGCGCACCGCACTCTCTGCGCCGAAGGACATGGAGACCTCCTCGAGCACAAGGCGCGGTTTGAGCGACGGAATGCGGTTCAGCAATGGGTATCCGATAGATTAGCTCAGGCTTCGGCAGATCTAACAAGCCTCCCAGGCCCACGCAAGACTAGGCCAGTTCAGGCCAGACGCAATGTGCGGCGCAAAATCGCCGAAAAACGACATCGCGGTGCCGCATTCGGCGCTGAACCAGCCAGGGAGCTGGATAAATGTCTGACAATCAATCGCCGAACGAGGACCAGACGATGGTATTCGAGATCACACCCACCCCGCGCGTGCGTCGCAGCCCCTATTTTGAAGCGACCGTGGCCGATGGCGTCCGCTCGTTTCAGAGCTATAACCACATGCTCATGCCAACCGGGTATGGCGATCCGATGGCCGAGTATTGGCGGCTGATCGAAGGTGTGGCCATGTGGGATGTGGCAGTCGAGCGCCAAGTGGAGGTGACGGGGCCTGACGCAGCAAAGCTGGTTCAGATCCTGAGCCCACGCAAACTCGACAATCTGAAAACCGGCGCGGGTTGGTATGTCGCAATCTGCGACCACCGTGGGACGATCATCAATGACCCGATCCTTTTGAAGCTGGCTGAGGACCGTTACTGGTTCTCGATCGCCGATGGGGATTTGTGCCTTTTCGCCCGGGCAATCGCCGCCGAGCGCGAGCTGGATGTTTCTGTCTTTGAACCGGATGTTGCACCGCTTGCGATCCAGGGGCCAAAGGCGGAAGATGTTGTTGCCGACCTGTTGGGCGATGAGATCCGCGCGATCCGGCATTTCCGCTTCGTTGAGACGATGCTGGACGACATTCAGCTGATGGTCGCGCGTTCTGGCTGGTCGAAGCAAGGCGGGTTCGAGCTCTACTTGATTGATCCGGGCCGGGGTGTCGAGCTGTGGAATCGGGTGAAAGAGGCTGGGAAGCCCTATGGCATCGGCCCAGGCACCCCCAACAGTATGGAGCGGGTGGAAAGCGGCCTGCTCAGCTGGGGCGGCGACACGGATGACGAGACCAATCCGTTTGAGGTTCGCATGGAGCGCTATGTCCATCTCGACGCGCCCGATGATGTGGTTGGTATGCAGGCGCTGCGTCGGATTTGGCAGGCGGGGCCGGCGCGTCATCAGATGGGCATCATCATGCATATCGAAGGCAAGTTGAGCCAGATCGACAGTTGGAGCAGCATCACAGTCGATGGCACGCTGATCGGTCATGTGACCGCGCATACCTGGTCGCCTCGGCTTGAGACCAATATCGGCCTCTGCCTCGTCGGACGCGCCTATGGCCCCGGCACCAAGGTGTTCGTCGCCCTACCGGATGGTCGAACGGCGGAAGGCGAGATCCGCGAGTTGCCCTTCCTCTGAGCGAAAGTCCCTGGCCTTATTTGTAGAGCAACGCAGCGACGAGATGGTCCAGAGAAGCAATCGATGAATTGTCCGCAAAGTCAGGCGTTACACCCGAAAAACGGTTTCACGATTCTGTCTTCGCTCATTCCGCGGAACACGCCTGGGAGATCGGGAGCTGAACGACTTTCGTCGCGCGAAAGTGTTTGATCGAGTCCGGCTCGATCGCGCCAGTTGCTCCCTCACTGACGGGTTTGTCTAAGTCGCTCCCACGACGCGACTTGGTTGCGCCCATTGGCTTTGGCGCCATAGAGCGCTCTATCCGCTCGAGCGAGTGCAACGGCGATGGAAGTGTCCTCGGCCATTACCGGGGCAACGCCGAAGCTCGCGGTGACGGGAATCGAGTGGCCGCATCCCAGCCGGATCGGTGCGTCGGTCAAATGCAGTCGACAACGCTCGGCCCGACAAGCTGCTTCGTCCTGCGTGAACCCGGGCAGCAAAGCCGCGAACTCCTCGCCACCCAATCGCGCGACCAAATCTGGCCGGGCCTCTAGCCCCTCACGGATCCGCGCCGCGCTGGCGGTCAGAACCAAGTCCCCAGCTTCATGGCCGTGGGAATCGTTGACCGCTTTGAATTGGTCAAGATCGATCATCACGACCGCAGCGGGGCCCTCAGTCTGTTCGACAACATACCGCGCCGCGCGTTCAAAGGCCCGACGATTGGATAGGCCAGTGAGCGCATCCGTACTGGCTTGGCGATGCAATTCACGCTCGGCCGAGCGCCGCGCCTCGATTTCCTGCAAGAGAATCTGATGCTGCGTATCCCGAAGCTCCAATGCTGCCCGGAGCCGGATTTGCGTGCTGACAAAACCGCCTAAGCGAGAGAGCTTTTCGATATCGTCCGGTGACCAGCGGCGAGGTTTTGTATCAACCGCTGTGAGCACCGCCGCCGGGACCCCAGAAGATCCATCAACAGGCACAGCGAGGCATGACGCGATCCAAAGGTCCTGCTCAGCAGAGCGTTCCTCTCCGCAAAGCTCCGCCCGCAGATCCGGAATCGCGACCGGCGAGCCTGAGCGGTAGACCTGTTCCGAGATTGCCTGGAGCACTGGCTCGGTGTCTATCGAAGGCGGCGAGACCGGTGAGCGAAGACTGGTATAGGCGCGCCTGCCCCGGATCGGACGCGCGATCGAGAGATGCCCCATCGCACTGCCTGTCACCTCGAGAACAAACTCCGTGATGCTGTCAAAAGCCGTATCGGGCGTGGGGGCAGAAACTGCAGGACGGGTGGCATGCTGAGCAATGCTAGCAGTGTCGAGGCTCATTGCTCGGCTTCCTCAGGAGTCTTCTTCTGAAACGAAGGTTAACCTCTGAGAAAAGGGTTAATGGATGGTTTACAGGCGCGGTGAGCGCGCGCTCAGAACTGTGAAAGCGCGACCTTTGCCGTCTTCCGTATCCCAGTGCAATGATCCGACACATAGCTATCGCAAAGACACGCCAAACGGGCCGGAGAATCGTCTGATCGGGCGACGTCGGGCAAAACCCTCTCGCGGATCGGCGCGTCCTGTCCATTGCCTCTTGCCGTCGCTCACCCAGAGGGCGTTCGCGAAACCATTGCGCAAAGTCCCATCGCCCCGCTATAGGGCGGGCTATGCTGGACAAAGGACATAACAAAGCCGAATTGCCGCCTCAGATCGGGCGGCGCCGGACCTTTGCGATCATCAGTCACCCGGACGCGGGAAAGACCACGTTGACCGAGAAGCTGTTGCTCTACGGGGGCGCGATCCAAATGGCGGGCCAGGTGCGGGCCAAAGGTGAAGCCCGGCGGACTCGCTCGGATTTCATGAAAATGGAGCAGGATCGCGGGATTTCGGTCTCGGCCTCGGCGATGTCGTTCGAATATGGCGGCCACTGGTTCAATCTGGTTGACACACCGGGTCACGAGGATTTCTCGGAGGATACCTATCGCACGCTGACGGCCGTGGATGCGGCGATCATGGTGATCGACGGGGCGAAAGGTGTTGAGAGCCAGACCCGCAAGCTCTTCGAGGTTTGCCGGTTGCGCGATCTGCCGATCCTGACCTTCTGCAACAAGATGGATCGTGAGAGCCGGGACACGTTCGAAATCATCGACGAGATCCAGGAGATGTTGCAGCTCGATGTCTGCCCCGCCTCCTGGCCCGTGGGCATGGGGCGTGATTTCCTGGGCGCCTATGACATGCTGAACGACCGGTTGGAGTTGATGGACCGGGCGGACCGGAACAAACAGGCCGAGAGCATCGCGGTCGAGGGCCTGGATGATCCGAAGCTCGCGGACCATATCCCGGCGGATCTGCTGGATAAGCTGCGCGAAGAGGTCGAAATGGCGCGGGAGCTTCTGCCCGCATTCGACCCAGAGGCGGTGTTGGAGGGCAATCAGACGCCCATCTGGTTCGGCTCCGCCATCAACTCCTTTGGCGTGCGCGAGTTGATGGAGGGGATCGCCCATCACGCGCCTCCGCCCCAGCCGCGCATGACCGCCTCGCGCCAAGTGGCCGCTGATGAGGGCAAAGTCTCGGGCTTCGTCTTCAAGGTTCAGGCCAATATGGACCCCAAGCACCGCGATCGGGTGGCGTTCGTGCGCCTTTGCTCGGGCCATTTCCAGCGGGGCATGAAACTACGCCATGTGCGCGCGGGCAAGCCGATGGCGATCTCCAATCCGGTGCTGTTCCTCGCCTCCGAACGCGAGATTGCCGAGGACGCCTGGGCAGGTGACATCATCGGCATCCCGAACCACGGGCAATTGCGCATCGGCGATGCGCTGACCGAGGGCGAGGATCTGCGGTTCACCGGGATCCCCAGCTTCGCGCCAGAGCTTTTGCAGAACTGCCGCGCAGGCGACCCGATGAAGGCCAAACATCTCGACAAGGCGCTGACCCAATTCGCCGAGGAGGGAGCGGCCAAACTCTTCAAACCCAATATCGGCTCAGGCTGGGTCGTGGGCGTGGTCGGCCAGCTGCAATTCGAAGTGCTGGCCAGCCGGATCGAACTCGAATACGGCCTACCGGTGCGCTTCGAGCAAAACCAGTTCATCTCGGCGCGCTGGATCTCCGGCCCGAAAGACGCGATCGACGCCTTCATCAAGGCCAACAAAGGCCAAATGGCCGAAGACCATGACGGCGACCCGGTCTATATGACGCGCCTGCAATGGGACATCGACCGAGTGGTACGGGACTATCCGGAGATCACGTTGTCGATAACCAAGGAAACATACTCATAGATTCGAGAAGAACTTGGAACATCCTCCGTACAGATCTCTATCGTTAATGCATCCGCGTCGTCGTGTAGTTGAAAAGCAGTTTGGCTTAAAGTTCAAAAGAGTAGCACATGACCCACAGGGTCAAATTGGAGGCTGCTATTGGACCGTGAACCGCTTTGTAGAAAAGCACGGCGGCGAAATGGTGCTAGGCTGGCAGATCCTCGAGTGGCCCGAGCTATGTATTGAAGCTTTGCACCACGCAGTTTGGCGAGACCCTTCCGGGAATCTGATCGATCTGACTGAAAAGTATCCAACTGATATGCGTTTAAAGACTACGTTTTCGGAAGATGCATCGCACGAGATCTCACTTGCGAGACCCGTTTTTGTCGAAAGTAAGCATCACGTTTTGCTCAATTGTGCCCCAGTGAATGAACTCATTCAATTGAACCGCAGACGGCTCGATTTCACTAGATCATTTGTTTCAAAGCTAATCGATAAAGGAGCCGTTTGGTCACCTGAAGCCGGCCTTCAAGGGCCACCTCAATTGTTCCGCGATCATCAAGCAGAGGTCCAAGAATTCGAGCGATACAAAGACCTTGTTTCTCGAGCATTCCTTGCGTGCGCAGCAATCGACGGATCAAAACGCGTTCCGAGCAGACGGCGAACTCTAACCTCGAAACCTAATTGAGGCCCCCGCGCCTCGCTTGAGCGGCGCGCGAGGGGTGGGCGGGTGGGCTCAAGCGCCGCTCAAGCGCGGCGCGGGGCTCATCCCATAACCAGGCTGAAGATCAGGCCTGAGAGGATTGCACCACCGATCCCAAGCACAAGATACATGGCGAAGACCTCGCGTTTGACCAGGGCGAACACCGCCGCCATCGCGGGGATCGAGGTCACCGAGCCGCCGATCATGAAGGCCATGGCGGCCCCTGCGCTCATCCCCTGCTCCATCAGGCCCGAGACCAGAGCCGGGGCGGCATAGCCGTTCAGATAGGCTGGCGCGCCGACTATCGCACCCGTGATGATCGGCAGGATGCCAGGGCCACCCACCAGGCCTGCGATGAACTCAGCAGGTACGTAATGCACCATCAGGCTTTCGATGATATAAGCCAGCGAAAGCCACTTCGTCAGGAACAAGGCGTTATGCATCGCCGCCTCACGGAAGGCTTCGCGGCGCTCCGGATGAGGCCAAAACTTCCAAACCGGCTTGTTGAACTGGCCGGCGCCACAGCAGGAGCCGCAGCTCTTTTTCTGCGCGCGAAGCGGCTCGGAGAACAACCCGCCCAAGACGACCGCCTGCATCGCGAAGCCGCCCATCAGGCCGAGCATCACCGCGAATGCAACTTTCATCACAGCGAATTCGATCCCGAGCGCCCCCAGAGTGATCATGAACTGCGGCGGGTCCATGATCGGCGAGGCCAACCAGAACGCCATCACCGCGGAAAGAGGCGTTCCTGCCGCCAAGAGCGCCGCCACAAATGGGATCACCTCGCAAGAGCAAAACGGCGCCATGCCGCCCAGCAAAGCTGCAAGCACGATCATCCGGCTCTCTTTGCCTTTAAACGCCTCCGCAAGCGTCCCCTCGGCCCCAGTCGCCTTAAGCAAACCGATCAACAACACAGCAATCGTGATGAAAGGCAACGTGCCAAAGAATGCTTCGACGGAGAAGCCCAGTACACTTTTAGCCTGCGCGGGATCGGCAGCAAGGATGACAAGCGGCAACACTGCTACCAACAACCAAACCACGTCAATCTGAGCCCACAGAGCGCTCGCGCGTTTCAGAACAAGTTCAGTCATCGCTTTCCTCCAGCGAGATGCGAATTTCGAGAAGTTGAACCGATCCATCGGGAAAAACCCGGACCAGTTCAGAAAAAAGCGTGTTCGTGATCGGGCTAATGGTCGTCGAAAACTCTGCGCACTGGCCAGCCGAATGGGTGTGCTGCCGTGCGCCAGCTTGTCGTGAATCCGAAACCAACGGGCTCACGCACCACCTCAATCGATGAGAAAGGCCCCAAGCCTCCGGTGCACCAAAGCCGATGGGTGCAAATCCGCGCTGAGACATGTTCGTGGCGTCGGCCTCTGCAGCCTGCGATCGCCCCGCGCCGAAACTCGTCCGAGTCTGATCCCAGAACTGCATAGGCCCCTGCACGATCGGGACCACTCCATGCGGTCCCGGCTCTTCCAGCGCGATGATCACGTTACGATGCATCAAGATCCGACCTTGCAGGGCGATCCACATCCACACAGCATTCCGTCATCAGGAAGGCCGCCAAACCTTCGATGCCAATGAACTCGGCGCGACAAATCAGGCTGCGGCCTTCGCGCTCTTGGGTAATCACCCCGGCTTGAACGAGTGCGCGGAGATGATGGCTGAGCGTGGAACCGGGCATCGCCAAACGCTCTTGCAAGGCGCCGACGGTCATCCCCGGATGACCAGCTCGTACCAAGGCACGCAAAATCGTCAAACGCACAGGAGCACCAAGGGCCGCGAACATCTCGGCCGCAGTTTCCGGGGAATGGTTTGGAATTTGATCTTCGATTTCCATATTTCTAGAATAGTCGAATCATTACATAGTTTCAACCCCCAACCGCCCAACCTGTCGCTTACGTAACCAAGATTGACTTTTCCTCCGCAATCCGTCATGTCCCGCCCAGAACTGAAGGGCACTAATTCGGGTGTCCGGCCGCTGGGGTGACGCGGCCATAAATGCCGCTTTTGCCAATAGCAGCCGAGAGAGACCATATGCAGTTTTCAGAGCTTGAGCTCGATCCCGACGTCCTAAAGGCCGTCGACGAGGCCGGTTATACCGAGCCAACCCCAATCCAAGCGCAAGCCATCCCCGAAGCCCTTAAAGGCCGGGATGTGCTGGGGATCGCGCAAACCGGCACAGGAAAGACCGCGAGTTTTACTCTGCCGATGATCCATATCCTCAGCCAGGGCCGGGCCCGGGCGCGGATGCCTCGGTCACTGATCCTCTGCCCGACGCGGGAACTGGCAGCCCAGGTTGCCGAGAATTTCGAGACCTATGGCAAGTACAAGAAACTCTCCATGGCGCTTCTGATCGGAGGGGTGAACTTCAAGGATCAGGACAAGCTGATCGATCGCGGCGTTGATGTGCTGATCGCAACCCCAGGGCGCCTGCTCGACCACTTCGAGCGGGGCAAGCTGATGCTCACCGGCATCCAGGTCATGGTGGTGGATGAGGCTGACCGGATGCTCGATATGGGCTTCATCCCAGACATCGAGCGCATCTTCTCGCTCACCCCCTTCACGCGCCAGACGCTGTTCTTCTCGGCCACCATGCCGCCCGAGATCACACGCCTGACCGAGACGTTCCTATCGAATCCAGAACGCATCGAGGTTGCGCGGCAATCCTCGACCTCGGCGACGATCACCCAAGGCGTCTGTCTTCTCCGCCCCTCGGCCCGCGATCGCGCCGACAAGGAGAAGCGCGATTGCCTGCGCGCCCTGATGACCCGTGAGGGCGACAAGCTGAAAAACGCGATCATCTTCTGCAACCGCAAGCGCGATGTCTCGATCCTGCAGAAGTCGCTGGTGAAGCATGATTGGAACGCCGGCGCGCTGCATGGTGATCTCGACCAATCGGTGCGCATGGCGACGCTGGACGGGTTCCGGAACGGGCATATCCAACTGCTTGTTGCTTCAGATGTGGCCGCACGCGGGCTCGATATCCCTGATGTGAGCCATGTCTTCAACTTCGACGTTCCGATCCACTCGGAAGACTACGTCCACCGGATCGGCCGCACCGGTCGCGCAGGCCGCGAGGGAATGGCGATCACCATCTGCCAACCCTATGAAAAGAAGTATCTCGAGAAGATCGAAGAACTGGTCGAAAAAGAGATCCCAAAAGTCGAAACGCCAGAGGGCGTCGTCTCGAAACAGTCCCAAGAGGATGAGAAACCCAAACGCGAGCGCGACAGCCATCGCGGCGGACGGGGACGCGGACGGAGCCGTGGGCGAGAGGCGGAAGCCCGCAATTCAGGCCCGGTGGTCGGCATGGGCGATCATGTGCCAGCGTTCCTCTTGATCGATATCCGGGCGCAGAAGCCGGCCGATGAATCAACCGAAGAGAATGCTGAAGCAGCCAGCCCGTCCGACAAGCCCCAAGACGACCAAACGAAGGTGCTCGAAGACGTCAAAGCCGAGGCAACGGAGGCACAAGAGACCGCGCCTGACAGCAAGGACAGCGCGGCCGCTTAAAACCCACCCGCCCGCGAACCGCCCCGCTGCGCGCCAGGGGGGCGGGTGGGGGCGGGCGGCGGGGCGGTTCGCGGGCGGGCGTCCGACTTAGTCCTCGAGCCGCGTAATCAAAACCGTTGTGACCGGCTTCTTGCCCCAAGAGGTATTCGTCACGCTCCGGATCGCCCGATTGACCAGATCCTCAACGCTTTGATCTGACCGCTTTGCCTTCGCGGGCGTGCGCTCAATCGCATCGTCAATAGCTGTCATCAACATCTCATCGAGCGGGGCCGACCAAGCCTCACCATTCCGAGGGGCTCCCAGGCATTTTACCTGCGGATCAGCGATCAACTCGCCCTCTTCATC
Source organism: Pseudomonadota bacterium (assembly GCA_039185235.1). Classification (GTDB taxonomy): domain Bacteria; phylum Pseudomonadota; class Alphaproteobacteria; order Rhodobacterales; family Rhodobacteraceae; genus Thermohalobaculum. The sequence goes on from JBCDAS010000082.1 coordinate 13,665, forward strand.
GATGACGATTGAGACCACCACATGACCTTGTCGAGCCATCTTCAATCGCTCTCGGATCACCCCGTCAAAAGCACCTACATGGGCGATCCCGTCCAGATACACCCGGCCGGTTTCGATATACTCCACCACTTCGGGCCGGTTTCCATCGAGCCTGGCGACCGAACCGTTGGGCGCGACAACCGGCTGCGCCCCCCATTTCTCGGCCCAGTCGGCATGTTCGACCAGATGGCGATGCTC
>JBCDAS010000083.1:0-13788 GCA_039185235.1 Pseudomonadota bacterium
GTATCCTCGCTCAGCTTCCCCTGGGCCTCCAACGCCTGGAGCATCGAGACACCGATCCGGTCCTTCACCGAGGCGATCGGGTTGAAGAACTCCAGCTTCGCACAGATCTCGGCCTTAAGGCCCAGCTTCTCCTGCAACCGGTTCAGACGCACCAGCGGCGTCGAGCCGATCGTGTCGGTGATGTTGTCATAGATGCGACCGCGGGGGTGAGCTTCGAACATGGAGGAACGCCTTATATGTTAAAGTCCGCGTCCGTCTTTACACCATGGGCGATGTCGAGGGAACGCGCCTTCTGACAGAGATCCTCCATGGTGATCTTGTCAAGCTCGGCCAAAAGCGCCTCTTGCGTCTCGGACCAGAGCGGCGCGATGACCCGCTCGCCGAGCTCAGCTGCAGAGATCGGATCCTTGTCGGTCTCGGCATCAAGCTGATCGACCACCCGGACGACATCAGCGACTGTGATCTTGCGGCGCTCGCGCGCGAGCGTATAGCCGCCCTTTGGTCCACGCACGCCCTTCAAGATCCCCCGATGGACCAATTGCTGCATAACCTGCTCGAGATAGCGCTGCGGGATGCCCTGGCGTTTGGTGATGTCTTTGGACTGCACCGGGTCAGGCCGTGCGTTGTAGGCAACGTCTAGAACGGCCTCCATGGCCAGCATCGTTTTGCGCGAGAGTCTCAGCATCAGTCTTTTCCTGTGGAGCCAAATCCGCCCGACCCACGGGCGGTTTCCGGCAGGGTCTCAACCCGCATCGGGTGGGCGCGGGTCACCGGGGCCAAGACCAGTTGCGCAATCCGCTCACCATGCTGGACGTAGTAGGTCTCAGGCCCGAAATTGATCATCAAAACCCCGATCTCACCGCGATAATCGCTGTCGATCGTACCCGGCGTGTTCACCAGGGTAATGCCATGACGCGCTGCGAGGCCCGAGCGAGGGCGGACCTGGATCTCATGGCCCTGAGGGATCGCGACCGCCAGCCCGGTCGGGATCAAAGCGCGGTAGAGGGTTGGCAACGCAATCCCCTGCGTCCGATCTTTCGGGTCGAGACAAGCGCGGATGTCCATCCCGGCCGAGCCCTCGGTTTCATAGCTGGGCAAGGCCACATCCGCATCGTGGTTTTCGAGCGTCTTGAACTGCAAAGGGGTCACGTGACGCCCTCCGTGGCCAGAACTGCCGCGATCCGGTCGGCCAACTTTGCCGCCACATCGGTCTTCGAGGCGCTCGGCCAGGCTTCCGCGCCCTGATCGGTGATGACGGTGACCGTGTTGCTGTCCCCGCCCATTATCCCGGTCTCGGGGCTGACATCGTTCGCGACGATCCAGTCGCAGCCCTTGCGCAGGCGCTTTGCGGTCGCATTGGCAATCACATCGTCCGTCTCAGCAGCAAAGCCCACGACCAACGCAGGGCGCTGGCCCGGGGGGAGGTGGCTGATCGTCTTCAGGATGTCCGGGTTCTCGGCCAGCTCCAATGCAGGCACCTGCCCCGAGCCATCCTTCTTGATCTTCGAACCCGAGGCCGAAGCCACCCGCCAATCCGCAACTGCCGCGCAGAAGACGGCGGCCTCGATGGGGAGCTTTGCCTCGACGGCATCGAGCATTTCCGCGGCGCTTTCGACTTGGGTCAGGTGGACGCCCTCTGGCAATGCAGCCGTCGCAGGACCGGAGATCAGCTCCACCTCAGCCCCCAGATCGCGGAGCGCTGCGGCAATCGCTGCCCCTTGCGCGCCGGAGGAGCGGTTGGCGATGTAGCGCACCGGATCGATCGGCTCGTGGGTTGGGCCAGAGGTCACCAGCACCCGTCGTCCTTTGAGCGGGCCATCTGCGAGCTTGCGGGTGATCGCGGCCAGGATCTCGGCAGGCTCCGCCATCCGACCAAACCCGAATTCGCCACAGGCCATGTCGCCTTCGTTCGGGCCTATGGTCAGGATGCCGTCACCATTCAGCGTCGCCAGATTGCGCTGGGTCGCCGGATGCTCCCACATCCGGACATTCATGGCTGGGGCGATCAGGACCTGCGTATCGGTCGCCATCAACAGCGTGGAGGCCAGATCATCCGCGTGCCCGCCCGCCATCTTGGCCATCAGATCCGCCGTGGCCGGCGCCACGACGACCAAATCGGCGACCCGGGAGAGCTGGATATGCCCCATCTCCGCCTCGTCATTCAGATCAAAGAGATGGGTGTAGACCCGCTCCTCAGCCAGGGCCGAGACGCTGAGCGGTGTTACGAACTCCTCCGCCGCGCGCGTGAGGACCGGTGTTACGGTTGCCCCGGATTTGCGGATCAGCCGGATCAACTCCAGGCATTTATAGGCCGCGATCCCACCACCAATGATCAGCAGTATATGACGGCCCTGCATAAGGCTTTGATCCTTTTTCATGAACGGTGCGGGAATACATCAAAACCCCACTCACGTCATGTATAATTATCCAGCATCGATTTTCAACGCGATGGCCAACAGATCAGAACCGAAGAGCTTCGAAGAACCATAGGACAAGAACCGCAAACGCAGCGCCACCAGCCCCACCAAGCACAAGCGCGGGCCAGCGCGCCGGTGGCTCGGGCGGTGGCGGAGGTGGATTTGACCGGCGAGTCCGCGCTTCCTCTGCCAGCATGACCAGTTCATTTGCAAGGCCAGGAAGGCGGGTGCCGACTCGGCTGAGGATCTGGACGGTTTCCACGACATCGCGCCCCAATTGGGCGGGGCCAATCTTTGACCGGATCCAACCTTCGACCACGGGCCGGGCCGCGTCGAAGAGATTGGCGTTCGGATCCAGCGAGCGCGCCACGCCCTCGACAACCACCATGGTCCGCTGCAGCAGGATCAGCTCGGTCCTAGTCTCCATCCCAAACCGCTCAGTTGTCTCGAAAAGATAGGCGAGCAGATTGGCCATAGAGATTTGGCTGACATTCTGATCAAAGATCGGCTCTCCAATCGCCCTCAATGCCTGGGCAAACTTGTCCACATCCTGATCAGGCGGCACGTAGCCTGCTTCGAAATGCACCTCGGCCACCCGGCGATAGTTTCGGGTGAGAAAGCCATAGAGGATCTCGGCATAGTGGCGCCGCGTAACCGTATCCAACCGCCCCATGATCCCATAATCGAGCACGATCAACGTCCCATCCGGCGCTAGCCTCAGGTTTCCCTGATGCATATCCGCATGAAAGAGCCCGTCATTGAGCGCATGGGTCAGAAAGGACGAGATGATCGTGTTGGCCAGCTCTGTGACGTTATGGCCATCGGCCATCAACTGATCTGCATCTAATGGCGCGCCCGTCAGCCATTCCTGGGTCATAACCCGGCGTGAACAGCCCTCCCACTTGATCTTCGGCGTGCGCAGGCGCGAGTCGTTTTTGGTGTTGTCGCCAAACTCGCTGGCGGCAGATGCTTCCAAACGCAGATCCAACTCCGTGTTCACCACACCTTCGAAATGCGCAACCACGTCCTTTGGGCGAAGACGCTTGGCGCCTGGAACCAGCGCATCAACGAAGCCCGCAATGAAGTAGAAGGTGCCGACATCCCGGCGAAACTTGCGCTCGATCCCCGGGCGAAGGACTTTGATCGCAACCTTCTCGCCGGTCAGGCGCCACGTCGCGGGATGAACTTGGGCAATCGATGCGGCCGCGACTGGCTCGCCAAAGTCGTCGATCAGATTGTCGATCCCGGAGCCGAACTCCTGACGAATGGCCGAGAGTGCCTCCTCGCGCGAGAACGCAGGCAACCGGTCCTGCAAAAAACGCAGTTGGCGAACGACACCCTCGCCAACCACATCAGGCCGGGTCGAGAGGATCTGGCCAAACTTCACATAAGCCGGCCCCATCGCCTGCAACGCCCGGGCAATCGGCGGCAAGCTCGCATCGCCAGAACGCCCGAAGAGACCAACCGGCCAGGTGATCAGCCGGATGACCAGGCGAGGCGTTCCTTCGACCCCGAACGCGTCCAACAACTCCGCCAAAGCGCCCGTCCGCTCGAAGGTCGCGCCTGTGCGCAACAGCCGCCAGATCTGCGCCGGGGCCGAGAACATCAGAGGCGCCAGCCGGAATGGAGCGCCGCGACCCCCATGGTCAAATTGCGGTAACGCACTTGGCCAAAGCCCGCATTGCGGATCATCGTCGCAAAGCTCTCCTGATCCGGGAAGCGGCGAATCGACTCGACCAGATACTGATAACTGTCGCGATCACCTGTGACCGCCTTGCCCATGGCAGGAATGACGTTGAAGGAGTAGCGGTCATAGGCCCATTGCATGGCCGGCACAGGCAACTGGCTGAACTCGAGGCAGAGAAAGCGCCCACCTGGCTTCAGCACCCGGTAAGCCTCGGCGAGCGCGTCCTCGATGCGTGTGACATTGCGAATGCCAAAGGCGATTGTGTAGGCGTCAAAACTGCGATCCTGGAACGGCAGCGCCATCGCATCACCGCAGACCCAATCGACACCCCAGATTCCCTTTTCCTGCGCACGCGCCGCGCCCTCATCAAGCATCGCTTGGGTCATATCGCACACGGTCGCCTCACCATCCGGCACCCGGTCGAGGAAGCGAAAGGCAATATCCCCTGTCCCGCCAGCGACATCGAGCAGTTGCGTGCCCGGCCGCGGCGCCAGCCAGTCGATCATGGCTTGCTTCCAGATCCGATGAATGCCCGCTGACATAAGGTCATTCATCACGTCATAGCGCGCAGCGACCGAGGAGAAGACGCCCTCCACCCGGCCCGCCTTCTGATCCTCTGGGATGGTCTCAAACCCGAAATGAGTCGTCTGATCGTCAGTGCTCATGCGCCGGACAATAGCGTTTTGCGCAAAAAGGGAAACGGCAGAGTTCTGCGGCATAGGAGCAGCGCCCATTTGCCCTTCTAAGCAGGATGTGAAAGATTATGCACAGTATCCGTACGGGAAAGGCGGACCACCATGGAATTCACCGTCACTGTCGAAGACCTCTCCTTGTTGAGTACTCTCGCGATCTGTATCGGTGCCATCGTAGGCTGGGTTGCCCTCCTCTGGCGCTGGGACCGCAGATTGCCCGCTTGGAATGGCACTCAGGCGATCGCGCGGGTCACCCCTTTGCGGACAATCCTGGGCCTTTTGCCTCTTCCGGCGATCTATCTCACGCCAATTCTGCAATACCTGGGGAGCCCACAATATCCCGATTTCTGGGCCTATGTCGGGGCCAACAGCTCCGTGTTCATCGCGATGATCGCCGCAATGGGCTTGGCTATCATCGTGCTCATAGTGATCCGCAATATGGACCAGGCAACGCAGGCCCTCCATATCCACCCGATCGAGATTGTTTGGGACGCTGACGGGCTCTCCTGGAGCGCATCGCGTGGGATAACTGGCGCCCGCCCATGGAGTGCCGTGCGCCAGATCGAGCGCATGAGGCAGATCAACACCGTGGGCAAAATCACATTCGAGGATGACCGCATCCTCTTTGTGTCCCGCGGCCTAGTGGGGGGTCAACAGCTCTTGGACAGGGCAGAGGCCGCCACCGGGATCAGCAACGGCCAAAGTGGCAATCTGGATGTTCCTCTAGCTTCAAGCTTCAAACCCGCTTAAACTTTTTCGAGAAATACGTTCACTTAAGACCATGACCTAATGATCGAGTATGACTGGCTAATCAAGATCGCACTGGCGGCCCCGCTGGTCGCATGCTGGTACGGGCGATCTCGTTACACGAACCGAAAGCAGAATGCCGCTTGGGATGGCAGGATTTTCATCATAAAGGCCGACAGTGTCATGATCATCGGTTTGATCGACGCTCAGCTTTGTTTCATTTTTGCGCAAATCCTTTTTTTCGATGTTTCCAGTCACAGCACTGGCCAATTTGCTACTGACCTTCAGTCGGCTGCAACCCAGTTCGTCAGTTATTTATCGGCAGAGAAACTAGTCGTTTTTCTGGCTATGCTAGTTGGGGTCTTCTTAGGCGCGATTAGCCTTCCCTTCATTTTCAAGAACTTTCCGGTTCCCGAGAAAAGGCATTATCCAACCGAAATTTCATGGACGGAAACGACGTTTCAAACCCACTCATTCTTTGGTGCTGTCAGAGAGTATGACTGGTCAGAAGTCGCCAAAGTCGAATGGGGTGGACAATGGCCGTCAGGTGCAAAGCTAAGGATCGCCGACTGCACTTGTGTGATGTTGGACCAGTTTCGCGCCCGCGAGCTGTTCCTTGAAGTCGCGGAACAAAAGGTGACCCGCTCAGACGAACGCGTCACAATTCAAATTGGCAGAGGCTTGGCCCAGGCATAAAGGCTCCGATCGCGCCATTGGATGACCCAGGCGGCGACCACGGAAAAGACGATGTGGCCCCAGAGTGCGACCCAGGTGATCTTGCCAAAGCCCAGGAAGGGCGGGTTGCCAGCCACCAGATGCGCCATGATGTAAAGCGCGAAGACCCAGAGCACGACGCCATAGAGGACAGCCGGGATGATCCAGGGCAGATCCGGAAGCACTTTGCGATAAATCGGGCGGGCGACCAGCAGCCAGCCGAGCGGATAGGCGATCATGCCAGTGAGGATATGCATGCCGTAAGGGATGCCAAGGGCGCGGAGCTCTTTACCCGGAATGCCCGTGAACTTGGCTAAAACCGACTGTGCCAGCGGCACGGGTGCGAGCTTTGCACCGATGAAATCTGAGCCGAGGCCGTTCAGCAAAGGGCTCAGCGCCTGGCCAAAGAAATCGAAGGCCACCGTCGCCATGGCGCCAGCGAGAAGCACGGTGAGAATGAGCGAGGCATTGACCTCGGGGAACAGTTGGTCTTCTTCATACATGTCGCGTTTCCTTCATTGCGATGTCTGGCGCCGATATCGGGATGACGCGGACGTCAACAAGGCGTCTGAAACACTCCTAACGCGGCTGTGCGAACCTGAAATGAAGCGGGAGGGCGCGTGCCCGAGCTACCAGAAGTCGAAACAGTCAGGCGGGGATTGGTTCCAGTCCTCGAAGGCCGAGAGCTGGTCGAAGTGATCCAACGCCGTCCCGATTTGCGTTGGCCTTTGCCCGAGCGGTTTGGCGCGCGTCTCCAAGGGCGGCGGGTGGAGCGTTTGGGGCGGCGGTCGAAATACCTGCTCGCCCATCTAAATGGCGGGGAGACCTGGATCACCCATCTCGGCATGTCCGGGCGGCTCTTGATCGATGGGGCTGCGACGGTCGAGCTGCATCATGAGCGCGCGGCGCCGGGCAAGCATGACCATGTGATCGTAACGACCGATCAGGGCGTGCGGGTCACCTATAACGATGCCCGCCGGTTCGGGGCGATGGACCTTTGGGAGACGGAACGGCTGGACGACCACCCCCTGCTCGCACGATTGGGGCCAGAGCCAAACGGGAACGCATTCAGCGGCGCTTACCTGTCCGATGCGCTCAAAGGCAAACAGACCCCGATCAAATCCGCGCTCTTGGATCAACGGATCATCGCTGGGCTGGGCAATATCTATGTCTGCGAGGCGCTCTTTCGCGCGGGCATCCACCCGACCCGGATGGCAGGCAGCATCTCACGCCCTCGGATCGAGCGGCTGGCAGGCGAGATCGTCGAGACCATTGGCGACGCAATCGCGGCAGGCGGCTCGTCGCTGCGCGACTATCGCCAAGCGGATGGGGAGCTTGGCTACTTTCAACACAGCTTCCGCGTCTATGATCGCGAGGAGAGCGCCTGCGCTTTGGACAGCTGCCAGGGGACAATCCGGCGAGTCGTCCAATCTGGGCGCTCGAGCTTTTACTGTCCCCGCTGTCAGCGTTGAGTGATGGTCTTCCGTTAGAACGCGCCCCGCTTGAACCTCCGGAGAACCGCCCATGCGCCTCTCGATCAGAACTGCCCTTGCTGCGCTGTTGCTCTCGCTGCCAGCCTTCGCCCAGGATATTCCGCTTGAGCGGCAGGAGGAGCTTTCTCAGGTCTTCGCCGACGACGCATTCAGCCACTGTCTGGTAGAAACTGAGCCTCAGTCAGGTTGCATCGGGCAGTTTCGGAGCGCCTGCGCGAAGCAGGCCAAAACCGAGGGGGAATGGTTTTTCTGTATCGAGGCGGAGCTCAACGCCTGGGACACTCTGCTGAACGAGGTCTACAAGCTCTCGATGGAGGAGCTGAAAAAGCAGGCGGTCGAATATGATCGCCCGACCGGCGACCACCCTCAGGCCATGGAGGGGAACCTGCGCGAGATGCAGCGCACCTGGATCCCTTATCGTGACGCGCTTTGCGGTTTTGCGGGCAGCCTCACAGCCGGTGGAACGTCGATCACCGAGGCCAAGCTTCTCTGCCTCAGCGATGAGACCGCGCGCCAGACCCTGCACCTTGGCAAGATGATGGGCTACTTCTGAACCCGCAGCTTGCCCGGATTGGTCCTGATCGCTATCACCTCCTGATGCCTGGAAGAGGAGAGATCCATGGCCTACGAGAACATCATCGTCGAGACCCGTGAAGACGTGGGCCTCATCACGCTGAACCGGCCGAAGGCCATGAATGCGCTCAACACGGAGTTGATGAAGGAGCTTGGCGATGCACTCCTGAAGTTCGATGCCGACGACAAGATCGGAGCCATGGTCATCACCGGCTCGGAGAAGGCGTTCGCGGCGGGTGCAGATATCAAGGAAATGCAGCCCAAGACATTCAACGAGGTCTATGCTCAGGACTTCATCACCTCGGATTGGGAGACGGTCACCCGGATCCGCAAACCCGTGATCGCGGCGGTCGCGGGCTACGCGCTGGGCGGAGGCTGTGAGCTGGCGATGATGTGCGACTTCATCCTCTGCGCCGATACCGCGAAATTCGGCCAGCCAGAGATTAATCTGGGCGTCATGCCAGGTGCTGGTGGCTCTCAACGCCTGACGCGGTTCGTTGGCAAGTCCAAATCGATGGAGATGAACTTGACCGGGCGGTTCATGGATGCAGATGAGGCGGAACGCTCCGGCCTCGTGAGCCGCATCATTCCCGCCGATGATTTGCTCGACGAAGCGGTCGCCACCGCCCAGAAGATCGCCGACAAAGGCCGCTTGGCTGTGATGGCTACGAAGGAGGCCGTGAACCGGTCATACGAAGTGAGCCTGTCCGAAGGCGTGCGGTTCGAACGCCGCCTGTTCCACGCGCTCTTTGCGACCGAAGATCAGAAAGAGGGGATGGACGCCTTTGTCGCGAAACGCAGCCCGAAATTCAAAGGGCAATAAAGACCTTGGCGCCCTTGACGCGGGCTCTCTGCTTCTTGTAATAGCGCCGCTCACCCGTCAACGGACAGGAACAGAATCATATGGCCAACTCGGCTTCCGCTAAAAAACGTGTGCGCCAGATTGCGCGGCGCACCGCTGTGAATACAGCCCGGCGCTCTCGCGTGCGCACCTATATCCGCAAAGTCGAGGAAGCAATTGCTTCTGGCGATCAAGCGGCCGCAACCGAAGCTTTAAAGCAGGCACAGCCTGAGATTATGCGCGGAGCGAGCAAAGGAATTTTGCACGCGAACACTGCAAGCCGCAAGGTGAGCCGGTTGCACCAGCGCATCAAAGCGATGGCCTAAACGCCCGTCCCAAACCCTCAAAATCGACATGACGGTCTGCGCCCATGCTGGCGCAATCTGTTATTATTTGTACATAAAACCGTCTACAAACCATTAATTTCCACTTGTCATTCTGAAGAAAAGCCTAGTACCATGGTGACACCCAGACCAAGCGCCTAGCAACGCGCCTCGACTTCAAATTAATGCAAGAAATGCTGCGGCTCTCGCAAATAGGTGAGCTGTGATATTTTTGTTTTATTTATCAATTTTAACTATTCGCAGTGCTGCTTTTGAGATTCTGCGCGTCAACCCCGTAAAACTACTTGAACCGAATCTTACGACCCGGATATCCACGTGGCGTAACGGGCGGCAAGAGCAAGTGGTGTGAGATGGCGCAACAGCAGGGCATTGTGGACCAGCATCCCCCTGCAGAGTGCTATGAGACGCTAGCTAAAACCGACCGAAGCCTCATGATTGATGTGCGTACAAGGGCAGAATGGCAATTCGTCGGTCTGCCCGACCTCGCGGCAATCCGGCGGGAGCTCAAATTGGTGGAGTGGGTCGTCTATCCGCAGATGACTCCAAACACGTCTTTTCCCGATCAGATGCGCGAGATTATCGAGACCGAAGGGCCTGAGCAGATCTTTTTTATCTGCAGGTCCGGGGCGCGGTCTCTGGCGGCGGCCCAGGCCACCGCCCATCTGAGCGCGGCGATGGATCGCCCGCTTCATTGTACGAATGTCATGGAGGGATTCGAGGGCGATTTGGATCCGGAGGGCCATAGGGGGCGGCTCAATGGATGGAAGGCTACAGGCCTACCTTGGCGCCAGGGATAACAACAAAGGAGGTCGCTTGCCACGAAAGGGGGCGGTCACTTCTATTGAAGGGCGAATACGACATAGCATGGTTACCGGGGACGAAAGAGGGACAGACCAGTCCAGCGCAGAGCTCAAGAGGGTGTGGGACAATGCGATTGAGGGACTGGAACAAGAGTTGGGTGCAGAATGCGTGGAACAGTGGATCCGGCCGGTTGCGCTCAGCCGGATCGACCGGGATATGGCGGTTCTGGCGACATCAACAAGCTTTCTGGCTGATTGGGTCGAACGCAACTATGGCAGGCAGATCCTGCATCATCTAAGCGCTGCCGCACCCAGGGTGCGTCGGCTCAACGTGACCGTGAGCGGTTCTGTGGCGCGCAAAGCTGCAATGCCTGCCCGGGCCGCGAACCAGTCGCGAACCGCTGCCACCGCCTCAGCGCCCTCTACCGAGGACGGGTCTGAGGATAAGCTCAGCTCCTCGCTGCTTGACCCGCGCTTTACCTTCGACAGCTTCGTGGTCGGCAAACCCAATGAGCTGGCCCATGCCGCCGCGCGGCGGGTGGCTGAGACCGCCGATGCCTCGTTCAACCCGGTCTTCCTTTATGGCGGGGTCGGGCTCGGCAAGACGCACCTGATGCATGCGATCGGCTGGCACCTGAAACAGCACCACTCGAACCGCCGGGTGCTGTATCTGTCGGCTGAGCAGTTCATGTATCGCTTCGTCCAGGCGCTCAGGTTCCGCGACACGCTGACGTTCAAGACACAGTTCCGTCAGGTCGATGTCCTGATGATCGACGATGTGCAGTTCATCGCTGACACGGACTCGACCCAGGAGGAATTCTTCCATACTTTCAATGCGTTGATCGATCAGAAGAAGCAGATTGTGATCTCTGGCGACCGTTCTCCGGACCGCATCGACGGTCTGGAAGACCGAATCAAAAGCCGCCTGCAGCAAGGTCTTGTGGTCGATATCCACCCAGCCGATTACGAGCTGCGCCTAGGCATCCTGCACCAGAAGATCGAGGACATGCGCCGCACTGATCCCGATGTGGAGATCGACCCGAAAGTGCTGGAGTTCCTGGCCCAACGGATCTCGACCAATGTGCGCGTGCTGGAAGGCGCGCTGATCCGGCTCTTCGCCTTTGCGGCGTTGATCAACCGCAGGATTGACCTGGAAGTGACCCAGGAATGCCTGGCTGACCTCTTGCGCACGGTAGAGCGCAAGGTGACGATCGAGGAGATCAAGCGGGTCGTCTCGAACCACTTCAACTTGCGCATGTCGGACCTGACTTCGGCGAGGCGCTCACGGATGGTTGCCCGACCGCGGCAGGTGGCGATGTATCTCTGCAAGATGCTCACGCAGAAAAGCTTGCCGGAGATTGGTCGCGGGTTTGGGAACAGGGACCACACCACGGTCATCCATGCGGTCAAAGTCATTGAAAAGCTTAAGGAATCTGACAGCCAGATGGCGGAAGACCTTGAGGTTCTCCGCCGTAGCCTCGAAGGCAGATAAGGACACCGACCGATGGCTATGACCGTTCACGAGGCGCTCACCTCGCGTCGCTCTGTTCGCAGGTTTCTGCCCGATCCCGTCGATCGGTCCAGCATTGAGCGGATTTTGGAGAGCGCGGCTTATGCGCCCTCGGGCCATAACATGCAGCCCTGGCAGGTTTGGGTGGTGACGGGTGAGACCAAGCAGCGGGTCTCGGATGCCGTCATCGCCCATATCCATGCCGGCGGAGCGGAGGATGAGGAGTTCGATTACTACCCGGTCGAATGGGTCGAACCCTATCAGGCACGCCGCCGCGCGGTGGGCTTCACCCTCTACGAACTCCTTGGAATCAAACGAGAAGATTATGCGCGGCGCAAGGAGCAGATGCTGGAGAACTTCAAGTTCTTTGGTGCGCCCGTCGGCATGTTCATCACCTTTGACCGGCGTCTCGCCACTGGGCAATTCATGGATATCGGGATGTATATCGCGAGCATCCTGACGGCTGCTCGGGCCGAGGGGCTGCACACCTGCGGCCAGGTTGCCTGGACGCCGTATCACAAGGCGATCCGCCCGATCCTCGGCATCCCGGATGAGCAATTGCTCGCCTGCGGCATCTCGCTGGGTCACGAGGACGAAAGCGCGCCGGAGAACAAGCTCCGCGTCGAGAAGGTTCCCCATTCCGACTACACGACTTGGATGGATTAAGGCAGGTCGGCAACTCGGATAAAGTCGGATCTGAGGGGACAAAGTTCCGGAAATTAACGGATTAACAGGGATGCGACAAAGCCCGACAAAAGATCTGCGAAATGCGATCTGAGTGGATTTTCGCAGATCTGACGCGGTTGGCGGCTGTTTCCGGCAAATACTGCGCTTTCTTTCATTGATCCCGGCAAAATCTGGGATAGGCTCGATCTCCCGCCGCTGTGTTGGGGGAATGGCGATAACGGTCTCCGGGAAGAAGAGCCCATGAAGGTCAGTATGGAACGCGCGCAATTGCTCAAAGCGATGAGCCGCGCGCAAGGCGTTGTCGAGCGCAAGAATACGATCCCGATCCTGTCGAATGTGCTGATCGAAGCGGAGGGGGGCGAGGTCTCGCTCCGCGCCACCGATCTGGATATCGAAGTGATCGAAACCCTACCCGCCATGGTCGAGCAGGCGGGGGCGACCACGGTCGCGGCACATCTGCTCCACGAGATCGTGCGCAAGCTGCCCGATGGGGCGCAGTTGAACCTCAGCGCCGATCCCGCAACCGGACGGTTGGATGTGGTTGCGGGCCGCTCGCGATTTGCTTTGGCGACCCTGCCGCGCGAAGATTTCCCGGTGATGGCATCAAGTGAGTATGCGTGTTCCTACGCGGCTCCCGCACCGATGCTCCGCCGGCTGTTCGACAAGTCGAAATTCGCCGTCTCGACCGAGGAGACGCGGTACTATCTGAATGGCGTTTTCCTGCATGTCTCGGACGAGGCGGGCGAGAAGGTTTTGCGTGCGGTCGCGACCGATGGTCATCGGCTGGCGCGGATCGATGCGGATCTGCCCGCGGGCGCCGAGACGGCACCAGGGGTGATCGTGCCGCGAAAGACAGTCGGTGAGCTGCGCAAGCTGTTGGATGATGACGAGGCGGAGATTGCGATCTCGGTGTCGGAGACGAAGATCCGGTTCTCGACCGACGGGCTGATCCTGACCTCGAAAGTGATCGATGGAGCGTTCCCGGATTACACCAGGGTGATCCCAACCGGCAACACCAAGCGGATGGAAGTGGATGCCGCCGATTTCGCCTCGGCTGTGGACCGGGTGGCGACCGTGAGCCAAGAGCGTTCGCGGGCCGTTAAGCTCGCCATGGAACAAGATCGCCTGACCCTGTCGGTCAATGCGCCCGATGCAGGCTCGGCCGCCGAGGAATTGGGCGTGGCCTATCCGGATGAGGCGATGGAGATCGGGTTCAACGCGAAGTATCTGCTGGAGATCGCAGGCCAAGTCGACCGGGAGAACGCCGTCTTCATGTTCGCCGA